>JBKPHE010000238.1:0-11032 GCA_046744485.1 Actinomycetota bacterium | reverse complement strand
CCCGAGCCTCGGCACCAGCAGCACCACGAGGAGCAACCCCTGCCGAAGTCCAAAGAAGACGCGATCGTGCTCGCGGGGACCGTCGTCGAGCCCCTCCCCAACGCCATGTTCCGGGTCGAACTCGAAAACGGCCACAGGGTCTTGGCGCACATCTCCGGAAAGATGCGCATGCACTACATCCGCATCCTGCCGGGGGATCGCGTGCAGGTCGAGCTCACCCCGTACGACCTCAGCCGGGGTCGCATCACCTATCGCTACAAGTGACGGGAACCGCCATGAAGGTCCGACCCAGCGTCAAGCCAATCTGTGAGAAGTGCAAGGTGATCCGCCGCCATGGGCGCGTGCAGGTCATCTGCCCCAACCCGCGCCACAAGCAGCGCCAGGGCTAGAAGGACGAGCGAATGGCCCGCATCGCCGGCGTCGACATCCCCCGCGAGAAGCGCATCGAGATCTCCCTGACCTACATCTTCGGCATCGGCCGCACCCGATCCGCCGAGATCTGCCGCGCGCTCGACATCAGCCCCGACACGCGAGTGCGCGACCTCACCGACGACGAGGTCGCCCGCATCCGCAGCCACATCGAGACCACGTTCAAGGTCGAAGGTGACCTGCGGCGCGAGATCCAGCAGGACATCAAGCGCAAGATGGAGATCGGCGCGTGGCAGGGCCTGCGCCACCGCAAGGGCCTGCCGGTGCGCGGCCAGCGCACCCAGACCAACGCCCGCACCCGCAAGGGGCCCAAGAAGACCGTCGCCGGCAAGAAGAAGGTTCGCAAGTAGATGGCCAAGCCCAAGTCCCCCGGGGGCCGTCGCCCCCGCCGGCGCGAGCGCAAGAACGTCGGCCACGGCGTCGCGCACATCAAGAGCAGCTTCAACAACTCCATCGTCACCTTCGCCGACCAGGGGGGGAACGTGGTGTCGTGGGCCTCGGCCGGCAACGTCGGCTTCAAGGGATCCCGCAAGTCCACCCCCTTCGCGGCCCAGATGGCCGCCGAGGCGGCCGCCCGCCGGGCCATGGAACACGGCGTGCGCAAGGTCGACGTGCAGGTGAAGGGCCCCGGCTCCGGCCGCGAGACCGCGATCCGCTCGATCCAGAACGCCGGCATCGAGGTCACCGGCATCAAGGACGTCACCCCTGTCCCCCACAACGGCTGCCGCCCTCCCAAGCGGCGCCGCGTCTGAGGTAGCTGCGCGATGGCTCGTTACACCGGTCCCAAGGCCCGCGTTTCCCGGCGCCTCGGCGCCAACATCTGGGGCACCGTGGGCGAGAACCGCGCCATGGAGCGCCGGCCGTACCCGCCGGGCGAGCACGGCCGCAGCCGGCGGCGCAACGCCTCCGAGTACCTGCTGCAGATGCAGGAGAAGCAGAAGGCCCGGTTCACGTACGGCCTCAACGAGCGGCAGTTCCGCAACCTCTACGAGGAGTGCAGCCGTCGCAAGGGCGTCACCGGTGAGCTGATGCTCCAGCTCCTCGAGCGTCGCCTCGACAACGTCGTCTACCGCGCCGGCTGGGCGTCGACCCGGCCCCAGGCACGGCAGTTCGTGGGCCACGGCCACGTCGAGGTCAACGGCAAGCGCGTCGACATCCCCAGCTATCGCGTCCGCAAGGGCGACGTGGTCAGCCTGCGGGGCAAGGCGCGGCAGATGATCGTCATCCAGTGGAACCGTGACGTGCTGGCCCGCACGCCACCTCCGTGGCTCGATTCCACCGACGAAGGTCTCTCGGTGAAGGTGCGCGAGTACCCGCTGCGCGAGCACATCGACGTGCCCGTGCGCGAGCAGCTCATCGTCGAGCTCTACAGCAAGTAGTCCCCCGAAAGCCATCAGGGAGCCTCCCGCCATGCTGGTCATGCAGCGCCCAACCGTCGAGCCGATCGCCGAGGAAGAGGGCAACCGTCAGCGGTTCGCCATCGGTCCTCTCGATCCCGGCTTCGGCCACACACTCGGCAATTCGCTGCGGCGCACGCTGCTGTCGTCGATTCCCGGCGCCGCCATAACCCAGGTCCGCTTCGACGACGCCCTGCACGAGTTCGACACCATCCCCGGTGTCGTCGAGGACGTCACCGACATCATCCTCAACCTGAAGGACATCGTGCTGGTCAGCCACGCCGACGAGCCCGTCACGCTGCGCCTCGACGTGCGTGGCCCGGCCGACCTCACCGCCGGTGACATCCAGCTCACCTCCGACGTCGAGATCCTCAACCCCGAGCTGCACCTGGCGACGCTCAACAAGTCGGGGCGGGTCGCGGTGGACATCACTGTCGACAAGGGCCGCGGCTACCGCTCGGCCGAGGCCAACAAGGCGTCGGAGACGATCGGTGTGATCCCGGTCGACTCGATCTTCGCCCCGGTGCGCCGGGTGTCGTTCGACGTCGAGCCCACCCGCGTGGAGCAGTCGACCGAGTACGACCGCCTGGTCATCGACATCGAGACCGACGGCTCCATCTCGCCCCGCGACGCCCTGGCCTCCGCGGGCGACACGCTGCGGTCGTTGGTGTCGCTGGTCGCCGACATGAGCGACGGGCCCCAGGGCCTCGAGCTCGGCGAGCTGGCCGTCACCAGCGCCGGATCGCCCGACCTCGACCTGCCCATCGAGGACCTCGACCTCTCCGAGCGTCCCCGCAACTGCCTCAAGCGGGCACAGGTGAACACGGTCGGCGAGCTGGTCCAGAAGACCGAGGACGACCTGCTGGCCATCACCAACTTCGGGCAGAAGTCGCTCGACGAGGTGATCGCCAAGCTCGACGAGCGCGGCCTGTCGCTGCACACGAAGGATTGAGGACTCCTGACTCCGCGGAGAACGCCATGACAGACAACTCGATAGTGCCGGGCCGGCTTGCAGCCGGCGGAGTCAGGGGTCACTGACCTGATGCCTGCCACCCCCCGCAAGGGCCGTCGCTTCGGCGGGGACGCCGCCCACCAGCGACTGATGATGGCCAACCTGGCGGCCAGCCTGTTCGCCGCCGAGGGCATCGTCACGACCGAGGCCAAGGCCAAGGCGCTCCGACCCATCGCCGAGAAGCTGATCACCAAGGCCCGCAGGGCCGACGCCGATCCCGACGTCAAGATTCACCAGATCCGCCAGGTGGTCGCGTACCTGGGCGACCGGGAGATGACCCACAAGCTGTTCACCGAGATCGGGCCCCGGTACGCCGACCGCAACGGTGGCTACACCCGGATACTCAAGCTCGGCCCCCGCCAGGGCGACAACGCCCCCATGGCGCGCATCGAGCTCGTGTAGCCGGTTCGATCGACGGTGAGGGGGGACGCCGGAGCCTCCCCCTTCACGCTCCCCTCTGCGCCTCGTCGTCATGACTCTCTTTGATGCGGAGGATCAGCCAGCGGCGCCCCGGCGGCCGCTGGTGCGCGTCCGTATGACCGTCGCCTACGACGGCTCGGGGTTCCACGGGTTCGTTCCGAACCCGGGCGTGCGCACGGTGGGGGGCACGCTGGCGGAGGCGATCCGGAAGGTCACCCGGGCGCCGGTCGAGCTCACGTGCGCCGGGCGGACCGACACCGGCGTGCACGCCTGGGGCCAGGTGGTCAGCTTCGACCTGCCGGCCGACCGGCTCGATCCGGGGGCGCTGGCCCGCTCGCTCAATCGCCTCCTGTCACCGGCCATCGTCGTGCGCGACCTGGGCCCGGCCCCCGACGACTTCGACGCCCGCCGCTCGGCCGTCGGCCGCACCTACCGCTACACGATCGTGAACCGGCCAGTGCCCGACCCGTTCCTTGCCCGGGTGGCGTGGCACGTCGCCGAGCCGCTGGCCATCGAGCTGCTGCGGCTGGGCTGCGATCCGCTGGTCGGCGAACACGACTTCTCGGCGTTCTGCCGCAAGCCGAGGCAGCGGGGCAGAGGGCCCGGCGATGGCTCGTTGGTCCGTCACGTGCGCCGGGCGGGCTGGACCGACCTGGGCGACGGGGTGCTGCGTTTCGAGGTCGAGGCCAACGCCTTCTGTCACCAGATGATCCGGAGCGTCGTCGGCACCCTGGTGGACGTGGGGCTGGCTCGCAAGCACGCCGGTGAGCTGCTCGGCATCCTGGCAGGCCGGGACCGGTCCAGGGCGTCCGCGCTGGCGCCCCCGCAGGGTCTGTGCCTGTGGTCGGTGTCGTACGAGTAGTCGCGCCACGTCCTGACCGAGCGTGTCCCCCGGGCCGCGGCGGGCGGCGCACGGGCCGGCTTCGCCACGGCTCCTCGTGGCGCCTTGCCGGGATGGTTGCCGTTCCACCACCTGACCCGTCGCGGCGCGCGGTAGCGGCCCCTGTCGGCTTGCCGTTTCGCGGATCGCCCCCGTAGGCTTGTACGTCGCCCTGGGCGCTGCGCGCCCCGTCCTCGCAAGTTCCACACCAAGGTGGCACGCGTGCCCACGTACAGCCCGAAAGCCTCAGAGATCCAGCGTGCCTGGTACGTCGTCGACGCCGACGGCCTGGTGCTCGGCCGGCTGGCGACCGAGGTCGCCCGTGTGTTGCGCGGCAAGCACAAGCCCACCTTCACCCCCCATCTCGACACCGGCGACCACGTCGTCATCGTCAACGCCGACAAGGTCGTGCTCACGGCGGGCAAGGCCGAGCGCAAGACCGTCTACCGCCACTCGGGCTACCCGGGCGGGCTCAAGGCAGAGACGTTCGCCCATCTGCTCGAGCGCCGGCCCGAAGAGGCCGTGCGCCGCACCATTCGGGGCATGCTCCCCAAGTCCCGTCTCGGCCGCCAGATGCTGACCAAGCTCAAGGTCTACGCCGGGCCCACGCACCCGCATGCCGCCCAGCAACCTCAGCCCCTCGACGTGGCGCACGCACGCCGCACCGCCTAAACCGCCTGGTAGGAAGACACGACATGGCCACACCGCTCGCGCAGACCACCGGCCGCCGCAAGGGTGCCATTGCCCGGGTCCGCATCCGTCCCGGCACGGGGACGATCACCATCAACGACCGTGACGTCGCCAGCTACTTCCCGTCCAAGGCCCATCGGATGGTCCTCTCGGAGCCGCTCCGCGTCGTCGACGCCGAGGAGGCCTACGACGTCGACGCCAGCCTGGTCGGTGGCGGCGTGTCGGGGCAGGCGGGCGCGCTGCGACTCGGCATCGCCCGAGCGCTGGTGGAGCTCGATCCCGAGCTGCGCACAACGCTCAAGCGGGCCGGCTTCCTTTCGCGTGACCAGCGCGAGAAGGAGTCGAAGAAGTACGGCCTCAAGAAGGCCCGCAAGGCCCCCCAGTACTCCAAGCGCTGACTTGGCGCCGGGTGCTCCTGGCCCCACGTTCATGCTGAAGTTCGGCACCGACGGGGTGCGAGGCGTGGCCAACGCCGAGCTCACTCCCGAGCTGGCACTGGCCCTCGGACGCGCCGCCGCGCGTGTGCTCGGCGGCGATCGCTTTGCCATCGGCCGCGACACGCGGCGGTCGGGGCCGATGCTCGAGGCCGCGCTGTGCGCCGGGCTGGCGAGCGAGGGCGTGGACGTCGAGCTGCTCGGCGTGGCGCCCACGCCGGAGGTCGCCTGGTGGTCCGCGACCGCCGAGGCGCCGGCCGTGGTGGTGTCGGCGTCGCACAACCCCTTTCCCGACAACGGCATCAAGCTGTTCGCGGCCGGCGGGCGCAAGCTCGCCGACGACGCGGAGGAGCGGCTCGAACACGAGCTCCAACGGCTGCTGGGTGACGCCGCTTCACAGCCCGATGCGCCGATCGGTGCCCGGGTGGGCGCGGTCCGCACGGTGTCGGCGTCGGCGTACTCCGGGTACCGCGCCGCCGTGTCCGGCACGCTGGGGGGCCGGGGCCTGGCCGGGGTGCGGGCGGTGGTCGACTGTGCCCACGGGGCGGCGTCGGTGGTCGCCCCCCGCGTCCTGTCCGACCTGGGCGTCGACGTCGAGGTCATCCACGCCGACCCGGACGGCACCAACATCAACGCCGGCTGCGGGTCGACCCACCCGCAGGAGCTGGCCCGCGTGGTGGCCGAGCGCGGCGCCGACGTCGGAGTGGCCTTCGACGGCGACGCCGACCGAGTGCTCCTGGTCGACGCCGCCGGCGAGCTGGTCGACGGCGACCACATCATCGCCATCTGCGCCATCGACCGGCACGAGCGAGGGAGGCTGGCGGGCGACACCGTGGTCGTCACCGTCATGACCAACCTCGGGTTCCGGCTCGCGATGGACAAGCGCGGCATCCACGTGGTCGAGACACCGGTGGGCGATCGCTACGTGCTCGAGGAGCTGGAGTCCCGGCGCCTCCACCTCGGCGGTGAGCAGTCGGGCCACGTGATCTTCCGCGACCTCGCCACCACCGGCGACGGCTTGCTCACGGCGCTCCAGGTGCTCGACGTCGTGGTGCGCTCGGGCCGCAGCCTCGCCGACCTAGCGACCGAGGCGATGACGCGGCTCCCCCAGGTGCTCCGCAATGTTCGGGTGGCCGAGCCGGACCCGGCGATCGCCAAGCGCCTCGCCGGCCCCATCGCCGCCGTCGAGGCGCGCCTGGGCGACCACGGTCGCGTGCTGGTGCGCCCGAGCGGCACCGAGCCGCTGGTGCGGGTCATGGTCGAGGCGCCCACGGAGGCCGAGGCCAAGGCGGCCGCCGACGAGCTGATCGAGGCCGTCGAGGCCCTGGACGGGTCTGACGCCGGCTTGTCGGCGGGCGGTCCCGATCGGCAGCCGTCGTAAACTCGTCGCCCATGTGCGGGATCATCGCAGTCCTTCGGCCACCCGGCGCGCGCCTGGCACCGTCTGCGGACGAGGTCACCGGCCCCCTGCACGACGCCGCCGCGACGCTGGCGTCCAACCTGCCGCTGTTCGAGGCCTGCAGCCGGGCGGCGGGTCGGCTCGAGGTCAGCGACACGCGGTTGCGCGCGACCGACGGGGTCTGGGCCCTGGTGCACGACCGGCGCCTGCTGGCCGAGGTCGAGGGCGTGACAGCCCAGCTGAGCGAGACGATCAGTGCCATCGAGGCCGGCCTCGACGCAGGCCCGGGCGAGCCCAACCGTGACGGGGACCCCGACCCGGTGGAGGCGGTCAACGCCGCCGTCGTGCGCCTCAAAGACGCGGTGTGGTCGATCCAACGTGATCGCGTGCGCACCGCCAGGGCCGTCGCCGCCCTCGCCGGCAGCGAACCGGGGTGGGCGGCGACCGAGGCGTACAGCGCGATCCAGCAGGCGCTGTCGGCGATCGATCGGCTCGAGGTGCGGGGCCGGGACTCCGCCGGGATCCATGTCCTGGTGCGGGGTCATGGCCTCGACCTGAACAGCGCCGCCGTGACCCGGATGCTGGCCCTCAGAGGCGCCCCGGACCCGCTGTTCCGATCGGGCGCGGTGCGGGCCGTCGACGGCTGCTTGTCGTTCGTCTACAAGGCTGCCGCCGAGATCGGCGAGCTGGGCGACAACACCAGGGCTCTGCGCGACGCCGTCCGGTCCGACGAGCTGCTGCGGCTGGCGGTGTCCGCCGACACGGCCGTGGCCACGGTGCTGGGGCACACCCGCTGGGCCTCGGTGGGGATGATCAGCCAGCCCAATGCCCATCCGGTCGACAGCACCGAGTCGGGTACCGTGGGCGGTCCCTATGTGGTCGCCGCCCTCAACGGCGACGTCGACAACTTCGCCGACCTCAAGGCGCTGGACGGACTGCAGATCGCCCCGGAGATCACCACCGACGCCAAGGTGATCCCGACGCTCGTCTCCCACCGCCTGGCCGAGGGCAACGACCTCACGACCGCCTTCCGCAACACCGTCGCCAGCTTCGAGGGCTCGGTGGCCATCGCCGCCATCGCCGCCGCCGAGCCCGACAAGCTGCTCCTGGCGCTGCGGGGCAGCGGCCAGGCGCTGTACGTCGGACTCGCCGACGCCGCCTACATCGTGGCCAGCGAGCCATACGGCGTCATCGAGCTGACCGATCGCTATCTGCGGATGGACGGCGAGACCCCGGCCAATCCCGACAACCCCACCGCCAGCCGCGGTCAGATCGTGGTGCTCGACGGCGGCCGGGCCGGCACCTTCGAGGGCATCGAGCGCCTCGCCTACGACGGCACGCCGTTGCCGGTCACCGAGGCCGACATCGCCACGGCCCAGATCACCACCCGTGACATCGACCGGGGCCAGTTCCCGCATTTCCTGCTCAAGGAGATCTCCGAGGCACCGACCAGCTTCCGCAAGACGTTGCGGGGCAAGCTGATCGAGCGAGAGGCCGACGGCGACCTGACGGTGGCGCTCGGATCGGACGTACTGCCCGACGACGTGCGGGGCGGGCTCCGCCGCGGCGAGATCGACCGGGTGGTCGTGATCGGCCAGGGGACCGCGGCGGTGGCCGGCGGGGCGATGGCGGCGGGGCTTGACCAGTTCTGCGGGTCCACCAACCTGAAGGTCGACGCGGTGCCCGCCACCGAGCTGTCAGGTTTCGGGCTGCGGCCGTCGATGTCGGACACGTTGGTCGTCGCCATCAGCCAGTCGGGCACCACCACCGACACCAATCGCACGGTCGACCTGGTCCGGTCCCGGGGGGCGAAGGTCGTGGCCATCGTCAACCGGCGGGGCAGCGACCTCACCGACAAGGCCGACGGGGTCCTGTACACGTCGGACGGCCGCGACGTCGAGATGTCGGTGGCGTCCACCAAGGCCTTCTACAGCCAGGTCGCAGCGGGTCTGTTGCTGGCGGCCGCGATCACCGACGAGGTCGGCGGCCGAGTCGACCAGGCCGTGCTCCGGGCCCTGCGTGACCTGCCGGATGCCATGGCCGAGGTGATCGAGCGCCGGCCGGTCATCGCCGAGGCCGCCCACCGGCTGGCCCCTGCCAAGCGTTACTGGGCGGTGGTAGGCAACGGGGCCAACCGCATCGCCGCCGCCGAGGTGCGGATCAAGCTGTCGGAGCTCTGCTACAAGTCGATCGCCGCCGACTCCACCGAGGACAAGAAGCACATCGACCTGTCCTCCGAGCCGCTCATCATCGTGTGTGCCGCCGGCCTGGAGGGGTCCACCGCCGACGACGTGGCCAAGGAGGTCGCCATCTACCGGGCGCACAAGGCGTCGCCCGTCGTCATCGCCACCGATGGCCAGGCCCGCTTCGCCTCGGCGCTCCACGTGCTGCCAGTGCCGCCGACCCACCCGGCGTTGGCGTTCGTGCTGTCGGCAATGGCCGGCCACCTGTTCGGCTACGAGGCGGCGCTGGCCATCGACGCCCTGGCCCGGCCCCTGCGCGAGGCCCGGGCCGCCATCGAGGCGGCGACGGTGGGGGGCGACCGTCCCGGCGCCGAGGTCCGTCGGGACGGGGAGACGGTGCTGCGGCGGCTGCGGACCGACCTGCAACCCGTGACCCGGCGCTACTCCGACGGGCTGCGCGTCGGCAGCTACGACGGGCAGCTCGAGGCCTCGACCGCGGTGCGCCTGACGCAGCTGTTCCGCTACGTGCTCGGCGTCGTCCCGCTCGACGCCTACCAGATCGACGAGGGCAAGGTGGGCACGCCGGCCGTCATCGTCGACGACCTGACCGCCGCGCTGACGCTCGCCATCGAGGAGCTGACCCGCCCGGTGGATGCGATCAAGCATCAGGCCAAGACGGTGACCGTGGGGATCTCGCGCAGTGACGAGACCCTGCTGGAGGTCCCGCTGGTCCGGTCGGTGCTGGATGCCGGCGCCCCGCGCGACTGGCTCACGTACCGCACGCTGCGGACACTGGCCGAGATCAGCCCGGCCATCGCCGCCGTGGTCGGCTTCACCCGCTACCGCATCGAGGGGCGCGCCGGGGCCGAGGCGACGGAGGGAGCCGCCACCATCACGGTGCTCGACCGCGGTGGCATCGCCCGCGACATCGCCAGCCGCACCGACCGGTCGCCCGAGCTGCGCGGCACCAAGCGCCGGGTCGCCTACGAGCGCGAGCTGCTGGTGGGCCGGGGCCGGGGGGACAACCGCCCGATCGTCATCGTGCCCGAGGTGAAGGACGGCGAGGCCACCGGCATCACGCTGTTGCACGTGCGCTTCGCCGACCAACTTCCGGCGCCGGCGGTCAGGGGCGTCCTGCAGGGCTACCGCAACCGCTACGCAGTGCTCCGGGATGCCGTGCTCGAGACCGAGCCGACGTTCCGCGAGGACCTGCTGTCCGAGCTACCCCTCGACATGCTCCTCACCGAGCCCATCAGCCAGCTCGCCGACCGCTGGCGGGCGGGGTGATTCACGAACGGCGGTGAGCGCCCTGCTCGGGGTCGGGGGCGACCGGTGCGAGGTCGACCGGATGCGCCGGGTGCTGGCGCGCACCCCCGGATTCGCCGCCCGCGTGTTCACCGAGGACGAGCAGGCCTACTGCCGGGAGCGGCGGGACCCGGTCGAGCGGTTCGCAGCCCGCTTCGCAGCCAAGGAGGCGGTCCTCAAGGCCATGGGGGTCGGCCTGGGAGCGTGCGCCTTCCGCGAGATCGAGGTGGTGCGGGCGGAGTCGGGAGCGCCGTCGCTGGCGCTGCACGGCACCGCCGCCGAGTTGGCTGCGGCGCGGGGGATCGGACGGTGGCACATGAGCTTGACCCACACCTCCACCGTGGCCGAGGCGCTTGTGATCGCGGTAGGCAGCTGAACCCCTAGCGGGGTGGCGCTGCGAGCGACCCCACTACCCTCGGAGGGTCATGTTGCCTGTCCTCACCCCCGACGAGATGGCGGCCGTCGACGCTGCCGCCCTCGAGCCGGTCGAGGTCCTGATCGGCCGTGCCGGCGCCGCGTTGGCCCGCGAGGCGCTCGCCCTGATGGGCGGCGCGTACGGCCGCCGCGTCGTCGTCGTGGCGGGTAAGGGCAACAACGGCAACGACGGCCGCGAGGCCGCCCGCCGCCTCGAGCGACGAGGCGTCGGGGTCCAGGTGATCGCCGCTCCCGATGCGCCGCCCGAGCTGCCGACGTGCGACCTGGTGATCGACGCCGCCTACGGCACGGGCTTCCGAGGGGAGTATGTCGCCCCCGATCCCGCCGGCGCGCCCGTGCTGGCCGTCGACATCCCCAGCGGCGTGGACGGCCTCACGGGCCAGGCCAGCGGACGGCCGGTTCCGGCCGCCCGCACGGTCACGTTCGCCGCCCTGAAGCCGGGCCTGCT
>JBKPHE010000014.1:0-4090 GCA_046744485.1 Actinomycetota bacterium | reverse complement strand
ACCCGAGCGACCCGCGGGCCGACGACATCGGCGGCGACCTGACCCCAGAGTGGGGCCTGCACCTCATCGACGTATCGATCGTCATGGGCGACATCGTCGAGCGGGTGCGCGACCAGGCAGCGGCGTACACGGGTTGAGCGCGGCCGGTCGGCGTGACCGCCTGACCTGTTCTGGCGCCCCGTCGACACCGAAACCGCGAAACGTGCACGATTGGGGGTGACGCAAGGAGGTTGGTTCGATGGCCACAGCGTTGCAGCGCCCAGCTCAGGGCCAGGGTCGTGTGATCGCCGTGTCAACGCCGGCCGAAAATTGACCCCTTGGCACCGGTTGAAGCTTGACCCCGGGCCGGGTCGTTGGTCACGCGGCGTCGTCGGTGGGCACCCTCCCGAGGTCGCGGTCTTTGAGCCGGTAGCTGTCGCCTTTGAGGCTGACGACTTCGGCGTGGTGGACGAGCCGGTCGATCATGGCGGCGGCGACGACGGGGTCACCGAAGACTTCACCCCAGCGCCCGAAGGGTTTGTTGCTGGTGACGATCACGCTGGCTCGTTCGTAGCGGGCGGAGACGAGTTGGAAGAACAGGTTGGCGGCGTCGGCTTCGAAGGGGATGTAGCCCACCTCGTCGATGACGAGGAGCGGGTAACGGCCGAGGCGGCGGAGCTCGTCGTGGAGTCGGCCGGCGGCGTGGGCTGCGGCGAGACGGTCGACCCACTCGGCGGCGGTGGCGAACGCGACGCGGTGGCCGGCTTGGCAGGCCCGGATACTGATGCCGATGGCGAGGTGGGTCTTGCCGGTGCCGGGCGGACCCAAGAACACGACGTTGTCTCTGGCGTCGACGAAGTCGAGGGCGCCGAGATGGGCGATCACATCGCGTTTGAGGCTGCGTTGGTGGTCGAAGTCGAAGTCCTCGAGGGTCTTGCGGGCCGGGAACCGGGCGGCGCGGATGCGCAGCTCGCCGCCGTTGGATTGGCGGGCCGCGACTTCCCGCTCCAAGCAGGCGGCGAGGAACTCCTCATGGGTCCAGCTCTCGGCCCGGGCCCGTTCGGCGAGCCGGTCGACGGCCTTGGCCAGCGACGGGGCTTTGAGCGCCCGGCACAGATAGGCGAGATCGGCCGCGGGCTTCTTGGTGGCGGCCATCACGCCACCCCGCTGATGCGGTCATAGACGGCCAGGTCCCGTTCCTCGATGACAGTGTCGACCGGGGCGGCGATCGCTTGCTCGGCGCGCATGGCCCGCAGGATGCGGGCATGGTCGGGGGCGAGCAGCGACTGATGCTTCGCCAGGCAGCGGCGATGCCGGGCGACCTCGGTGCCGTCGCAGGACACCACAACCTCGTCGAGGGTGACCCGGACCTCGACGCGGCGGCCGACGAAGCGAGGGTTGACTGAGTAGTCGTTGGTGTCGACTCGCACGTAGTGATCCCGTGGCAGGCGGGTCGAGAACCACCAGGCCGGATCGGGCAGGACCGGCGGGAACGCCAGCATGGCGCCCCGATCTTCGAAGATCGCATCGCTGGGCCGGACCCTGGTGGTGCCGTGGATCCGCTGGTTCGCCCGGCGGAGCCACCCAACGAGCTGGCGGTTGAAATCGGCGACGTCATCGAAGCGGCGGCCGGGCAGGAAGCTGGTCTCCAGATAGCCGTTGGCCCGCTCGACGAGGCCCTTGGCCTCCGGGTCGGCCGGCCCGCACAGCCGCACGTTCATCCCAAGGGTTCCCCGGAATGCCTGGAACTCGGCGGTCAACACCTGGCGGCCTTGCCGCCACCGGCCGATGCAGCCCTCCTGGTCCCACACCGCGCAACGCGGCACCGCCCCGATCTGGGCGAGGACCTGCATCATGCCGCCGAGCACGTCATGAGCCGCCCGGGACGGGACCATCCACCCGCCGATCAGACGTGAGAACCCCGTGACCGCGACGACGACCCACAGCTTGTCGTGCTGGCCGAACCCCACCGGGATCGCCGCATCCGGCTGCCACAGGTCCCACTGGGCGAGCTCGCCGGGTCGGTAGTGGGTGCGCTGGCACGGGTCCGGCGGGACGAACAGCGGGCGTAGCTCGGCCACCCGATCGCGCAGGATCGTGATCCCCCGGTCCCAGCCGATGCGTTCGGCGATCACCGTCGCCGGCATCTCCGGGAACTCACCCAGCAGCCGGTGGATCTCCGGCTCCACAGCATCGACCGCCGAGCCCTTTCCGTAGCGTTCATAGCGCGGCGGCTCATCAGAGCGCAGCGCGTCGCGCACAGTGTTGCGAGCGACGCCCAGCCGGCGAGCGATCGCCTTGATCCCCATCCCCTCCGCTCGATGCAGCCGACGGATCTCGGCCCAGTCCTCCACGTCGATCACCCTCCACACCCCCTGGCCGGCGTGCAGCCAGGGTTCGAGTTCCATCACCTCCAGTGGCGGACCCGACCACAGGGGGGTCAATTTTCGGCCGGTGATAGGGGGTCAGTTTTCAGCCGGTGGCGACACGCCGGAGTATGTGCGGCGATCGCCGCCCGCTTCGGTATCGATCGCACGCTCGTGCGCGTCGCCTTCGTGATTTTCGGCGTGATGGGTCCGGGGATTTTCGCCTACGTCGCCCTCTGGATACTCATCCCGTCCACCGATCGATAGTCGGAGTGGCGCACGGTGCCCGCCGGACACGGCGACCACCGCAGGCGTGGACGCCCAGCGGGCGAACCGGCCACCGCGAGGCTGCCGAACAGGGCGACGATCCCTGAGCCCGCTCGAAGCGCCTCCTACCAGACTCGCGACTGACACCGATCGCTTGTGGGGGGCTACGTCGGCTGTTCCAGCGACTACGCCGACGCCATCACCGCAGAGGTCTCAACCGTCGAGGCCGCTCCGGACGACTCGAACGAGGCTTTCGATCTGTGGCCGCTGCGACACGCTCGGCTTCGTGCGGAGGCCGAGCAGCGTGCCAAGGTGTTCCAGGCCTGCTGCCCCATATACCGCGGGTTCTGCGGGATCGAGCGCACTGCCACCTTCGACCACGCACGCTCGCTACCTTGCCGATCTCGACCCTCCGGCAGACACTCTGTCTCGGAGCACATCAACGGGTTGCCGTTCGAACGCCGGTTGGGCGGCACCCTCGCGAATCGTCGGCGTACTTAGGAACTCCTAAACGACGAAGCACTCCCCGAACTTCGCGCCCACGCGGTTGGCGCGCAGACTGACCGGGCGAGGGCCGATCGGGACCCTGGGGTTACCAGCCGTCAGCGGTGGGCGGCGCGGAGCCGGGCAACGGTCCGGAGGTCAGAGGCCGTGGCGACGACAAGACCGGCAGCCACCAGCCGGGCGCGTCGTGATCGGGCTGATGCCAGCGACACGGCGGCAATGGCCGGGTTCGAGGCCGCACGGGCCAGCAGCCATGGCCAGGACGACCGCTCGACGAACAGGCCCAGTGCCAGGGCCAGGTCCACCAGCCCGACCACGCGCACCACGGCGGGAGTCGCGTCGCTGCCGGCAACGCGGGCTGTGGCGCCGGGTGCCACTGTGCACGCCAGCCCGGCTACGAGGCTGGCGGCGGCCACCGCTGTGACCGACGGGTCGCGCTCATCAGGCTTGACCGGCTGGTCATCGGTGCTCCACGCTTGCTGCTCGCGGTCGAACCTATCGCTTGGTCCGGCGAACGGGGATTGGCCTCCTGCGGAGGGTTGGGGAACCGCGGCAGTCGATGCCGCGGTCGAGGTACGTATCGGTCGTTGAGCCCTCGGGGGTGAGCAACAAGGACACCGAAGCGCCGTTCGGTGCTCAGCCCCACGGCGCTACGGCCCGACGTTCTGGTGCAGATGATCTGTGCTCGGTTTCTGGCGTGTTCCGCGTATTCGCAAAGTGCGCGAGATCGGCAGATCTGTATGCAACGTTGCTCAGGTCACGCCCTCGACCACAAACATGCGAGCGCGGGCAGCCCCTTCGCGAATATTGCGGATCTCCGTGTACTCGGCGCCTCGATACCAGTCGAGCGCCGCCTGCATGGTCTTGAACTCGAGTAGGACCGTTCGGCCTGCTGGTGCTTCACCTTCAAGCACCTCAACGTCGCCGCCGCGCACGAGGTACCTGCCTCCAGCCGCAATGATGCTCTCGGATGC
>JBKPHE010000131.1:0-7011 GCA_046744485.1 Actinomycetota bacterium | reverse complement strand
GATCCGATGCGGCGCCAACCCGGTGAGATCAACCACCGCGATGGCGGAAGCGGCGTGTACTTCCTGAGCAACGACGGTCACTTCCTCGAGATCATCACTCGCCCGTATGGCAGCGGCGGCTGACTAGGCCGCGGGGGCGCCCACAAGGGGAGGGCGTTGATGTGATCGCTGCACCCGTGCTCACCGCCGTTGATGCGGTGGGGCGATTCACGCGCCCTGCAACATCCCGACCTGGGCGCGCATGCACGGTCGCAGGTCGGCAGGCGTTCGAGCGCTGAGGACGTTGCCATCGACGACGGGGCCTCGTCGACCCATTCGGCGCCGACGTTCACTGGTCGGCGAAGGTGGTGGGGTCTCCCAGCGCGGCACGAAAGTGTTCAGGATGCCGGTCCAAACTCCGTGGGCAGGGCGAACGCGGGGAACAGGCGGAGGTCGTGGAAGGCGACGATCTCCACGATGCGGCCGGCTTCGACCTGCAGCACCGAGATCCCGAACGGCTTGTGCTCGGCGTCGTCATGTCCCTTGGCGTAGGTCGCTACAGCAGGCTGGCCGTTGGCCCGCGTGGGTCCTCCGGAACCGGCCGACATGGCCGGGTCGGTGGGGGTCCCAGCTCGCCGCCACTGCCGACACGACCGCGACGCGACCCTGGAACCACATCGGCCACGGCGGCATGGTCGTGCGCACGTCCTCGGCCAGCGGCACCGCCACGGCCGCGAGATCGGCGCGTTCGAGCGCGTCCAGATCCCGCTGGACGACCGCCCGCTCATCGTCGGTCGGCTCAAATCGACGGCGCCCAATCCAGGCGCCCGGTCGATACCGGGCGCGTCGCCGACGGCTGGATCGAGATCACGGCCGGCCTCGACGGCGGCGAGGAGATCCGACTCCCCAGTTGACCGTCAGGCATCGGGAACCGGGCGGATCTCGGACGACACCTTCCAACGGTCAGTTGGCCGACGTGGAGGGTGGGGGGAGTGTGCCGGACACCCACAAGGGTGCGGTCTCGATGCGGGAGAAGCGCCAGCCGTCGGGGTTGCGGACGACCTCGAAGCTGTACACCTCCCCGAGGGTGGCGCGGGGCGGCGGTGCCGGGGCGTCGGTGGGTGCATCCTCGGGTGTGGTGATGTGGACGACGAGGTTGGCCCGAACCTGGGCCCGGTCGCGGGCGAGGTCGACCAGGACGTTGGTGATGACATGCTGGAACCGCTGGTCGGGGGGGTGGTTGCGGCCGGCCTGGGCGACCACGGCCTCGCGGCCCTCGCCCTGGCCACCGGGCGTCCGCACCGTGGCGTCCTCGACGAGGAGCCCCACCATGTCGTCGAAGCGGCCGTCGTCGAGGCAGACGCCCAGCCGGTAGACGAGGTCGGTGATCTCCATGCGGTCGTAGAGCTCCTGCAGGTCGTGCTGGGTGTGGGTGGTGGCCGGGGTCGTGCTCATCGGTGTCTCCCGTTGATCGTTGGGTGGCTAATGTTGGTTCGTCCAACGATACAAGATTTCGTGGGTCGCGTCAACGTTGGTGTGTCCAACGGAACCGGGTCCATGGGTGCGTCCAACGACCTTGGTACGTTGCTCGGGATGGAGACGGCCCAGGGAAAGACGTCCCGGTCGCCGGCCAGCTGTCGTGCGCCGGCGCTGGTGCGGACGAAGCCGAGCTGGCTGCTCAACCAAGCCGCCATCACTGCCAACCGGCTGGTGGGCGAGGGGTTCGCCAGCGTCGAGGCACGGCGATACCACTACGTGCTGCTGGCGGCGCTCGACGAGGTGGGGGCCGCCAGCCAGGCCGAGCTGAGCCGCCGGACCACCATCGATCGCAGCGACATGGTGGCGGCCGTCAACGAGCTGGTCGCGCGCAGTCTGGTGGACCGGACCCCCGACCCCGCAGACCGTCGCCGCAACGTCATAACCCTGACCGCCGCCGGGCGCCGTCACTTGCGCAAGCTCGACAGGCTCCTCGCCAGGGTCCAAGACGACCTGCTGGCGCCGCTGTCACCCGGCGAACGCCAGCATCTCGTCGACCTGCTCACCCGCGTGGTCGACCGCCACACCAAGCCCTGACAGGCAGACGGCGCACAGGAACTGGCGGAGCCAGGCGTGGAGCGTCGTGCACGTCGGCCGGCTCCATCGGAGGCCAAGACGCGCAGGCGGTCAGCGGGTGCGGGCGAACCGCGCGACGGCCAACCCGCTGAACAGGGCGACGATGCCCGCGCACCATAGGAGGCTGAGGACCACCCAGTAGCCGGTGCTGTGGCCTACGCCGGCGGCGTCGGTTCCGCCCAGCATCAGGCTGCGTACCGCGTTGATGGTCACGGTGACGGGCTGGTGAGACGCGAAGGCCTGGAGCCAGCCGGGCATCGACTCGATCGGCACGAACGCGTTGGACACGAACGTGGGGGGTACCACGATGAGCGTGGCCATGGCTTGAGCCGCCTGTGCGTTGCGGGCCACCAGGCCGAGGCCGATGAAGACCCAGGTGAAGGCGTAGATCGCGGCCAGGATCAGGGCGAACGCCACGACGACGGACGCAGCGTCGGCGTGGGTGCGAAAGCCCACGGCGACACCGATGACCGCCGTGACGGCGATGGCCCAGCAATTGAGCGCGGTGTCCGCGAGGGAACGCCCTGTCATCACGGCAGAACGGGGGATCGGCAACGATCGGAGGCGGTCATAGATCCCCGAGGCCGAGTCCTCGGCGACCCCTGCCGGGATGTTCATGGCGGTCCACAGGACGGTTTGGACCAGGAAGCCGGACACGAGGAAGTCCACGTAGTCGAGCCCGGTACCGGTGGAGATGGCCCCGCCGAAGATGTAGCGGAAGATGAACAGGAACAGGGCGCCCAGGAGCGGCGGCATCAGGAGCAGCTGGGGTGTGCGGAGGTACTGCAAGAGCGTGCGCCGAGCCGTCTGCCCGGTGGCCGTGAGGAAGCTTGCGCCGGCGCCACGCAGGGCGGGCCGTGTGGCGGTGACGGTGGCAGTGGACGTGAGTGCGGTCATGGAGGCTCCGGAGGTCAGGCGGCGTCTGCCGTGGGGTCGTCTTGGTCGGTGGGGGTGCTGGCGGCACGTCCGGTGATCGTCAGGAACACCTCGTCGAGCGAGGGCCGGCGCAGTCCGATGTCATCGACGGCGATGCCTTGCTCGTCGAGGTGGCGAACCACGACGGTGAGCTGGTCGGCCCCCCCATCCGCGCCAACCGCCACTCGGGTCGTGTCGAGATCGACGCGCGGGGTCTCCGTGGCCACGGACATGAGGATGTCCTCGACGGCGGGGAGATCCCCGGCCGCTCGGGGCCGGACTTCAATCACGTCACGGCCCGCACGGTCCTTGAGCTCATCGGGTGTGCCCGCGGCGACGACATGACCTCGGTCGATGATCACGACATCGCGGGCCAGCTGGTCGGCCTCCTCGAGGTACTGGGTGGTGAGCAGGACGTCGGTGCCATCGGCCACAAGATCGCGGATGGCGTCCCACAGGTCGATGCGACTGCGCGGGTCGAGGCCCGAGGTGGGCTCGTCGAGCAATAGAAGCCGGGGGCGGCCGACCAGGCTGGCACCGAGGTCCAGGCGTCGGCGCATCCCTCCCGAATAGGTGCGGACCAGGCGGTTGGCGTCGTCGGTCAGGCCGATCCGATCGAGCACTGCGGTCGCGGCCGACCGCGCCGCGCGGCGGTCGAGGCCGAAGAGGCGGCCCACGAACTCCAGGTTCTCCCGACCGGTCATCGCCGGCTCGACCGATGCGAACTGACCGGCGAGGCCGATGACCTGGCGAACGCGCTGCGGCTCCGAGGTCGCGTCGATGCCGGCGACACGCAGCTCACCGTCATCGGGCCGGAGCAGCGTGGCCACCGCGCTCACGAACGTGGTCTTGCCCGCCCCGTTTGGCCCGAGGAGGGCCGTTACGTGGCCGGATTCGGCGACGATGTCAAGACCGGCGAGGGCCTCGACCTTGCCAAAGCGCTTGCTGAGGCCTCGAGCCTCGACGATCGGGGTCATGGGTGTCTCCTCGTACAGCGCGGCGACGCGCCAGGGGGCTGGCGCTCACGCCATCTCGGTGTCACATCGGCTGGGTTCGGTTCGTCATTCGTATGACGGATGGCGACGAAGGAATGTGACCAATGGCGAAAGCCGACTTGCTGACCGACCGGTTCGAGTCCAGTCGGACCCACCTGCGGGCCGTGGCGTACCGGATGCTCGGCTCCTACACCGAGGCGGACGACGCTGTCCAGGAGACGTGGCTCCGGGCCGATCGCGCCGACGCCGGTGACATCGAGAACGTCAGCGGATGGCTGACGACCATCGTGGCGCGTATCTGCCTGGACAAGCTGCGGACGCGCCGGTCACGACCCGAGGCGCCCATCGGCGCCCACCCTCCCGAACGCACCGTCGTCGTCGGCGGTGAGATCGATCCCGCGGACAGCGCCGTCGTGGCGGACTCGGTTGGGTCCGGCCTGCTGGTCGTGCTCGACGTGCTGTCGCCCGCAGAGCGGGTGGCCTTCGTACTGCACGACATCTTCGCCGTCCCCTTCGATGAGATCGGCCAGATCGTCGGGCGATCCCCGGACGCGGCACGACAGCTCGCAAGTCGTGCCCGGCGTCGGGTGCAGGACAGGACAGGTGATCCCAAACTGGACCTCACCCGTCAGCGAGAAGTCGTCGACGCCTTCCTCGCGGCCTCCCGTGGCGGCGACTTCGACGCTCTGTTGGCGCTGCTCGACCCCGACGTCACGGTCAGGGCCGACGACACCGCCGTGCGCATGGGAGCGCCCAGCGTGACTCGGGGTGCGGCGACGGTGGCCGCTTGGGCGACGCGAGGCGCCAGGGCGGCGCAACCGGCACTCGTTGACGGCGCGGCCGGCCTCGTGTGGGCGCCGGCGGGGCGCCGCCGGGGTGTGGTCCGCTGCACGACCCGCAACGGGAAGATCATCGCGTTCGAGCTCGTTGCCGACCCCGAACGCATGCGCCAACTCGACATCGTGCTCGTCGGCGCGTGAAGACATTGGCGGTCCATCGGCTTTCAGCGGGGGTGATGGTGGCGAGTGTCCCGATTGGGCTTGAGTGCAGGAGCGCAGGGTCGTCGCCGGCTGGTCGGGTGGGTCGGGTTCCGCGCACGCCGGTGACTGTCTTTGCTCATGGCGCGAGGGGCGTTGCGTCGACGAGGGCCGCATACTGACGCTCGAGCGCCTTGGCCGCCCCGCTGCGCCAGCTCTCGGCCAGGGACTCCGACATGGGATCGGGGAAGATCTCCTCGTCGCCGTTGTCCACTCCGTCGAAGATGGCTCGGGCGACGGACCCCGGCGAGGCCTTCGGTGCGTCGAGGCCCCGTGACATGTCGGTGTCCACGGGGCCGGCCAGTACGGCATGAACTCTGACGCCCTGCCCAGCCAACAGAGCACGCAGCGATTGTGACATGGAGAACGCGGCCGCCTTCGAGATCGAGTAGGCGGGAATGAGCGGCAGAGCGGCGAGGGCCGAATTGGACAGGACGTTGACGATGGCTCCCTGAGACCGAGTCAGCAGCGGCAGGAACGCCTGGGTCACGCCGTGCGTGCCGAAGAGGTTGACGGCGAGGTGCTGTTCCAGCGCGGCACGATCGCTCAAGTCGTCGTACATGGCCACGCCGGCGTTGTTGATGAGGATGTCGAGTGTTTCGACTGCCTCGACAGCTGCCCGAATCTGCTCTGCGTTGGTCACGTCCAGGGTGAGGGGTGTGACGCGCCCATCCGAGTGGGCGAGGGGTTGGCGTGTACCCGCGTACACCCGCCCTGCGCCTCTCCTCAAGGCTTCCTCGACCAGTGCCTGCCCGATGCCGCGGTTGGCCCCGGTCACCAGCACTGCCTTGCCTGTGATCGTCATGCATCCTCCTTTGGGTTTCCGACGCTCGGATCGTCCGAGTCGGTTCCGGGTTCCGATGGGAGGCGCGGGTCGCGCTCCCCACCGGGTGCAAACCGCTAGGCGCCGAAAAAGTCGTCGGTCACCGGGAGGTTGGGTGCCAGGTGCCGTGGCGCGACGACTTCTGGCGGGGCGAGCAGTTCTAGGTGCGACGGGGATCGGCCCCGCCGAGCCTGGAGGAGGCCTCGAGATGACATCTTCGGATCAGACCGGTTCCACCGCGCTGGTCACGGGCGCGAGCCGTGGCTTCGGCCGGGCGATCGCGTCGGCGCTGCACGCCGAGGCCGCCAAGGTGGTTGCGGTGGCCCGCAACGCCGAGCTGCTGGCCTCGTTGCGCCGCGAGCTGGGAGGCACGCTCACCACGGAGGTGGCCGACGCCGCCGACCCGGTCGTCGCAGGGACCCTGACCGAGCGGTACCGGCCGGACACGCTGATCCTGAACGCCGGTGCCCCGCCGTTGATGCGCCCGATCCAGCACCAGACGTGGCAGACGTTCAGCCGCAACTGGGACGTCGACGTCCAACAGGCATTTCATTGGATCCGGGAGGCGCTGCTGCTCCCGCTCCACCCGGGCAGCACCGTCATCGCCATGTCCAGCGGCGCCGCGGTGGCCGGCTCACCGCTCAGCGGCGGCTACGCGGGGGCCAAGGCCACGATCCGTTTCATCACCGGCTACGCCGCCGAGGAGTCAGAGCGGGCGGGGCTGGGCATCCGTTTCATCTCGGTGCTGCCGAGGTTGACACCGGCGACGGAGCTCGGGTCGGGGGCGGTAGCGGCGTACGCGAGCCGTGACGGCCTCGACGTCGGCGAGTACCTCGAGCGCTTCGGCTCGGGCCTCACGCCCGAGGACGTCGGCAAGGCGACGGTCGACCTGGTGACCTCGGCGGAGTATGCGCCGGGGGCGTATCTGCTGACACCGGCTGGGCTGAACCCAGTCGCATGAGCGCCGGCGGGCTTACGCTGCCGTCGTGAGCGCGGACGCCGCGACCGGTGCCATCCCGGCCGAGGAGTTGGAGCGGTACCGCCGTGAGCTGGTCGGTTACTGCTACCGGATGCTCGGATCGATCCACGAAGCCGAAGACGCCGTCCAGGACACGATGCTGCGCGCCTGGCGGGCGCTCGCGACGTTCGA
>JBKPHE010000248.1:0-22820 GCA_046744485.1 Actinomycetota bacterium | reverse complement strand
CTCGCGCTCGGGCGGCGCCACCGATGGCCCGGGCGTACCCGATGGCCACCACCGATCGCGCCCGCGTGGGCCCCGCCGTCCGGGGATCGCGTGGCCTCGGGCCCGAGGCCGGGTCGGGCGCCGGCTTGTCGAGCGCGGCGCAGTGGGCGTCGGCGGTGCCGCGGTCCCGCCGGGAGCAGGCTTCGGCACCGGCCAGGATGATCAGGCTCTCGTTGGTGGCTATGGCCCGGGCCGGTACGCCTGCCAGCAGCCCATCGTTGGTCTCGGCGCCGTCGAGCGCCCGGGCCACCCAACGCTCGGCGGCCAGCCGCCCCACCATCGCCCAGTCGCCCGCCGCCCGGGCGTGGACCTCCGCCTCGCCGGGCATGTCGTTGGCGATGAACCAGGCGGTGGCCCGACGGTGCAACTCGTCGGCCAGCTCCCGGTGCTGTTGTCGCAGGCGGGCCTCGAGCAGGGTGGCGAACAGCGAGTGATACCGGTACCAGGTGCGATCCTCGAGCTCCGCGAGCAAAACGCCGTTCCGCTCCAGCTCGTCGAGCCGCTTGGACACCGCCGGATCGTCGGTCAGCACCCCCGCGAGGTCGGTGGTCAGCCGGCCGACCACGCTCGTCCGCAGCATGAATCGCTGGATGGCCTCGTCCTGGCGGGTGAGCAACTCCTTGAGCAGGTAGTCGGCGATGGCCGTCTCGGTCCCAGCTGCCCCCTGCACGAATTCGGCCGGGTCCGCCTCGCCCTGCAGCGCACAGGCGGCCAACCGTAGGCCGGCGACCCATCCGTCGGTCCGCCGCCACAGCGCCTGCACCTGCGCGCGCGTGAGTGACAGCCCGTGGGCGGCCAAGAGCGTGGAGGTCTCCGGCAGGTCGAAGGCGAGGCTGTCGTTGCGGATCTCGCCGAGCTGGCCCTCGAGCCGCAGCCGGGTCAGCCGGATGGGTGGGTCCGCCCGGCTGCACAGCACGACGTCGAGAGCGGCCGGCGCCCGCTCAACGAGGTACGTCAGGGTCCGCAGCGCGTGGCGCGAGGTCAGCTCCTGGAGATCGTCGAGCACCAGGACGCGCTTCCCCGTGCGTTGCTCCAGCTGGGCAAACGCGGCGTCGAGGAGCGTCGTGCCCGGCAGCGTGGCATCGATCTCCTCCGGGGCGACGGCGCCGCGATCGACCAACGCCGCGACGATCACGCCAGCCAGCTGATCCCGCTCGTTGTCGCGGGCATCGACCGTGAGCATGACGTCGCGCCGGTGGCGGGATGCGAGCCACGCGGTGACCAGGGTCGTCTTACCGGACCCCGGCGGTGCGGAGATCAGCGTCACCTGGCGGCGGGCCCGGTCGGCGAGCAGCGAGTCGAGCCGGGGACGCCGGACGAGAGCCTCGGGCAAGCGCGCCAGGCTGGACCTCGGCCCCAGCAGCGGAAGCTCGTCGCCCATCTCCCCCTCAGCGGGTCTACGGAGGACCTGGTGTTTGCCTGTGGTCTAGCTGCGTTTTTGGTGCGGATGGCTCCGAACCGTTGTCGCGCGTCCAGTGTCGGAGCCAGCGCGCCGTGTGAGTTTGCCGCAAACCGGGCCGGTTGTCCTCACCCGTGGGGGTGACCGTCGTGGGTGAAATGCAGTTCGGCCTACTCGGCTTCGGCGAAGACCTCGCGTAGCTGGGCCTCTTGGTCGTCCGACAGGTTGGTGTGGATCAACTCGGGACGCTGGCCGGCGAAGGCATCCTTCACCTTGTCGAGGACTGCGTCGCTCGACAGGACGAACAGCGCCGACGTCCCCGGCGTCACCTTCTCGCGCACCGAGGCGATGAAGTCGTCGTCGATGCCCACATCGGTCAGCGAACCGCCGAGCGCGCCCGCGGCCGCACCGACGGCCATGCCGAGGAGCGGCACGAAGAAGAGCAGGCCGAACAGCAGGCCCCAGAACGAGCCGCTGAGCGCCCCCATCCCGGCCATGCTCGTCAACTGCCGGGTCTTCGGCTTCCGCTTGCCCTCGGGCCAGCTGACCGTGGCCGCGTCGTGGACCTGGATCAGCTCCTCCTTCTGCAGGCGGAGGAGTGTCTGCTCGGCGGCGTCCGCGCCGTCGGGCGTGTCGAACTTCCATGCGGTCAGGGTCGCCATCGGGGACCTCCTTGTCGGGGCCCCCAAGTCTCCCCCGAAGGCGACCGCAATGCTCACCCCGGCCGGGTGAATCGCCCGTTCGGTCGCCCTAGCCGCCCCACTTCCGAACCGGCGCTCGAAAGCCACGGAATCCGGCACATTCGAACGCCGGAACGCGATTCGACCCGGCGTGGCGGTTGGCCTTTGCGACGACGGGTACAGTGGCCCGGCTCTTCCCCCCGCATCGAGCTCCACCGATCCGTAGGGAGGCATGTCCCACCTTCGGCCCGCCGAGCGGGCGGCTGCACGCGCCGCGTCGCAGCACGGGCACATCACCTCGGAGCAATGCCGCGCCTGTGGCCTGTCGGCGAATGCCGTTCGGCGCCTCCTGGCCCGAGGCGCGTGGGAACGCGCCGCACCCGGCGTGTACCGCATCGTCGGAGCGCCGCTCACCTGGCACGGCCGGGCGCTGGCGGCCGTCCTGGCAGCCGGCCCCGAGGCGCTGGCGTCGCACCGCACCGCCGCTCACCTCTGGGGTCTCGGGGGCTTCGGTCCACCGGGCCGCATCGAGGTGACCGTGCGGCGGCACAGCCGCCCCCGCCGGCGCCCGGGGGTCACCGTTCACGAGACGCTGGCCTTCGACCTGGCCGCGCCCCGCGTCCGCTGGGGTGTGCCGACCGTCGGTCCGGCGCGTGTGCTCCTGGACCTGGCGGTCATCGGCTGCGACGAATTCGTGCTCCTGCGGGCGCTCGACGAGGTCCGCAGGCTCCGTCTCGCCTCTTGGCCGACGCTGTGGGAAGCGTTCGTGCTCCACGCACACCGCGGGCGGCCGGGCATCGTGGCGTGCCGCTCGGCCCTGCTGCGGCGCTGGGGCAAGCGGGTGCCCGACACCGAGTTCGCCCGCCTGTTCGGACGTCTCCTCGACGACGCCGGCCTTCCCGAGCCCGTGTACGAGCACGCGGTCGACGCCGGCGGCGGGCACTACAGCATTGACGTCGCGTATCCGGCCGCCTGGATCGCCATCGAGCTCGACGGCAAGGGCCACGCGACCGAGGCGGCGTTCGAGGCGGATCCAGTGCGCGAGAACCGGCTCAAGCTGAGCGGCTGGACCGTCCTTCGGTACACATGGAACCGGTTCATCACGGCCCCGGGTGAGGTCGTCGCCGAGGTGCGGGAGGCGCTCCGCCAGGCCGACGCGCTGCCGCCGTCCGTCCCGAACCGGCGCCCGAATGCGCCGAAAACCGGCACAACCGAACGCCGGAACGCCGACAGGTGCTAACGGTGCAGGTTGTGGCGTTGGCGGTCGAGCCAACCCAAGAGGACCGCCACCGCGCGGGGGTCGTGGCGCAGCTCGTGGCCGGCCCCGTTGATGAGGCGCAGCTCGGCCGAGCCGTGCGCGTCGGCCAAGACCCGGGCGTCGAATGACGGCACCGCCTCGTCATCGCTGCCGTGCACCACCAGCAGCGGACGCGGCGCGTATTCCGACGCGCACGCCACGGCCCGCACCTCCTTGAGCTCCCGCGCCCAGGCGTCGAACGCGGGTGGGAAGGCTGGATCGGTGATCACGCCCACCTCGCGGCCGTGCTCCAACAGCCGACGGGGATGCCCGGCCCAGTCGTCGAAATCGCCGGGAGCCCCCACCGCCGCCACCCCCTTGACCCGAGAGTCCCGAGCACCCGCGCACACCGAGAGCGCCCCGCCGGTGCCGAACCCGGCGAGCCAGATCCCGAGGGGCCGGAGCTCACGTTGGGCGTAGGACACCGCGGCGCCGATGTCGTCGAGCCAGCCGACCAGCGAGAACTGGCCCTCCGAGTCGCCGCATCCCCGGAACGCGAAGGCGAGCCCCACCCACCCCATCTCGGTGGCGATGCGATCCGCCAGCTCCGGAGTCGTGACCCCGGCCTCGGTGGCCGAGGGGTAGCCGTGGCACAGGACGACGGCGGGCGGTGGCCCGCTCGGCCGCCCCGGCGGCCGCGCGATGTGCGCCGCGAGCTTCAACCCGCTCGAGACGATGCGCTCGTCCATGGTCACGACGCGCGCGGTGACGCGGCCGTCAGGCCGCGGCGCTCCACGCCTCGTCGTCGACGCCGGCCGCCTGGCGGGCGCGCCGACACGTGCGACACAGCCGGTAGCCGCGGTTGCGCGCCTCGGCCAGCGTGTCGGGCCCGAAGCAGGTGAACGCCTCGGCCCCGACGAGCTCGGCGATGGCGCCCTCATGGTCGTCGGGGACGTGGTCGATGTCGTGGACGACCTGCCTGCGCTTGTCGCCCAGGAACTGGTAGTGCTCGAACCGGCCGAGACGCTCCATCCAGCGGAAAGTACACCGGGAGCACGAATTCGTCGTAGTTCCGGCAGACTCGCTGCGGCCATGACCGCTGTCGACGTCTCCCCCGAGCCCGCCCCGGCCGAGCGCTCGCTGTTGCGGCGTGGGGTCCGCCTGCTGTGGATCAGCGTGCGCGAGCACCCGCGGCCGTTCGCGGCCTCGGTGCTGGGATCCGTGTTGTACGGGTCGATGGCGGTCGCCGGCTCGCTGCTGCTCGGCGAGATCACGGACCGGGTCATCGTCCCCGGATTCGACGAAGGCGTGTCGGGCGCAACGATCGCCGCCGGCGCCGGCGCGATCCTCGCCGTGGCGTTGCTCCGGTCGAGCGGCGTGGTGCTCCGCCGCTACTTCGGCAACATGACGGCGCGGGGCATGCACCGCACATGGTTCCGCCGCATCACCGACACGTACCTGCGGGTCCCACTCGAGTACTTCGGCTCCCGACCCACGGGACAGCTCCTGGCCCACGCCGACGCCGATGTCGAGCGGGCGATCACGGTGATCATGCCCCTGCCGTTGTCGCTGGGCGTCGTGGTGCTGATCGGGCTGTCGATCGTGAGCCTCGCCCTGATCGACCCGCTGCTGATGCTGGTCGGGCTGGCGCTGTTCCCGTCGCTGGCGATCCTCAACCAGGTCTACAGCCGCAGGGTCGAGGCCCCGGCCAGCCACACCCAGGCGCGCCTGGGCGAGGTGTCGAGCGTGGCTCACGAGTCGTTCGAGGGCGCGCTCCTGGTGAAGACGCTGGGCCTCGAGGCCCGCGAGGTCGAACGCCTGTCCGGCGTCGCCCGTGAGCTGCGCACCGCCCGGCTGGCGGTGGGCCGGCTCCGGGCCACGTTCGAGCCAGTCCTCGACGCCCTCCCCAACCTCGGGACGATCGCCTTGCTCGCCCTGGGTGCCTGGCGGGTGTCCCAGGGCGTGATCAGCACCGGGCAGCTGGTCCAGGCGATGGCGCTCTTCACGATCCTCACGTTCCCCATGCGCGTCGTCGGGTTTCTGCTGGAGGAGATGCCACGGGCGGTCGTCGCCTCCGACCGGATCGCCGGTGTCCTCGCCACCCCGACGCGCCCGGCCCCGGCCGAGGGAGCCGGGACGTCGCTGCCGGACGGGCCGTTGGCCGTCGACGTGCGCGCGTTGAGCTTCGCCCACTCGGCGGACGCCGATCCGGTGCTGGCCGGCGTCGACCTCGCATTGACGCCCGGCGAGGTGGTCGCCCTGGTGGGCGCCACCGGGTCGGGGAAGTCGACCCTGTGCCACCTGCTCGCCCACCTCTACCAGCCGACCGCCGGCTCGGTCCGGGTTGGCGGAGTCGACCTGTCCGCCGCCCAGCCGGCGTCGCTGCGCTCGGCGGTCGCCCTCGTGTTCCAGGAGGCGTTCCTGTTCGCAGCGACGGTGCGCGAGAACCTCTCGCTCGGCTGGGAGGCCTCGGACGAAGAGCTGCTCTGGGCGCTCGACGCCGCCCGTGCACGGCGCTTCGTCGACCGGCTGCCGCTCGGTCTCGACCAGCCGTTGGGCGAGCGGGGTGTCACGCTCTCGGGTGGCCAGCGCCAGCGCCTGGCCCTGGCCCGCGCCCTGCTGCGCCGCCCCGGCCTGCTGATGCTCGACGACGCCACCTCGGCGGTGGATCCCACCGTCGAGCGGCAGATCCTCGATGGCCTTCCCGAGGCGCTGCGCGCCACGACGCTGGTGGTGGCCCACCGGGTGTCGACGATCGCGCTGGCCGACCGCGTGCTGTTCCTGGACAGGGGCCACATCGCCGCCAGCGGCACCCACCGTGAGCTGCTCGCGTCGGTCCCCGCGTATGCCTCGCTGGCCCGCGCCTACGAACTGGATGCGGCGTGACCATCGACGAGCGCGACACCCCTGTCGAGGTGCCGGACCCGCACGACGCCGCGGTCGGCGTGCTGGCCGAGACCGCGCCCCCCGGGGCGAGCGACGAGGAGCGACCGCACCCGTCCCCCACCCCCGAGGAAGCTCACGTACTCCAGGCCGGGGCACTGGCAGTCCTGCGCCGCGGGGTGGCGGCCACGCCGGAGCTGCGGCAAGGCGTCTTCTTCACGGCGCTGATGGCGCTCGCCACCGCCGCGGGCAAGCTTGCGGTGCCGATCCTGATCCAGCAGATCCTCGACCGCGGGGCGCCGGAGGGCGGGGCGTTCCGCCCCGGCTTCGTCTATCCCGCGTGCGCGCTCACCGCCGGCGGCGTGGTCCTGCTGTACCTGGCCAACCGCGCCACCTACCTCCGCCTGGTGCGGGCGTCCGAGAACAGCCTGCTCGGGCTGCGGGTACGTGCCTTCGACCACATCCACCGGCTGTCGATGGCCGAGCACAACGAGCAGCGCCGCGGGGCACTGGTGGCCCGGGTCACGAGCGACATCGAGACCCTGGCGCAGTTCATGGAGTGGGGGGCGGTGGCATGGATCGTCGACAGCTTCCTCATCGTCGCCACCGTCGCGGTGATGGCCGTCTACGACTGGCACCTTGCGCTGATCGCCATCGTCTCGTTCGTGCCCGTGGCGCTGCTGTTGCCGAAGCTGCAGCGCCGCCAGCTCGCCGCCCAGGACCGGGTGCGAACGAGCGTGGGCGAGTCGCTGTCCGAGGTGTCGGAGACGGTGACCGGCGCCGCCGTGATCCAGGCCTACGGGTTGGAGGAGCGCAGCCGCTCGCGCCTGCGGACGGCCATCGACCGCCAGTACCGCGCCTATCTCGACGCCGCCCGTTACTTCGCGCTCATGTTCCCACTGGGCGATCTGTTCGGGTCGGTCGCCCTGGCGGGCGTCGCCGTTGCTGGTGTCGTGTACGGGCCCGGGTGGGGGCTGGGTGTCGGCGAGATCGTGGCCTTCCTGTTCCTCATCGGGCTGCTCCTCAACCCCATCGCCGAGCTGTCGGAGATCCTCGACCAGACCCAGATCGCCATCGCCGGCTGGCGCAAGGTGCTGGGGGTGCTCGCGACCCCGATCGACCTGCCCGAGCCGGAGCCGGGCGTGCCGCTCCCCCACGGTGCGCTCGAGGTCGAGGTGGCAGGCGTGGGGTTCGCCTACCGCGACGGGGTGCCGGTGCTGCACGACGTCGACGCGCAGGTGCCGGCAGGAAGCTCCGTGGCAGTCGTGGGAGAGACCGGATCCGGCAAGACGACCTTTGCCAAGCTGCTGTGCCGCCTCGCCGATCCGTCGACCGGGGAGGTGCGGCTCGGGGGCGTCGACCTGCGCGCCGTCCGCCCCGACGAGCGGCGCAGAGCGGTGCGGCTGGTGCCGCAGGACGGCTTCCTGTTCGACGCCAGCCTGGCCGAGAACGTGCGCGTCGGACGCGTCGGGTCGGGTGAGGACGACGTGCGCCAGGCATTCGCCGAGCTGGGGCTGGCCTGGTGGCTGGACGAACTGCCGCTGGGGCTGGACACGCCCGTGGGCGAACGCGGCGGCAGCCTCTCGGTCGGTGAGCGCCAGTTGGTCGCGCTGGCGCGGGCGCAGCTCGGCGATCCCGGCCTGCTGGTCCTCGACGAGGCCACCAGCGCCGTGGACCCCGAGACCGAGCGGGCGCTCAGCCAGGCCCTGGCCCGATTGGCCGAGGGGCGGACGATGGTGTCGATCGCCCACCGGCTCTCGACCGCCGAGGCGGCCGACCTGGTGCTGGTCTTCGACGAGGGACGGATCGTGGAGCGCGGCAGTCACGCCGATCTCGTCGCCGCCGGGGGCACCTACGCCGGGCTCTACCGGAGCTGGCTGGGCAACACCCGCACCGACGGAGACAGCGACGCCGACGCCTGACCGACCCGGGCGGGGGTCACCCGCCGTGCCCGTTGCCGTGCCCGTTGCCGGGGGGCACCGGTGGGGTGGCGCGCGGCCCGACCGCACCGATGCTGGCCAGGTAGCCGTGCAGCGACTCGATCACGTGGTAGACGTCCTGGTCGCTGACGTCGAGACCGGCCGCCTCGGCCCGCCCGAGCACGACGGCCACGGCCTCGTCGTCGGCCAGCACCACGTCCGGCGTCGCTCCCCCCTCCAGCCGGATCTCCTGACCGGGCGCAGCCAGGACCCCTTCGGCCTCGAGATGCTCGATCTCGGCCCGGATCAACGTGCGGACCTCGTCGTAGGTCAACCTGGCCTGGGCGTCCGACGGCAGGTCATCGGCGACATGGCCCACGGCTTCGTCCAGGTCGAAGATCGTCGGCGGCGGTTGGTGGCCGAGGCGGAACGCCTCGCGTCCCACCGTTACCGCGGCGATGGCGAACACCGCGATGGCCGCGAGCACGGCGAACAGCCAGACCACCCCGGCAAGCTAACGTGCCCCGACCCCCGGCAGTCGGGCTAGATACCAAGCCGTTGGGCAAGGAGCTCGCGGTGATAGGTGGGGTCGCCGAACAGCAGTTCGGAGGACTTGGCCCGCTTGAAGTAGAGGTGAGCCGGGTGCTCCCACGTGAAGCCGATGCCGCCGTGGATCTGGATGTTCTCGGCGGCGGAGTGGAAGTACGCCTCAGAGCAGTAGGCCTTGGCCAGGCAGGCGACCTCGGGCAGCTCGTCGTTGAGCTCGGCGGCGCACCAGGCGGCGTAGTAGGCGGCCGACTTGGCCGACTCGACCTCGAGCAACATGTCGGCGCACTTGTGCTTGATGGCCTGGAACGAGCCGATGGGGCGTCCGAACTGCACGCGGTTCTTGGCGTACTCGACTGACATGTCCAGAACCTTCTGGGCGCCGCCCACCTGCTCGGCGGCCAGCCCGACGGCCGCCAGGTCGAGCACCCGGTCGAGCACCTGCCAGCCCTTGCCCTCCTCACCGAGGAGGGTCCCGGGCACGCCGGCCAACTCGAGCTTGGCCTGCTTGCGGGTCTGGTCCATCGTGGACAGCGCCGTGCGCGTGAGGCCAGCGGCGTCGCCGTCGACGCTGAACAGCGAGACGCCGTTGGCGGTGCGGGCCGCGACGATCAACAGGTTGGCCACGTGGCCGTCGAGGACGAACATCTTCGTGCCGTCGATGCGCCACCCGCCGCCGTCCTGGGAGGCAGTGGCCTCGATGCCCGATTCGTCCCACTTGCCGTTCGGCTCGGTGAACGCCAGCGTGGCGATCGTTTCGCCGGAGGCGATCCCCGGCAGGTGCGCCTTCTTGCCCGCCTCGTCGCCGGAGTGCAGCAGCGTGTTGGCGGCGAGCACCACCGTGGCGTAGTAGGGGGCGCACAGCAGGGCCCGGCCCATCTCCTCGAGGACGACGGTCAACTCGACGTAGGTGAACCCCTGGCCGCCGTACTCCTCGGGGATCGTGAGCGACTGCAGTCCCAGCTCGTTGGCCATCTGTGACCAGACCGCAGGGTCGTAGCCGTCGTCGGTGTCCATCAGCCGCCGGACCTCGGTCTCCGGCGACTTCGACTCGAGGAACTGCCGGGTGATGCGGCGCAGCTCTTCCTGCTCTTCGGAGAAGGCGAAATTCATGAGCGGCACCGTAGGGGGCGCGTGATCGTGGCGTCCAGGGGCCTTGTGTACACATGTGCTACGGCTGCCCGGTAGTGTCGGGCGATCGAACGTGTCGGGATCAGGGAGCTGCGCAACAACGTCGCCGCGGTCGTACGCAGGGCATCGCGGGGCGAGCGGGTGGTGGTGACCGTCGACGGGGTGCCGGTCGCCGAGCTCGGCCCGTTGGGGGCTGTCCCCGAGGTGAGGCTGGCCGACCTCGTGGCGGCCGGCCTCGTCGATCCCCCCGGCCGGCGGGGCCGTCCGCCGGCGCCCGAGGTCGAGGACGCGCCCGTGGACGTGCGCCCAGACGGCGCGCTCGACGAGCTCCGGGGCCGGTAGCCGGCGGCGCATCGGGCATGGCGCTGTTCCTCGACACCTCGGCGCTCGTGAGGCGCTATGTCCAGGCACCGGGCCAGCAGCTCGTGGCGGAGGCGATGCAGGCCGACGGCGTGTGGTGCGCGTCGGCGCTGTGCCGTTCCGAGACGTTGCTGGCGTTGCACCGGCTCGCCGTCACGCCGAGCCAGCAGGGGCGCATGTGGGGGCGGCTGCGCGACGACTGGGACGCTTTCTTCGTCGTCCCCGTCGACGGGCGCTGCCTCGCACACGCCGTCGAACTGGGTGCGACCTATGGGCTGCGGACGGTCGACGCCGTGCATCTGGCGGCCGCCGATCGGCTGCCCCGTCCGGCGCGCTACGTGACCTTCGACCGGCGCCAGATCCCGGCCGCGGCCGCGCTCGGCTTCGAGGTCATCTCCCCCGAGACCGCGTGAGGGCACGCGTGGGAACGCCGAAATCCCGGGGCGGCCGGTCCCGGGCTTCTCCCCAAGACCGAGACCGGCTCGCCGCTGCGGACGACGGCAGCCGTGGCGGTCGGCCCGTCGTCCTCCGGGTGCTCTGCGGTGGGCATGAGCGGGTGCAGTTTCGCCACGCGGGACCGTGCCCCACAAGACCCAAGAACGCGTGAAATATGTCACGTCGCTCTACGCGTCAAGATCCGCACGCGAGGTGGTCGAAAGTGCGACTTCGTGCCGCGAAAAGTTGGGTTTGAGGGGTTGCTGCGCCGCCCCGTGGCGGTCGGCGGCCCGCCACCGGGCAGACTGGCGGCCATGACCACGCTGCACTACGCCGACGAACGCTGCGAGATCCACAAGGTCGTCGTGGGGCCGATGGACAACAACGTCTTCGTGCTGCGCTGCACGGAGACCGGCGACGCGGTCCTGCTCGACGCGGCCAACGAGCACGAGCGGCTGCTGGACCTGGCCCGCTCGCTCGGCGTGCGCAGCGTCCTCGAGACCCATGGCCACTGGGACCACATCCAGGCCATTCCCGAGATGCGCGACGCCGGCTATCAGGTGCACGTGACCGCCGAGGATGCGGACATGCTGCCGTCGTACGACCAGATCCTCGATGACGACGCCGTCGTCGCGGTGGGTCGGCTGCGGCTGCGCACCATCCACACGCCCGGCCACACCCCCGGGTCCATGAGCTTCCTCATCGAGGGCTCGCCGGTGCTGTTCTCCGGCGACACCCTGTTCCCGGGCGGCCCGGGAGCGACGTCGTTCCCGGGCGGCCACTTCCCCACGATCATCGAGTCCATCGACCGCAAGCTCTTCCCCCTGCCCGCCGACACGCTGGTGCTGCCCGGCCACGGCGACGACACCACCATCGGGACCGAGCGCCCTCACCTCCAAGAGTGGATCGACCGGGGCTGGTGAGCCGCATGGCTACGCGCCGCGTTCCCCGCTCTTGGCGCCTGCGGCGCCGAGCGGCTCGGGCCACGGCTACGCCTCGTGGCGTCGCCTCAGGCGCGCTCCGGTACGACGAGCGGCCCAACGACGAGACGCCGGTGCACACCGAGGACCTGCCGGCGACGCCGATGCGCGATCGGAACATCCCGGCCACGGCGTGGCTCGAGGCGCCCGACGATCTTCGGCGGCTGGGTGACGACCTGCCCGGGCGGCCGATCGCCGATTACAAGCGGCGCATCGGTCCCTGGCTGCTGTGGCGGGCCGGCCCGGCGTCAGGCGCCGACGCTCGCTATTGGGTGGCCCGAGCCGACGACCTGAGCGTGCGCCACACGTTCCGCCTGTCCCCCGACGGCAGCGGCGACGGCGTCGGACCGAGCGGGGAGCGCCACACCCGCTTCCGATCGTGGAAGGAAGACCTCCGCGACGCCGAGTGACCGCATCTCGGGATGACGGCGGAGGTCATGGGTTCCCAGTAGGGAAGGCGAGGCAGTGCTCAGCACCGTGGCCAGGACGACCCGGCTGGCACGCCTGGCGGGCCCCGTCCGGGTCAGCTGCGGCTGGTGAGGGGGCGGCGCGGTGCGGAGATCAGCTCGATCCCCGGCGGCAGGTCCTCGACCTCTACGCTGTCGCCCTCGACTGTGACCGTGACCCGACCTCCCAGCAGTGGGATGCGCTCGACCCGCAGGCGACGGATCACCGCCGGCAGGACCGGATCCAGCCACAGCTTGCCCTGCGGGATCCAGGGATCGAGGCGCAGCAGCGACCGCAGGAACGACAGCGGCGCCGCCGCCGACCACGCGCGGGTGGTGCAGGGGTCCGGGTACCGCACCGGTGCCCTCAGGTCGTTGCGGTCGAACCCGCACAGCACGCCGAGGCGCCCGCCGTCGGCCTCGGCGGCCTCGAGCTGCGCCATCAGCAACCGGTGCGCCTCGTCGACGAAGCCGTAGCGCACCAGGCCGGCCACGCAGGCGGCGTTGTCGTGCGGCCACACCGCGCCCGTGTGCGGGCCGATGGGGTCGTAGCCGCCCATCGATGCCGCCAAGGTCCGCAGTCCCCAACCGGAGAACAGGTCGTCGGACACGAGCTGCTTGGCCACGATGGCGGCCTTGTCCTCGTAGAGGATGCCGGTCCACAGGCAGTGCCCGATGTTCGAGGCCAGCGATCCCACCTGGCGCTTCTCGCCGTCCAGCGCCAATGCCACCCAGCCGGCGTCATCGATCCAGAAGTCGCGGTTGAACCCCCCCTGCAGCTCCGCGGCCACGGCCCGCCAGCGGGTGGCCGCAGCCGCGTCGCCCGCCTCGGCGGCGAAGTGCGACCGCGCCCGGAAGGCGGCGTACACGTAGCCCTGGACCTCGGCGAGCGCCAACGGCCCGCGAGCGGGCTGCCCGTCGGGGAATCGGATCGGGTCGGTGGAGTCCTTCCACGTCTGATGGCGCTCGCCCCGGTCGGTGCTGCGCTGGTACTCGACGTAGCCGTCGCCGTCCCGATCGCCGAAGGTGGTGATCCACTCGAGCGCCCGGTCGGCGTGCGGCAGCAGCCGATCCACGACCTCCGGCGCCAGTCCCCAGCGCCGTAGCTCGCCGAGCAGCATCACGAACAGCGGCGTCGTGTCGACCGATCCGTACGAGACCGCATACGGCCCCTGCCCGAAGCCCATCGAGCCGAACCCCAGCCGGTGGGCAATGCGGCCGGGCTGCTCCTCGGTGCGCTGGTCGACATCGCTGCCTTGGAAGCGGGCCAGCGTCTCGACGGTGCCGAGCGCCAGCTCCGGGTCGAGGATCAGGGTCATGTAGGCGGCGAAGATGGCGTCGCGCCCATGCAGCGCCAGGAACCACGGGGCGCCGGCGGCGACCACGGCCCGCTCCGGGAAGTCGGGATCGAGGACCCGGAGGCTACCGAGGTCGTGGGCGCTCCGTCGCAGGGTGGCGAGCAATCCGTGGTGATCGGAGCTGACCTCGGGCACGCCGCGCTGCCACCGGTCCAGCCGCCAGCCCGACTCGCTGCGCTCCACCGGGGCGCCGAGTGGGTAGCGCGGCGCCAGCTCGGCGCCGGCGACGATGGGCGTGACCACGAGGCTGAACGATCGGGACCCGCGGGCCGGGACGATCGCCTCCCAGTGCAGGCGGCCCGCTGTGACCGTCACCCCGTCGGTGGCGCCGATCCGGCAGCCCATCCGGCCCGCCCCCTGACCGCGCGCGAGGACCAGCTCTGTCCCTCTCGATGCGCCGCCGTCGTCATCGGGGCCCTCGAGCGTCGGGCCGACCGCTTTGGCACCGAGGCTGCCGTCGCGCAGTTCGCCCGCCTTCGCCAGGTCGGCCGCCAGCTCGATGGCGACCTCTGCGTACGTCGCCTCGTCGCCCGGGTTGCGGATCTCGACGTCGTCGCGCATGCCCTCGCCGAGGATGCGGCGCCGGACAACGATGGGCCCGTGCGCAGTCCCGCCCGCGGCGGTCGAGCCGTCGGCGCCCGAGGTGTGGGCGCGGCACACGAAAGTCCCAGCCGACGGGTCGTCGACGTGGTGGTCGATGGGGATGAGCGGCCGCCCGTTGACCGTCATCACGCAGCGCGACAGGAGCCGGTGGCCCGCCACGATCAGTCCCTCGGCGCCGACCGCGATGTCGCCGGCAGCCCCCGAAATGCAGAATGACGCCCCGTCGACCAGGGTCACGGGAGCGCCCGCCGCCAGGTGACCCAGGCCACCTACAACCGGGGAGCCCATCGCCGGTGACCTTACTCGTGGCCCCTGCACGGGCAAGGGGGGTATTTCTCCTATGCGCGTAGGGCTAATACACTTGGCCTCATGTCCGCACCCCTCTTCGAGATCGACGACCTGCATGTCCGCGCCGCGGGCACCGGCGGCGAGATCCTGCGGGGGGTCGACCTCACCCTCGGTGCCGGCGAGGTGCACGCCCTGATGGGGCCCAACGGCTCCGGCAAGTCGACGCTGGCCAACGCCCTGCTCGGCAACCCGGAGTACGAGATCACGCAGGGCCGGATCCGCTTTCGGGGCGACGACATCACCGACTGGGATACCGACGTGCGGGGCAAGGCCGGCGTGTTCCTGGCGTTCCAGTACCCCCAGGCCATCCAAGGCGTGTCGGTCATCAACTTCCTGCGCCAAGCGCTGTCGGCCCGAAAGGGCATCGACCTGTCCGTGCTCGAGCTGCGGCTGGCGATCATGGAGTGGATGCAGCGCCTCGACATGGACCCCTCGTTTGCCGACCGCTACCTCAACGAGGGTTTCTCGGGCGGCGAGAAGAAGCGCAACGAGATCCTGCAGATGGCGATCCTCGAGCCCGAGGTGGCCATACTCGACGAGACCGACTCCGGCCTCGACATCGATGCCCTCAAGGTTGTTGCCCGGGGAGTGGACGAGGTCCGCAAGGACCGACGCGAGCTGGGCATTCTCGCGATCACGCACTACCAGCGTTTGCTCCAGTACCTGAGGCCGGATCGGGTCCACATCCTCATCGACGGGCGTATCGTCGACAGCGGTGGCCCCGAGCTGGCGGCTCGCCTCGAACGAGAGGGCTACGACGCATGGCGCTGAACGAGACATCGCTGAGCCGGGCCGCGACGCTGTCGGGAGGCCTCGACGTGGCGCGCATCCGCAAGGACTTCCCCATCCTCGACCGCGTGGTGCGGGGCCAGCGCCTCGTCTACCTCGACTCGGCCAACACCTCGCAGAAGCCCCGCCTCGTGCTCGACGCCATCGAGCGCTACTACGAGCAGTCCAACGCCAACGTCCACCGCGGCACCTACCTCATCGCCGAGGAGGCCACGGCCGCGCTCGAGGGCGCCCGGGCCAAGGTCGCCGGCTTCGTCGGCGCCCGCTCGCCACGGGAGATCGTGTTCACCAAGAACGCCACCGAGGCCCTCAACCTGGTGGCCAAGGCCTGGGGCCGGGCCAACCTGCGAGCCGGTGACCCGGTGGTGATCACCGAGCTCGAACACCACGCCAACATCGTCCCTTGGCACCAGCTGGTCGCCGAGCTCGGGATCGAGCTGCGTTGGATCCCGGTGGGGCGGGACGGCCATCTCGACCTGGCCGACCTCGACCGCCTGGTGGACGGGGCGCGGGTGGTGTCGTTCGCCGCGATGTCCAACGTGCTGGGCACGCTCAACCCGGTGGAGCGGCTCGTCGAGACCGCGCACGCCGCCGGGGCCATCGCCGTGATCGACGCCAGCCAGTACGTGCCGCACGTGCCCACCGACGTGGCCGCCTGGGGGGCCGACTTCGCCGCCTTCACCGGCCACAAGATGTGCGGGCCCACCGGCATCGGCGTCCTCTGGGGCACCGAGGACATCCTCGACGCCACGCCGCCCTTCCTCACCGGCGGCGAGATGATCCTCAACGTCACCAAGGAGGGCTTCACCCCCAACGAGCTGCCGTGGAAGTTCGAGGCCGGCACGCCGCCGATCGCCGAGGCGGTGGGCCTGGGCGCGGCCGTCGATTACCTGAGCGGGCTGGGGATGGAGGCGGTGCGCGAGCACGAGGTGGGCCTGACCGGGTACGCCCTGCGCTCGCTCACCGAGCGCTTCGGCGGGGCCCTGCGGATCCACGGGCCCTCCGAGCCGGCCGAACGCGGTGGCGTCCTGTCGTTCACGTACGGCGACCTGCACCCCCACGACATGACCCAGGTGTTCGACCAGCACGGCGTGTGCGTCCGGGCCGGGCACCACTGTGCCAAGCCGCTCATGCGCGAGCTGGGCGTGGCCGCCACCGCCCGCGCCTCGCTCTACGTGTACAACGACGAGGCGGACGTCGATGCGCTGGGCGACGCCATCGACGCCGCGTCCGACTTCTTCGGAACTTGACCGTCTGCCGCCGCCGATAGGATCGCGAACCGCATGCCGGGCCTCGAAGACCTCTACCGAGAGATCATCCTCGATCACTACCGCAACCCGCGGAACCGGGGTGAGCTGGAATCCCCGCCGGCAACTCGCGTCGAGGGATTCAATCCCTTGTGCGGCGACGAGGTCGTGCTCTACCTCGACGTCGAGGGCGACACGGTGCGCGACATCCGCATCGGTGGCCAGGGCTGCTCGATCAGCCAGTCGTCGGCGTCGATGATGTCGTCCGCCATCAAGGGCAAGACGCTCGACGAGGTACGCGCCCTGTCACGGGCGTTCAAGGGCATGATGTCGATTCACGAGCAGTCGCTCGACGGGCCCCCCGACGGCGACGGCGAGGCCGTCGGTGAACCCGGCACCGAGGTGAAGCTGGGCGACCTCGAGGCGCTCCGGGGCGTGGTGAAGTTCCCGGTGCGGATCAAGTGCGCCACGCTGTCCTGGAACACGTTGCTCCAGGGACTCGACGAGCACGCCGAAGCGCGCAGCTGACCCGTCCCCGACCGCGGGGGCTACTCGCCCAGGGCCTTGTTCACTGCCGCGGCCAGCGCGAAGCACTTGTCGGTGATGCCGCCCTCGGCGTGCGAGGAGACGTCGATGACCACCCGGTTCCACGAGTTGGACCAGTCGGGGTGATGATCGAGCTTCTCGGCCTCGAGCGCCACCATCGCCATGAACCCGAAGGCCTCGACGAAGTTGCGGAACTCGATCTCGCGATGCAGTGCGCCGTCGGCGATGCCCCAGCCCGGAACGTCGGCCAGGCGGGACTCGGCTTCGTCATGGGTGAGCTTGGCCATGGCCCTCATTGTTCACCCTCCGCACCGCCGGTGGGGCGGCTCGCCACTAGGGTCCCGGCCATGGCGAACCGTCCGATCGAGCTTCTCGCGGGCGTGGTCGGTGCCGAGCACGTGCGAACCGGCGACGCCATCAAGGACGACTACGGCCACGACGAGGCACTGACCGCCGAGCCCCAGCGACCCCTGGCGGTGGTGGCCCCGGTGTCGACCCACGAGGTGGCGGCCGTGGTGCGCCTGGCCAACGAGCACCGCATCCCTGTGACCGCCCGGGGCGCGGGCACCGGGATGTCGGGTGGCTGCATCCCTCGACCCGACGGCATCGTCGTGTCCTTCGAGCGCATGAACCGCATCCTCGAGATCGACACCGACAACTTCGTCGCCGTGGTCGAGCCCGGCGTGCAGCTCGACCAGCTCGACGCCGAGCTGGCGCCGCTCGGGCTCGTGTACCCCGTCTTTCCCGGCGAGTACAGCGCCAGCCTCGGCGGCAATGTGGGCACAAATGCCGGCGGCATGCGGGCCGTCAAGTACGGCGTCACCCGCCACCACGTTCTGGGCCTCGAGGCGGTGCTGCCCTCGGGCGAGGTGATCCACAGTGGCGGCAAGGTCGTCAAGGTCTCGACCGGCTACGACCTCACCCAGCTCGTCATCGGGTCGGAGGGCACGCTGGCCCTGGTCACCATGGCCTACCTCAAGCTCCACCCGCGGCCACCGCATCAGGCAACCGTGCTGGCGCCCTTCACGACCCTCGACGCCGTCACCGGTGCGGTGCCGGAGATCCTGGCGAGCGGGGTGGAGCCGCTGATCCTCGAGTACATCGACATGTTGACGATGGCCGCCGCCACCGCCTACGTGGGCCTCGACCTCGGCATCCCCGACGAGGTGCGCGAGGCGGCGTTCGCCTACCTGGTGGTGGCCCTGGAGAGCAGCCACGCCGACCGCCTGGAGGCCGACACCCACGCCGTGTCCGAGCGGCTGTCCGAGCTGGGCGCGATCGACGTCTACGTCTTACCGCCGGGGGCCGCGGCCTCGCTGATCGAGGCCCGGGAGAAGGCGTTCTGGGTGGCCAAGGCCAACGGCGCCGACGACATCATCGACGTGGTCGTGCCCCGGGCCGCGGTGCCGGCGTTCATGACCCGGGTCGGCGAGCTCGCCGCTGAGCCCCAGGCCTGGATCGCCGGATGCGGCCACGCCGGCGACGGGAACGTCCACATGGGCGTGTTCCAGGCCGACCCCGAGGTGCGCCACCGGCTCCTGCGCGCCGTGTTCGAGGCCGGCATGGCGCTCGGCGGCGCCATCTCGGGCGAGCACGGGCTCGGCACCGAGAAGAAGGCGTACTTCATGGAGCTGGAGGACCCGACGAAGATCGCCCTGATGCGGCGCATCAAGGCGGCGTTCGATCCCAACGGGATCCTCAACCCGGGCACGGTTTTCGACGAGGGCCCAACGCCATGACCGAGACCACTGATCCGACCGCCATCAACGGCGCCCAGGCGCTGATCCGGACGCTGGTGGCGTGCGGCGTGGACACCTGCTTCACCAACCCCGGCACCTCCGAGATGCACTTCGTGGCGGCACTCGACTCCGTGCCCGAGATGCGGGGTGTGCTCGGGCTGTTCGAGGGTGTCGCCACCGGCGCCGCCGACGGCTACGCCCGCATGGCGGGGCGGCCCGCCGCCACCCTGCTCCACCTCGGCCCGGGGCTGGGCAACGGGCTCGCCAACCTGCACAACGCCCGCAAGGGCCACGTGCCGGTCGTCAACATCGTGGGCGACCACGCCACCTACCACAAGCAGTACGACGCCCAGCTCGAGTCGGACATCGAGACGGTGGCTCGCAACGTCTCCGGCTGGATCCGCCGGTCGGAGTCCACCGATGCGGTGGGCCGGGACGCCGCCGAGTCCGTCGCCGCCGCACTTGGACCGCCCGGACGAGTGGCCACGCTGATCCTGCCCGCCGACGTCAGCTGGTCCCCCGGCGGCGCCGTGGCCGAACCGGCCGATCCCCCCCGTGGCCCGGCCCCGGCCGACGCCGACGTCGTCCACGCCGTCGCCAAGGCGCTGCGGTCCGGCGAACCGGTGGGCCTGCTCCTCGGCGGCACTGCGTTGCGCGAAGCGGGCCTGGTGGCCTCCAGCCGCCTCGCCAACGCCACCGGGGCCCGGCTGGTGGCGGAGACGTTCCCCACCCGACTCGAGCGGGGTGCAGGCCTGCCGCCCATCGACCGCCTGGCGTACCTGGCCGAGTTCGCCAGCGCCCAACTCGATGGCCTCCGCCACCTGGTCGTGGTCGACGCCAGGGCGCCGGTGAGCTTCTTCGCGTACCCCGGCAAGGACAGCTACCTGGTCCCGGACGGATGCGAGGTGCACATGCTGGCAGCACCGGGCGGCGATGCCACCGGAGCGCTGGAGGCGCTGGCCGAGCTTGTGGGCGCCCCCGAGGACGCCGCCTCCCGCCAGCCCGCCGACCGGCCCGATCTCCCCACGGGGACGTTGACCGCCGAGGCGGTCGCCCGCGCCCTCGGGGCCCTGCTGCCCGAGGGCGCGATCGTGTCCGACGAGGGCAACACGTCGAGCCTGTTCGCGCCGGGGCTCACGGCCGGCGCTCCCCGCCACGACTGGCTGACGCTCACCGGGGGCGCCATCGGCCAGGGCATGCCGGTGGCGACCGGCGCGGCGGTCGCCTGCCCCGACCGCAAGGTGGTCAGCCTGGAGGCCGACGGCAGCGCGCTGTACACGGTGCAGTCACTCTGGACCCAGGCCCGCGAGGGGCTGGACGTCGTGACGATCGTGTTCAACAACCGGTCCTACGCGGTCCTCAACATGGAGCTCAACCGGGTGGGTGCCGAGGCCGCCGGGCCGAAGGCGAAGGACCTGCTCGACCTGTCCCGGCCGGACATCGACTTCGTGGCGATCTCGCAGGGGCTGGGCGTGCCGGCGAGCCGGGCGACCACCGCCGACGAGCTGGCCGACCAGCTGGCCGGGGCGCTGGCCGAGCCGGGCCCCACGCTCATCGAGGCAATCGTCCCCTCGATCATGTGACCACCCCGGCCCACCGCCGGTCGTGCGGTCGTGACGCAACTTCGTGCACCCGCCCACGGGGGTCGTACAGTCACTCCACGCGTGCCCGAGGTCATGACGATCCTGTTGGTCGACCTTCCGGTCGGACCGGGAGACTCGCCCGACCACGGTGGTTGGGGGCAGCTGGACGAAACCGTGGCGCACGCGGGCGGCGTCATCTTCGAACGGACCGTCGACCTGGCACACGGGGCCGCCGGCACCACCGCGCTGGCAGCGTTCCACATCGCCGCGGATGCGGCCACCGCCGCGGTCCGCCTCGCCCAGGCACTGCCTCCATCCGGGGTCACCCGGCCCGACCGCCGCCGGTTGCGCATCGCCCTCTGCACCGGCGAGGTGGACCCCACGGACGACGGCTACCGCGGCTCCGCCGTGGAGCGGACCCTCCGGCTGTCCGCTCTCCCCGTCGACGGCACGATCCTGGTGTCGGCGTCGACCGCCGTCATGATCAGCCACGCGCTGCCGCGGGGCGCCGACCTGGTGGACCTGGGCGGACTGGCCGTCAGCGAGCACCGGCACGAGCGGGTGCACGAGCTGCGGTTGCCGGCGAGCCCCGGGGACGGCGTTGCCGCCGACGACATCGGCGCATCCAACCTCGGGTGGGCCCGCAGGGCTGCGGCGGGACTGGTGGTCGGCCGCGACGGCCCCGTCGAGCTGCTGGAGGGGGCCTGGGACCGGGCCCGGCGCGGCGAACACCACATGGTGGTGGTCTCGGGCGACCCCGGCATCGGCAAGACCACCGTGGCGGCCGAGCTGGCGCTCCGGCTTCACGCCGCCGGTGCCCTCGTGCTGTACGGCCGCTGGGACGAGGAGGCGCTCGCCCCGTACCAGGCGATCCGGGAGGCGCTCGGCACCTACGCTGCGGCCAGCCCCAAGTCGCTCCTTCGCGCCGACCTGGCCAGCCACGCCGAGGACCTCGCCCGCCTCCTCCCCGACCTCGGCGCCCGCATCGGCGGGGTGCGGGCCGCCCTGGTCGACGACCCCGACGCCGAGCGCCGGCGCCTCTTCGACGCAGTGACGCACTGGCTCGGGGCGGTCGCCGCCCGGCACCCGGTCCTGCTCGTGCTCGACGACCTGCAGTGGGCCGAGCGCTCGTCGCTGCTCCTGCTCCGCCACGTGCTCGACACTCCCCCCGACGCCCCCGTGCTCGTGGTCGTGACGCTGCGCGATGGCGATGTCGAGGGGATGGGCCCGCTGCACACGCTGGGCCTGTTCGATGCCGGGGACGACGTCGAACGCCTCGAGCTCAGCGGCCTGCCGCCGTCGGCCATCGAGCGGCTGGTCGCCCAGGCACTGGGACGCCCCGTCGACGAGGAAGAAGCGCGGACCGCGCGCTGGTTGGCCGACGAGACGGCCGGCAACCCGCTGTTCGTGCAGGAGATCCTGCGCGGCCTCGATGCCGCCGATCCCGGCGGCTCGCTTCGGGCCGTGCGCGACCGGCTGCCGGAGCGGCTCCACGACGTCGTCCGGTGGCGACTCGACCGGCTCGATCCCCAGGTCGGTGACGCGCTGGCTGCAGCGTCGTTCATCGGCGAGGAGTTCGGCCTCGACGTCCTGGCTGCGACGCTCGACCGCCCGGCCATCGAGGTACGCGGCTGCCTCGACGACGCGGTCCACGCCGGGCTGGTGCGGGATGCGACCGACGAGCGCCTCGCGTTCGCCCATGCCGTCGTGCGCCGCACGCTGCAAGAGGAGCTGCCGGCAGATCGGACGGCTGGCCTCCACCGGCGCATCGCCGACGTGCTCGCCGAACGGGCCGGGGACGGGTCGTCCGCCGCCGAGATCGCCCACCACTACCTGAACGCCGCGGACGCCTACCTCGGTGCCCGGGCGCCGTCGCACACGGCCCCCCTCGCAGCCGACGCCGCCGCCGTCTCGCTGGCCGTCCGTTGGGGCCGCGCCGCCGCCGACCAGGCCCGCCGCGAGACGGCCTTCGAGGGCGCGGTCTGGTTCCTGGGACGCGTCGTCGACGTCCACGACCGCGGCGGTACGGACGAGGCCCTGGCGTGCGAGCTGCGGCTCGAGCTGGCCGAGGCGCACGATCGCGCCGGCGAGTTCACCGCCCGAGACCGCCGCCACCTGGAGGCGGCCCAACTGGCCCGGGCGCTCGATCGCACCGACCTCTTCACGCGCGCCGCGCTCGGCTATGGCGGACGGCTCCCGGCAGCGGCGCCGCCCAACCCCACGGCGCGGGGCCTCCTCGAGGAGGCGTTGACCCGGCTGGACCCCAGCGACAGCCGCTCGCGGGCGCTGGCGCTGGCGCGGCTGGCCCACGTTCTCACGCTGGCGGCCCCGCATGCCGAACGGCAGGCCGATTCAGACGAGGCGGTGGCGATGGCCCGCCGGCTCGACGCCCCCGTGGTGCTGGCCTCGGTGCTGGTGTCGCGCAGCCTGGCGCTGGACGGGCCGGACGACGTCGACGAGCAGCTGGAACTGGGCGCCGAGGTCATGGCCATCGGGCGGCAGACCGGCGACCCCGACCTGGTGCTCCAGGGAGCGCGGGCGCGGGTCCAGGC
>JBKPHE010000096.1:0-28450 GCA_046744485.1 Actinomycetota bacterium | reverse complement strand
CCGCACCCTCAGGCAGGCCAGCTCGTGCTCGGTCGCGTCGAGCGCGGTCGCGGTGTGCGAGCCCCTGTGAGGCTCGACACCAATCATCACTGCAGTCACCGTGATCCTCCTCATCGTCGACGAAAGAACCGCGGCGGGCACTCCTGATAGCAGACAAGACGTCGCGTCCCTCCTATGAGCCACGCCACGGCGAGACCCCGACCGGCCGACACTTCGTTCCAAAGCCAAACCCCAACAACGGCCGGCAGGCGCATCGAGAGCGACCCCAGCCCGGGCCTCACAACGCTACGAGAAGACCCCGCAGCGGCTAGCCGTCACTCAATCAGGCGCCTCTGTTCGCCGGCCAGCGGCCGGGCGTTGACGGACAGATCGACCGATCCGGGTCGCGTGTGGGCGGCGGGTTGGTCACGCCGCCCCGAGCGGTCGCAGCAGAACCGGCGACCCATAACGCGCGGCGCCGAGGTCCCGGGGGCATGGCCGAAGTGCCGGTTGAGGAGGGCGCTGACGGCGGTATGACGCTGTACACCATGAGCACGCTGCGTAAACGAGATGGGAGTGTGGGCAATCCCCCTATCGGCCGCCACCGGGCAGCTCCTGCTGTCCGCCCACACTCAGCGACCTAGCCGCTCGCCAGGTTCGATCACAGGCGCGGACCTGCCCATCCCATATCTCATCCCATAATCGGCTCGGAACGGCGACTGACTCGCCGACACGCGCCGGACGAACTTCCCTGCTCAGGGGCATGGTTCGGAACCATCCGAGACCGTCTGGACCTTAGGAAACGTTCTGCAAAGCCCTGTACACCGGTTCGATTCCGGTCGCCGCCTCCCGCGGTCTGGCATAGCGTCCGGGCGCCGGGCTGGGTACCGGCGTCCAGAAGCGCGGGAATGCGTCACATCCGAACGCCGCAACGGCCTCCGGGCGCCGGCACGCCGGACTGCTGTGACCGCAGGCCGGCGGGGCCGTGGGCGCCGGTCAGGGGATGAGCACGATCTTGCCGAGGGTGTGGCGCTGCTCCAGCTCGCGGTAGGCCTCCCGCACCTCGGCGAGCGGATACGTACGTGCGATCGGCACATCCAAGCGGCCGGCGTCGATCAGCCCGGCCAGCTCCGCGAGCACCTCGGCGCGGGCGCCGGCCATGTTGCCGTCGGTCTTGGTGCCATACCGCCGGGCGGCGGTCCAGTCGACGATCGTGTCGATGCGTTCGGGGGCGATGCCGAGAGAGATGGCGAGGTCAACGTAGCCGCCACCGAATGTGTCGATGAACGCGTCCGTTCGCCCGCCTGCGGCGCCGCGGATGCGTTCCTCCACGCCATCGCCGTAGTCCAGCGGCACGATGCCGTGGTCGCGAAGCCAGCCGTGGTGGGGCGGGCTGGCTAGCCCGAGCACCGTCGCGCCGGTGAGGCGCGCCAGCTGCACGGCGATCGTCCCGACGCCACCCGCGGCCGCGGACACGACGACGGTGTCGTCGTTCGCAGGAGCCACGGCATGCACCGCCGCGTACGCGGTCGCCCCCGCGACGAAGAGGGCACCGGCCACTTCCCACGGCACCCGGGGAGGGCGGGGGGTGAGGTGGTCAGCGTCGACGGCGACGAGCTCGGCCTGGCTGGCCCGGTCGTGTGTGAAGCCGATCACCTCGTCGCCGACCGCGACACCGGTGGCGCCGTCACCCACCTCGTCGACCACTCCGGCGAGGTCGCTGCCCTGCCCCGAGGGGAACGTGGCCGGCCATCGCTCGTGCAGCAGCCCGGCGCGGACCGAGGCCTCGCCGGGGTTGATCCCGGCGGCCCTGACCCTCACCACCACCTGCCCGTGGCCGGGGACGGGCCGGGGGACCTCGACCACCTGGAGCACGTCGAGATCGCCGTAGCGCTCGAACCGGACGGCCTGGGGCATGGCGCGACCTCCTCGACGGCGGGACCTCAGCTCGCCTCACCTTCCGACGAAATCTTGCCCGACCTGTCCACCAAGCCGGCGCGACCGGCGTCTGTAGGGCGTGTTCCTGGCGGACGGGGACGCCGAGGAGGTTTCTGGCGATGCGGAAGTTCTTGGTCCTGGCGATGGCGGCGCTCGCCCTGCTGGCCGTCGTCGCCCTTCCCGTGGAGGCGCGTGGCACGGCCGCTCCCTTCTGCGGCATTCGATGGGGATCCCTGCCCAAGCAGGATCTTCGCTACACGACGGCGAACATCACGAACCTGCGGGCGGGGCGCCACGCGTGCTTCGACCGGCTCGTGATCGACCTCGGGCCGCGTCAGCCCGGATGGCCGGGTCCGGACGCCAACGGTTACCAGGTGCGTTACGTGAGCCAGTTCAGGAGCGACCCGTCGGACCGTCCGATCGCGCTCGCCGGGGCCGCCGATCTCTCGATCGTCGTGCACGCACGCGCGATCGACGACAACGGCGGGCAAACGTACCGGCCGGCCGACGCGACCCACGCCGTCAACGTGGCCGGCTTCTCGACCTTCCGACAGGTCGTCTTCGACGGCACCTTCGAGGGGCAAACGCAGATCGGGCTCGGCGTGCGGGCCCGGCTGCCGTTCCGGGTGTTCAGCCTGGCCGGTCCGGGCGGGGGCTCCCGCTTGGTGGTCGACGTCGCCCACCGCTGGTAGACGCAACGGCTCGCCGCGGTACGGGGCCGGCGGGGATGGCCGGCTCCATACCGCGCGGTGGGCGCTCTCGGCGGTCGATCAGGGCACGGCGGCGGTGGACCCCGTGCCCGCAGTGGCGGGGTGGGCAGCGACCAGGTCCCCTCACTCGTCGTCGGAGATCTCGCGGAGACGTACCGCGCCCGGGCCGCCACCATGTCACTGTCCGACGCCCTGGCCCTCGGCCTCAGCGATTCCCGGCCATCAGCATAATGATACAGAGTACAGTTGAGCGCAGTCGGCCACGTGAGGGGGAGCGATGTCAGATGCACTGGAACGGGTGCTCGACCACCTGGCCATCAGGGAGCTCACGGCGCGCTACAACCGGGCCTTCGACGACGTCGACTCCGAGGCTTGGGCCGACACGTTCACCCCGGACGGCGTGATGGAGTATGGCGGCGCACCCATCTCGGGCCGCGACGCCCTGGTCAAGATGTCACAAGCCACGGGCTACGGCTTCGTCCACATCACCACCGACCCCATCATCGAGGTCGAGGGCGACCGCGCCACCCAGCACTGCACGGTGATCATCGCCAACCGGAGCCAGGCTCGCGACCGTGTGGGCATCGGTATGACCGGCCGCTACGAGGACGAGTTGGTCCGCACGCCCGAAGGCTGGCGGTTCAAGCGGCGCAAGGCGATCCTCGACGTCGACCTCGGCGGTTGACTGCGACCCGCCATGACGATCGAAGGCACCGCGGCGCTGGTGACCGGTGGATCCGGGGGGATCGGCCGGGCGATCGTTCGCCAGCTCCGCGACGCCGGCAGCCGGGTTGCCGTCCTCGACCTCGAGGCACGGGACGGCGACGGCGATGTGGCGCTGGTCTGCGACGTGGCGGACGAGAAGTCGGTGGTCGAGGGTGTCGCCGCCGCCACCGACCGGCTGGCCGGCCTCGACCTGGCGTTCCTCAACGCCGGGGTCGGTGGGTTGGCGCCCCTGCTGGCCATGACCGCCGACGAGTGGGACCGCACCCACGACGTGAACCTCCGGGGCACCTTCCTCTGCCTCCGCGAGTGCGCCCGGACGATGGTCGCATCCGGCACGGGCGGGTCCATCGTGATCACGGGCTCGGTGTCGGGGTTCCTCGCCGACCGCAACATGGCGCACTACAACAGCTCCAAGGCCGGGGTGGTCCAGCTCGCCCGGATCGCGGCGGCCGAGCTCGGGCCACGGGGGATCCGGGTCAACGTCATCGCGCCGGGTACGACCGACACGCCACTGTTCGCCCGGACCGACGCCGTGCCCGGCTACCGCGAAGCGGTGAGCGCCCGCACGCCGCTCGGCGCCGTCGGCAGCGCCGACGACGTCGCCGCCGCGGCCGTGGCCCTGTCACAGCTGCAGTGGGTGACGGGCCAGGTGCTGGTGGCCGACGGTGGCGTGTCGCTGCGCAGCCCGATCGACATCGCCGAGTTCCTGGCGCCCGCCGGCTCCGACGTCCCCGGTACGACGGCGGGTGCCCGCCGATGAGCGCCCCCGTCGACCGGTCGCGCCGCCTCGACGTCGTGGTGGTCGGCGCCGGCTTCGCCGGCCTCTATGCGCTCCACCGCCTGCGCGGGCTCGGGCTCTCGGTGCAGGTGTTCGAGGCCGGTTCGGGCGTGGGGGGCACCTGGTTCTGGAACCGCTACCCGGGCGCCCGTTGCGACGTCGAGAGCCTCGAGTACTCGTACTCCTTTTCCGGGGAGCTCGAGCAGGACTGGGACTGGAGCGAGCGCTATGCGCCCCAGCCCGAGATCCTCCGTTACATCAACCACGTGGCCGACCGCTTCGACCTCCGGCGCGACATCCAGTTCGACACGCGGGTGACCGCCGCCGTCTTCGATGAGACCGTCGACCGGTGGCGGGTCACGACCGACCGGGGCGACGAGGTGTCGGCGAGGTTCTGCGTCATGGCCACCGGCTGCCTGTCGGCGGCGACCACGCCCGACATCGACGGGCTCGGCGCCTTCGGTGGCAGCTGGTACCACACCGGGCAGTGGCCACCCGAGGGGGTGGACTTCACGGGCCAACGGGTCGGCGTCGTCGGCACCGGCTCCTCGGCGATCCAGTCGATCCCGGTCATCGCCGAGCAGGCAGCACACCTCGTCGTCTTCCAGCGCACGCCCAACTTCAGCCTGCCGGCGCGGAACCGGCGGCTCGACCCCGAGACGCAGGCGGAAGTGAAGGCCAGCTACCCCGCGCTCCGTGACCGGGCCCGCAACTCGTACGCCGGCATCGCCGTGCCGTCGCCGACCGACTCCGCGCTGGACGTCGAGCCCACCGAGCGGCAGCGGCGCTACGAGGCGGCGTGGGGCGAGGGTGGCCTGCTGTCGATGACGACGACGTTCCGCGACCTCATCATGGACAAGGCCGCCAACGACACCGCGGCCGAGTTCATCCGGGCCAAGATCCGGGAGATCGTGGTCGATCCCGAGGTCGCCCGTGTGCTCACGCCGACCGACCACCCGTTCGGCACCAAGCGGCCCTGCCTCGACACCGGCTATTTCGAGACGTTCAACCGGGACAACGTCACCCTGGTCGACCTGAGGCGGTCGCCGATCACCGAGATCGTCCCCGCCGGCATCCGCACCACCGACGCTCTCCACGAGCTGGACAGCATCGTATTCGCCACCGGGTTCGACGCCATGACCGGGCCCGTGCTGCGGATCGACATCCGGGGCCGGGGAGGCCAGGCCCTGAAGGCAAAGTGGGCGGCCGGCCCCCGCACGTACCTGGGGATCGCGACCGCAGGGTTCCCCAACCTGTTCCTCGTCACCGGGCCGGGGAGCCCGTCGGTGCTGAGCAACATGGTCGTCGCCATCGAGCAACACGTGGACTGGATCGCGGACTGCATCACGTTCATGGCGGTCACTGGCGTCGACACCATCGAGGCGAACGTCGACGCCGAGGACGCATGGGTGGACCACGTCAACGAGCTGGCCAACGCCACCCTGTTCCCGACAGCCAACTCGTGGTACATGGGCGCCAACGTCCCCGGGAAGCCGCGCGTCTTCATGCCGTACGTCGGCGGGCTTCCCGTCTACCGCGCCACGTGCGACGACGTGGCGGCCACGGGCTACCGGGGGTTCACGCTGAGCCCCGGTCGGGCCGCGGGAGACGGGTGACCCGGCGCGTCCCGGTGCCGCCCCTGCTGCGGCGGCTGTCGTCCGACGAGTACCGGGCCCTGCCCTGGCGGCGACCCGACCGGGAGGCCCTCGCCCGCTTCGCGGACGCAGCGGGGGTGCAGGCGCGCCGGGCCGGGCTTGCGCCGCCGGTGTACGTGGAGGACCGCCGGGGCACGGCGGCGGCGTTGCGGGCCATCGACGCCGCAGCAGGCGGTGGCTTCTACGCCCTGCCCGCCGAGGCCGAGGTCGACAGCGCGACCGCCGGCGCCTGTCTCGGCGGTGGAGAGGGGTCGGTCGTCGTCGACGTGCAGACCCACCTCGTCAATCCGTCCAAGTTCCACGGCCCCGCCGCCGCGGCGCTCACCGGGTTCCTCGAGATGACCGATCCCGAGCGGTGGTCCGGGGGCGTCGATCCGGCCCGCATATCCGCCGCCGAGTGGGCGGCAATGGTGTTCGGCGGCAGCGAGACGGCCGTCGCCCTGCTCACGTCGCTTCCGGGGCAAGCGCACGAGAACGTCCTGTCCAACGCCGAGATCGCCGCCTGCCGCGAGGTCGTCGATCGCTATGCGGGCACCGGCCGGGTGCTCACCCACACGATCGTCCACCCCAACTACGGGCCCGGCGAGGTCGAGGCGATGCAGGCCTGGCGCGACGAGCTGCGGCCGTCGGGCTGGAAGGTGTACACGCTGTGGGACCCGCCTGCGACCGTGCCGCCGGGCGGCATGTCGACGGGCTGGTTCCTCGACGACGAGGCGGTCGGCATTCCGTTCCTCGAGCAGGTGCGCGCGCTGGGCCCCCGGATCGTCTGCGCCCACAAGGGGATCGGCGGGCCGGTTCCCGGCGCCGCCCCGGCCGGGTCCGACCCCCGCGACATCGGACCGGCCGCCGCCCTGTTCCCGGACATCACGTTCCTCGTGTACCACTCGGGCTACGAGCCCGATCCCACGGGCGAGGAGGGCCCGCATGTGGCCGACCCCGGCCGTGGCGTCAGCCGCCTGGTGGCGAGCCTGGCCGACGCCGGGATACGCCCCGGCGCCAACGTGTACGCCGAGCTCGGGACCACGTGGTTCCTGATGCTCCGCCGGCCCCGCGAGGCCGCTCACGTGCTCGGCAAGCTCCTCCTCGCCGTCGGGGAGGACCGCATCATGTGGGGCACGGACTCCGTGTGGTACGGCGCCCCGCAGCCGCTCATCGACGCCTTCCGCGCGTTCACGATCCCCGAGCGCCTGCAGGAGGAGCACGGCTACCCGCCGTTGACCCCGGCGGCCAAGGAGAAGGTACTCGGCCTGAACGCCGCCGCCGTCTACGGCGTCGACCTGGATGCGGCCCGCGCGTCGCGTGACGCCGGCCGGGAGTGGCTGGAGGCGGCGCGCCGCGAGCTGAGCGCACGCCTCGCTTGAGGCGAGGGGGCAGACTCGGCCCAGGATGTCTAGCGGCGCTACCAAGCATCCCGGCCACCCCAACCAGCGCGACCGCGCGTCGCTGCCGCCCGAGCTGCGGCGAACCACGGTTCCACGGGCCGTCTGGGCCTGGGTGGAGCGAAACGCCGGCGTGCGCATCATGCGGGTTCGGCGGCTGCCAGGGGCGTCGTCGACCGCGGTGCATGGGCTGTACGCAGCCGACGGGACCCGGCTGGTGGCGCGGCGCTACGTGTGGTCGGGGTTCCTCGATGACGAACCCGTCGCCCCCCGCCGGGAGGTCGACGCCCTGCGGTTGGGCTCGGCCCGCGGGCTGCCGGTGCCGGAGATGGTGGCGGCCGACATCGCGGGCGACGACATCGGCGACGGGGTGCCGGCCCTGCTCATGAGCTTCCTGCCGGGACGGGCGGTGGCCGCTCCCGACGCCCACCGACTCGCCGAGGTCGCCGCCGCCATTCACTCCGTCGACCCCGCCGGCTTCGGCCACGACTACTTCCCCTGGTACGCGGGCACGGCGGTCACCCCGCCGCCGACGTCGAGGTGGCCGCGCCTCTGGGAGACGGCCATCGGGCTGTGGCACGACGCGGTGCCGGGGTACACGCCGACGTTCATCCACCGCGACTTCCACCCCGGCAACGTCCTGTGGTGGCGGCGCCACGTGTCGGGCGTGGTCGACTGGCCCAACGCCTGCGCCGGTCCGCGGGGCTGCGACGTGGCCACCTGCCGTGCCAATCTCACCGACCTAGCAGGCGACCGGGCAGCGGACGAGTTCCGGGCGGCCTACGAGTCGCTCACCGGCGACGCGTTCCATCCCTACTGGGACATGGCATGCATCCTCGAGAACGGGTCGTCGTTCTGGACCCCGGCGCAGGTGGCCGCCAGCGAGCCGTACCTGGCCCGCGCCGTCGCCGCCCAGGTGCCGCTGCCCCCGCGCCGCTAGCACCTTGGGGCGCCACCGTGACCTGCGCGCCGGCTCCGACGGGGCCGCGCTCCGCCATGCGCTGCCGTCTAGAGGAGCGTGCCGGGATCGACGTTGCCGCCGCACAGCACGACGGCGATGCGCTCGTCGGGATCGGCCGGCAGCGCACCCGTCGTGAGCGCTGCGAGGGCGGCGGCGCCAGCCGGCTCGGTCGCCACGCGCAGGGCCCGCCACAGCCGCCGCTGCGCAACGCTCAGGTCGGCGTCCTCGACGACCACGACGCCCTCGGTCCAGGCGCGGGCCGCAGCGAAGCCCAGCTCGCCGACCCGGCGCGCGCCCAGCGCATCGGCGGCGAGTCCCGACACCTCGGTGTCGACCACCCGACCGGCACGCAAGGCGGCGTCGAGGCCCCGGCACCCCCGGGTCTCGACACCCGTGACGCTGACCGCCCCCCGGTACCAGCAGGCCACGCCCCCGATCAGCCCGGCGCCACCGACGGCGACGACGACCCGATCGAGCCCTTCGGTCCCCGTGGCGGCGCGGGATGCGGCCGCGGCCTGCCATTCCAGCTCGGCGGCGAGTGTGCCGGCACCCTCGAGCATCTCGGGTTGGTCGAAGGCGTGAAGGAAGCGGGCGCCAGTGGTGGCGGCGTGCTCCTGGCTGGCGGCGAGGGCTTGGTCGTAGTAGCCCGGGACGACCTCGACCGTGGCACCCAGAGACCGGAGCCGGTCGAGCTTGGCCGGTGCCGTCGTGTCGGTGACGAAGACGGTCGCTGGCACCCCCAACCGGTGCGCGGCGTAGGCCACGGCCACGCCGTAGTTGCCGCCGGACGCCGCCACCACGCCGGCCGGCGGCGTCTCGCCCAGGAGCTGGTTGTGCGCGCCCCGACCCTTGAACGAGCCGGCATGCTGCAGCATCTCCAGCTTGAGCACCAGCGGCCAGCGGCGCTCGGGCAACCCGAGGTCGACGGCGTCCACCTCCACCAGCGGCGTCACCCGGATCCAGGGCGCCACGCGCTGCGCCGCGGCCTCGACGTCCGCCCGAGAGGGGAGTACGGACAGGTCGTCGGGCGGGGGTTGGGTCGCTGGGGCGTCGGGGGGCATGGGAGACGAGTTTGCCTGCGTGACGTGGGGAAACGGGTGTGAGTGTTCGACCACTCAGAGCGAGCGAATTGCTGCGCCCGGATCGGGGCACGCATATGAGCGAGACCACTTGGACACCGCGGTCGGGACCGCGGCCGAAAGGGAGAGCAAGAAGATGCTCGGATTCATCATCTGGATGCTCATCGTCGGTGCGATCGCCGGTTACCTGGCCCGCCTGCTCGTGCCCGGGCGTGACCCGATGGGCGTGGCAGGCACGATCGTGCTCGGCATCGTCGGGTCGTTCATCGGTGGCTTCCTCGGCTACCTGCTCTTCGACAAGGACCTCGACGAGGGGGCGCTGCAGGCGTCGGGCGTCATCGGGTCGATCATCGGTGCCGTTCTCGCCCTGCTCATCTACAACGCCACCAGCAACCGCCGGCTGAGGCGTCGCCCGATCCGTCGACGCATGTTCTGATCGCGCCGGACGTCGCCCCCGGCCGCCGGGATTCCGGCCGCCGGGGGCGGTGCCGCGTTCGAGCCCCGATCGGTGAGGCATGATGCGGGACGCTCGTGTGGCAGACGCAAACCCAGGAGGATCGATGGCGATCTCGGTCGGTGACCGCATCCCCGACGTCAAGCTGATGACCATCACCGCCGACGGCGTGGCGCCGGTACAGAGCGGTGAGGTTCTGGGCAAGGGCAAGGTCGTGTTGTTCGCCGTGCCGGGCGCCTTCACGCCCACCTGTTCCGACCACCACCTGCCCGGCTTCGTGCTGCGCGCCGAGGACATCAAGGCCAAGGGCGTCGACACCATTGCCTGCATCGCCGTCAACGACGTCTTCGTCATGGGCGCCTGGGGCGAGGCACAGGGCACCGAGGACAAGATCACGATGCTGGCCGACGGCAACGGTGACTTCGCCGCCGAGGTCGGACTGACGTTGGACGGCTCCGGCTTCGGGCTCGGCACCCGCTCGCAGCGCTACGCCGCCATCATCGACGACGGCGTGGTGACCGAACTGATGGTCGAGCCCAACCCGGGCCTCGACGTCAGCTCTGCGGAATCGGTGCTGGCCAAGCTCTGATCCCGTCGCGCGGCTCGGCGTCGCCTGCTTCGCGACCCGCCGTGCCAGGATGACCAGCGTGCAGCGCACGTCGGAGGCAGTAGCGACTGACCAGACGGGCGATTCCCACGACGTCACCGTGTCGGTTGCGCCCCGCCAGCGCGTTCGCTACCAGGCCGACATCGTGCGCGTGCTCGCGTCGCTGGCGCTGCTGGCTGCGGGTGTGCTCATCGCCATCCACGCCCGCAACACCATCGGCGGGGCCGAAGAAGACATCGTCGACGTGTACGAACGTGTGCCCGAGCGCTTCGCCGACGTGCTGGCCGCTGTGGCGGTGGTCTCGGCCACCGTCGTGCCGGTCGTGAGCGTGGTCTTCCTGGTCCTCCTCCGTCGCTACCGGCAGGCCGCGGCCCTGGTGCTCGGTGGGCTGGCCGCCGTGCTGGCCATGAGCTGGCTGAGCGACGTGCTGGCCGACCGCGGTGTCGTCGCCGTCGACCCCAACACCGAACAGGTCATCGAGCTCACCGATCCCGAGTTCGCCACGTCGCCCCTGATCGCTGCGGTCGTCGCCTTCGTCGTGATCGCGTCGCCCCGGGTGTCGCCCCAATGGCGCCGGGTCATGTGGTTGGGGGTGGGCGTGCTCATCCTCTTCCGGGTCGTCTCGTCCAGCGAGCCACCCCTCGACATCGTCATCGCGGTGGCACTCGGCATGGCCGTGGGTTACCTGGCGCTACTGGCGTTCGGGACCGAGAGCGCCGATCCGGACGCCGACGAGCTGGTGTCCATGCTCCGGCCGGTGGCGGATCCCGTGCGCATCGAACAGTTGGCGGGAGACACGCCGCTCCGCTACGCGGTCGACCTGGCCGACGGTGGGAAGCTGCAGCTACGAGTGCGGACGAGGACGGACCGCTCGTCCGAACGGCTGGAGCAGGCCTGGCGCACCGTCCGGCTCCGGACGTCCCAGGTCGACGAGCCGTACGCCACGGTCCAGCGGCGCATCGAGCACGAGGCGCTCGCCCAGACGACGGCCGGTGCGGCCGGGGTGCGCGTGCGGGCCGTGCGCAACATCGTCGCCTCGCCGGCGGGCTCGGTGGGCCTGCTGGAGGAACGCCTCGACGGCACCGCAGTGTCGGATCTGCCCGCTTCCAGGCTGGACCGGCCGCTGCTGCGGCGGATCTGGCAGCAGGTGGCGGCCCTGCATCGCCAGCGCATCGCCCATCGGGCGCTCGGGCTCGGCGTCGTGAGCGTGACCGCGGCCGGGGACGTGGCGATGTCCGAGTTCGACACCGCCCGGCTGGCGGCCTCGGACCGCGACCTGGCCCTGGACCGTGCCCAGATCCTGGTCGACACCGCCCTGCGGGTCGGAGCAGACGAGGCCGTGGCTGTGGCAGTGGAGACTCTCGGCCCGAAGGCGGTGGTGGCGGCCGTGCCGTATCTGCAGCCGCTGGCGCTACCGGCCCCGACCAGGCGAAGTCTGCGTGGCAACCGGGAGGTGCTCGACGCCCTCCAAGAGGCGGTGCGGGACACCACCGGTGTCGAGCCTGCCCCGCTGGCCCGGCTCGAGCGCGTACGGCCCCGGACGGCCGTGTCGGTGCTGGCGCTGGCGGGCGGCTTCTACTTCCTGCTGCCCCAGCTCGCCGACGTGGGCGAGACCGCCGAGGCGGCGTCGCACGCGAACTGGTGGTGGCTGGTGCCGATCTTCGCCGGGGCGTCGGCGACTTTCTTTGCCGCGGCGCTGTCGCTCCTCGGGTCGGTGCCACAGCCGATTCCCTATCTGGCCACCGTGCGCATGCAGGTGGCGTCGGCCTTCGTCGGGCGCATCGCGCCGGCCAACACGGGCACGCTGGCGGTCGGCGTCCGCTTCCTGCAGCGCTCGGGCGTGGACACGGCGGCCGCCGGGACGGCCGTGGGGCTCAACGCCCTGGTCGGACTCGTCGTCCACCTGTCGCTCACGGCCGCCTTCATCGCCTGGGCCGGCGCCCGTGGCCCCGGCTTCTCGCTGCCCGACACCAACATCTGGCTGCTGGCGATCGCCATCGGCGGTGCCGCCAGTGGCCTGGTGGTGGGCCTGGTGCCCGCCCTCCGCCGACGGGTTCTTCCGCCCCTGCTGGGCTACCTGCGCACGGCCGGGTCGTCGCTGGCCGACGTCGTGACCGACCCGTGGCGGGTGCTGGCGCTGCTGGGTGGCGCCCTCGGCATCACGTTCGCGTTCATCCTCACGCTGATGGCCGCAGTGACCGCGTTCGGGGGCGGCGTCAGCTTCCCCGAGATCGGCGCCGCCTACCTCATCGCCGCGGCCATCGGGTCGGCGACGCCGACACCCGGCGGGCTCGGGGCGGTGGAGGCCGCGCTCGTGGCGGCCCTGTCGGGCTACGGCATGGCCGACAGCGCCGCCGTGTCCTCGGTCCTCACCTTCCGCCTGGCGACGTACTGGGTCCCGATGATCCCCGGATGGATCATGTTCCAGCAGATGCAGCGCAACGAGGAGCTGTAGCGCGCCAGGAAAGGCTCACGTGACCGGGACGATCTCGTGCCGGACGACCCGCCCGTCCGCCAGCTCGAGGCGCCCCACGGTCCGGCGCGGCTGGCGGCGGCGCTGGAGCGCCGACCCGGGGTTGAACAGGCGTTGACCATCGATCCCCTCGACGTCAAGCGGTTCGTGGCTGTGGCCGAACACGACCAGCCGGGCGTCGGGGAACCATCTGTGCACGCGGCGCTCCCGGCCCGTCCGCGCGCCGCTGTCGTGCACCATCCCGATGCGCACATCCGCCAGCTCGAGCTCCAGCCGGCCCGGGAGGACGCCGACCAGGGCAGCGTCGTTGTTGCCCAGCACCGCGTGCACCGGTCGGCGGCCCCGGAGCGCGTCGAGCAGCTCGCCGGTGACGACATCGCCGGCATGGAGGATGACGTCGGCGTCCTCCACGTGGTCCCACACGTCGGCTGGGAGCTTCGAGAGGTCGCCACGGAGGTGGGTGTCGGCGAGGACGAGGATGCGGAGCGCGCTGATCCCCGCATCATGTCGGACGCCGAACCACGTCTTTGAAGGAAAACCGGGGCAATGGCCCGAAAGATCTTCAAAGACTGGGATGTGCCGGCCTCAAGCGCCGAAGGTCTCGACCGCCTGGGCGCAGAACTCCGGTAGGTCGTCGGGCTTGCGGCTCGTGACCAGCGCGTTGGGCCCGCTGGTGTCGACCACCACCTGCTCGTCGACCCACCTGCCCCCGGCGTTGCGAATGTCGGTCTGCAGGCTGGGCCAGCTCGTGAGCCGACGGTCCCTGACCACATCCGCCTCGATCAGCGTCCACGGTGCGTGGCAGATGGCCGCCACCGGCTTACCGGCGTCGAAGAACGCCCGGACGAAGCGAACGGCGCCGTCGTCCGTCCGCAGCCTGTCGGGGTTGGCCACGCCGCCCGGCAGCACGAGCGCGGCGAAGCGCTCCGGATCGGCTTCCGGAACCGTGGCATCGACGTGGAACCGGTCGCCCTTGTCCAGGTGGTTGAACGCCTGTACGTCGTCGCCCTTGGGCGCCACGAGCACGGGCCGGCCCCGGGCCTTCTCGACGGCCTGCCAGGGTTCGGTCAACTCGACCTGCTCGACGCCCTCGTTGGCGACCAGGAATGCGATCTCGCGTTCAGAGAGGTCGGAAGCCATGAGCACGCTCCCTTCGTGTCGTCAATGCTGGCCTGCTTCCCGGGCGACGCCGGGTGACACATCCCGACGAGTCCGATAGCAAGGCGGACCATGACCGACATGGGAGCCGACGGGCAGTTCGATGAGGTCGTGGCATCGGCCAACGAGGCGATGGTCGTGGTCACCGCCGCCGTGGGGGAGGAGCGGGCGGGGTGCCTGGTCGGCTTCCACAGCCAGACGAGCCTCGAGCCCCGCCGCTACACCGTATGGCTGTCGAAGGCCAACCACACCTACCGCGTGGCGCTGCTGGCGACCCATCTCGCCGTCCACTTCCTCACCGACGCCGACCGGGACCTGGCCGACGTCTTCGGTGCCCTCAGCGGCGATGACGTCGACAAGTTCGCCCGCTGCGACTGGGAGCCCGGGCCCGATGGGGTACCGCTGCTGCGCCGTTGCCCCAACCGGCTGATCGTTGCCCGGACCACGCTGCTCGACGACGGGGGAGACCACGTCGCGGTCTCCGGCCGGCTGATCGCGGCCCACGCTGAAGGGGACTTCATCCCGCTGCGCTTCGCCGACGTGCGCGGCGTGGTCCCCGGCCATGGGGCCGACGAGCGGCCCGGTAGCGTGCCCGACCATGAGCATCGAGGTTCGTGACGCCCCCGATCGGCAGCGCTACGAAGCGGTGGTTGACGGGACGGTGGCCGGATTCGCGGTGTATCGCGACTACGGCGGCGTCCGCGTGTTCACCCACACCGAGGTCTTCCCTGCGTTCGAGGGCCGCGGGGTGGGCACCGCGCTGGCCCGCGGTGCCCTCGACCACGTCCGGGCGTCGGGCCGGACCCTGGTGGCCCAGTGCCCGTTCATCAGGAGCTACATCGAGCGTCAACCGGAATACGCGGACCTGGTCGATGCTGACCTCGACGCCCGCCTGACGAACGGCTGACGGCGGGCGGCGGCCCGCTGCGACGCGCCGAGCCTGCTGGGTGCCTACGCTCCGCAGCATGGCGATCACGCGTTGGGAATACCGCACCTACTCGGTGTTCGTGGATCAGGGCCCACAGTCGTGGCTCGATGGGCTCAACCGCCTGGGCGACGAGGGCTGGGAGGTCACCGACGACATCACGGTGTTCGCTCAGGGAAGCGCGGCCGAGAATCCGGTGCTGCTCCTGAAGCGCCCGAGGGGATAGAAGCCCCGGGAAACACCGGCGCTTCGTGTGGCGCGAGCGCGGGACCCCCTCAGTCCACGGCCACCTCACCGCCGAGCTCGAACGGGGGCACCAGCTCGATGGCGTCTCCGCTCCAGAACTTGCCGGGGTCGTACCAGCTCGCGGGGCGGTGATCGGGCAGCAGGCCCATGTGCTGGTAGGTGGCGGCGACCAGCTCGGCGCAGTAGATCGTCTCGAGCGACGACGGCCGCCGCCGCACCCGGGCACGGATCCATTGCCGCACCAACCCGCCCATCCGGGGGAACGGCCGCCCGTCGAAGCGGGCGATGACCTCCATCAGGCGGTCCTCGTGGTGGCGCTCGAGGGGACCGTCGAGCTGGCGCACCCAGGCGCGCTGGCCGTACTTCTCCCGCCAGATGGTGACGGCGTCCGCGAGGAGATGGAGCTGCACGCCCCGCTGGTGCTCGCCGGTCCACACGTCCGGCAGCGACCGACCCAGTTCGGCATGCCACAGCAGCGGCGGGAGGTCGTCCAGCGCCACGGCCATGCCCACGTGGTTGACCGGTGCGTTGGTGAACGTGCGGACGGCCCTGTCGGCCACCGAGGCACCGCGGAACAGCCAGACGTCACCCGTCGCCGCCGTGTCCATGGCCTCGTCGAAGGTCACGCCGGCGGTCACCTGGGAGGGCACACGAGTAGGTTACGGAACGGCATGCGCATCCCCTGGAAGCTCATCGGCCTGGCGGGACTGGCAGGCGTGGCGGCCACCGGCGTGGTCGTGATCCGCAGGCGTCGTGCCCAGCGCCAGTACACGCCCGACGAGCTGCGAGCGCGGCTGCACCGACGTCTGGCGGAGGTCCCGGCGGGCAACGGTCAGAGCGAGCCGATCCCGACCAGCCGGTAGTGCCAGGGCACGCCCGGGCCCCCGTGGCACGTCATCTGCGCGGGAGACCCACTGCGATCGCGCACGACCACCACCTCGAGCGTCGCGCCGTCGCGCTGCTGCAGGCGCACCGCCACCGATCGGTCGGGACGCTGGTCGGTGGCCAGCACCGACATGCCGTCGAGGTGTCGCTCGCCCAGGTGCGAGCGCCCGAACGCCTCGGCCGCCTGGACCAGCGGCCCGTAGCAGCTGCGCCCCCGGTAGTGGTCGAGGTCGAGCAGGCGCTCTCGGTAGTCGGCCACCAGGCCCGACGCCAGCTCCGGTTCGACGCGGCCGTAGTAGATCCCCTCGGGTAGGCACACGACGTTGGCGGCGAAGCGATCGCCGCCGACGTGCGAACACTCCCAGACGTCGGGAGTGCCGGCGTCGGCGAGCGCCCGCATCACGGGGCGGCCGAAGTCGGCGCAGCACGGATCATGGCGGCCGTTGGTGCACACCAGGTGGAGCGAGGGCGGTCCCGGAACACCGACGCCGGGCGGTTCCGGGAACGCCAGTGCCCCGAGGTCCAGCCGCAGCAGGGCCTTTGGATCGGCCGGGTCGACGTCGACCTGCTCGAGCCACCAGCGTTCGGCGCGCGAGTGGGCGAGGAAAACGGTGCGGGTGGCTCCCAGCCGTCGCTGGTTGGCGCGGTGCCGGGCCAGCAGGACCCGCACGCCGTGGGCCCGAGCGGCTTCGGCCAGCGCGGCGGCGGTGTCGGGGTCGAGCTTGCTCTCGGCGAGCGCGTCCACGCCCCACGCCCCGGGCTGTTCGACGATCAGCCAGCGCTGGACCCGGGACGCGGTTGCGATGAGTGGCTCGCCGCGCCCCAGCGACTCCGGCGCACAGCGCAGGCCGAGCCGTTCAGCCACGGGTGGTGCCCGCGCCGCCGGCGGTCCGCAGGACGCCCTCCCGGACCAGCCGTCGCACCAGCACCCGCCGGCTGTCGACGTCGAGCAGGTCGGCCAGGTCACCGACACGCAGGGGCGCGCCGTCGAGCAAGCGCCGCACCGCCGGCTCCAGCGTGCCGGGCAGGAACAGGCGCCGATCGCCGAGCGTGAGGCGCAGCCGTCCGTCGTCCTCGCGGCCAACTGCAACCGGCCCGCGGGACCGGCGGCGCACCATGGTCGCGTCGTCGATCCGGTCGAGCGCGGTGATCTCGGCGAGCTGGCCATCGAGCAGGGGGGTGCGACGGGCGAAGAACTGCTCGCTCAGCTCGTCGGCGACGTCCCCGGGGTCGAGCCTCTCGAGCCAACCGACGAAGTCGGACAGCGCCGCCTTGACCGAGCGCACCGCTGCGTCCCGGTCGAACGGGTAGCCGGCCGGCAGGCTGGCGCGGAACGCGTCGTCGTCGCCGGCCCGGTCGATCACCCGGCGCAGGACGTCGTGGACCGTCGTGGCCAGCACGCCGAGCGTCAGGTGCAGCGACGTTCCCTCCTGCGCAGCCGCCGAGTGGACGAAGCCGCGGGGGAGGTAGAGGGCATCGCCGGCGTCGAGATCGGTCTCGAACATCACCGGCTGGGCGGCGGCCAGCTCGTGGATGGACCGGTGGTAGGCAAGGGGCGCGGCGACGACCGGCGTGCACACGACCCAGCGCTTGATGCCGGCCACCTGGAGGACGAACACGTCGTGGGTGTCGTGGTGCGGGGCGAGCCCCGCGGCTCCGGGCGGGGTGAGGTAGGCGTTGGCCTGAAGCGGATGGCCCAGCGCCACCTCGAGGTCGCCGCAGAAGCGCGCCAGAGGCGGCCACCAGCGATGCAACGACTGCAGCACGACGGTGGCGCCGCCGGAGAACAGTTCGAGGACGCGGCCCGTGTCGATCAGGTCGGAGAACTGGTGGTGCCCGGTCCGGCCCGGGCGCGTGTAGCTGCGGGGATCCAGCGGCTCGCCGTCACGGACGAGGCGGAAGGCGGGCTGGCGGAGCCCGGATCCCGTGAGCGCCCGGTCGACGTCGTCGAGCGACAGGAGATCCCCGAACGACCCGGTGGCGCGGCGGAGGTGAGGCTCGACGCCGAAGACGTTCGCCAGGAAGGCAGCGGGATCGCCGACGCAGCGGCCGAGCGCCTCGCGTGCGCCGTCGGTGGCGGCGGCGTCGCCGCCGCCCGAGGCACGGCCGTCGCTACGAATCGGTCTCGTCGGAGTCGCTGTCAGCGGGCCCGGTGTCGGGGTCGACGCCGTCGGAGTCGTCGGAGCCGTCGACGTCTTCCTTGGGGTCGGTGGCGTCATCGTCGTCGGTCACCTCGCTCGCCCGCTCGTGACGCCACTCGGTGGCGATGTCGGCGTCGGACAGACCGCGGATCACGTCAGTCATCTGGGCTCCTCCTCGGACCTTCGATTGCTCCCGGACGCTAACCGACTGCCCGGTGCTCTAACAGGGTCGTGGCGGCGTCGTGCCCGCCGTTGGGGGCCAGGCAGGCCGCCTCGGCGACGAGTTGATAGGACCGCAGCCGCGCCGCCGGGCCGTGCGTCATCGTCGTGATCATCAGCTCGTCGGCATCGGTGCGATCGATCAGCTCGGCGAGCTGGCGGCAAACCGTGGCCGGGCTTCCGACGACGTGCGAGCCGGTCCACGCCTCGACGATCGCGTTCCTGCGGGGTGAAGTTGTACTCGGCCGCCTGCTCGGGGGTGTGGTAGCGACCGGGGCGCCCGGAGCGCAGCCGCAGAAAGGCCAGTGCGCCCGGGCCGGCGAGCCACCGAGCTTCCTCGTCCGTCTCGGCGCACATAACCGAGACGCCGAGCATCACGTGGGGCTTGTCCAGGTCCTCGGAGGGACGGAACGCCTTCCGGTAAGCCACCACTGCCGGCAGGGTGTTGCCGGCCGCGAAGTGGTGGGCGAAGGAGAACGGCAGGCCCAGCATGCCTGCGGCCTGCGCGCTGTAGTCGCGGGACCCGAAGAGCCACACCGCGGGCCGGTAGCCCAGGCCCGGCGTGGCGGTGATGTGGCGGTAGGGGTGGCCCTCGCCCACGGGCGCAAGATCGAGGACCGACAGGGGGACGTGCGGAGCGACCACCGGCCCGGGTCAACGCCCGCCCCGGCGCCTGTTCCCGGCCGGGGCGGGAGCGGTGGGTCAGCGATCTTGGTGGGCCTCCTGGTGGGCCTCCTGGCGGGCCTCGTGCACCTGCGCCTCGGCCCGGGCCCGGGCCGCCTCGGTCTCACGCTTGGCGGCCTCACGCTCGGCATCCGCCTTGTCCTGCTGGGCCCGTCCCTCCCGACGGAGGCTCTCGTTGTCGGCAACGGCGCCGGTGGCTTCCTTGAACTTGCCCTTGATGCCCTCGAGGATGCCCCGGAAACCGGACTTGGCGCCGGAATCGGCCATGGTCGATCCTTCCCGTTGGAGGATTTGGTCGCGTGTGAGCTTCCCCGCTGGCGGTCCGCAAACCCACGTGGTCCTCGGCGTCGACAGCTGCCGCTCGGGCTGGGTCGGCGTGATCCTGTCGCCGGCGCGTCCAGCCGTCGGTGTGCTCGGCGCCACCATTGGCAGCCTCGCGGAGGCCGCGTGCGCCGCCGCGGGGTCTCTCGACGCCATCGGCATCGACATGCCCATCCATCCGCCCGAGGCCGGGTACCGGCAGGCCGATTTCGCCGCCCGCGTCCACCTCGGCCGCAAGGCCAGCAGCATCTTCCCCACCCCGGCCCGCCCGGTGCTCGACGCGCCGTCGTACGCCGACGCATGCGCCGTGGCCCGTGCCCTGGACGGCCGGGCCATCAGCCGGCAGGCGTGGGCGCTGCGCGCCAAGATCCTGGAGGTGGGCGCGTGGCTGCCGTCGGCCCCCTGCCCCGTCTACGAGGTCCACCCCGAGGTGTCGTTCTCGCTGCTGACCGGCGCACCCATCATGGCCGGCAAGCGGAGTGCGGCGGGGTTGGCGGCCCGGAGGCAGGCCCTCTCGGACGCGGGCATCGTCGCGCCCACCGACCTCGCCGAGGCCCGTGGCGTGGCCGCCGACGATGTGGTCGATGCCGCGGTGGTGGCATGGAGCGCCCGGCGCATCGCCGCCGGACGGGCCCGCAGCTTCCCCGATCCGCCCGAGCGGCTACCCGAGGGGCGGCTGGCCGCCATCTGGGCGTGATGCGCCCACGACCGGCGCATCACGCCCAGATGCGAACGTGCGCACCCTCGTGCACTCGCACACCTGGATGCTGTACTCGGCGTAGAAGCGGTCGCGGCCGGCCTGCTGGGCGAGTCGGTGGTCGGGGTGCTCCCGCCAGGCCCGTTGCGACTCGGCGTCGGCGAACGTCACGAGCGTCACCCTCTCCCCGTCGTCGGCCGTGAACGACTTGACGTCCACCAATCCCGGCATCGTGTGGGCGAGGGCGAACATCTCGGCCGCGCGGGGCTCGTACTCGTCGATCGCATCGGGCCGCAGCCGCGAGCGGAACACGGTCACGACCTGTCCCGCGGCCAACGGTTGCTCAGCGCGGTCACCCATGACGCCACCGTACCGGCGTGGCTGTGGCGCTCAGCCGGTGATTTCCACGGGCAACACGTGGTCGATGGCGGCCGAGCTGCGCCCGACGTGCAGCTCGTAGCGCCCGGGGTCCATCCGCCAGCCCGGCGTCCGGGCGGCGCCGGACGGGCGCCGCATCGGCAGGGCCACCGCCCGGGCGGCGATGGCGTCACCGTCGGGCGGGGCGGCGTCCCAGTAGGCGAAGGCCCGGTCGTCGAGCTCGATCCGCACCGTCGCCGTCTCGCCAGGGCCGAGCCGCACCTTGGCGAAGCCCGCCAACTCCTTGGGGGGCCGCACCAGCCGGGGCGCGAGCGGCGCCACGTAACACTGCAGTACCTCGGTGCCCCGGCGGGCGCCGGTGTTGGTGACCGGCACCGTCAGCACCAGCCGCTCGCCCGCCGCCATTGACGCCACCGTCGACGCCGGCGCCGACAGTGCGGGGTCGCCGATGGCGAAGGTGGTGTACGACCCGCCGTGGCCGAACGGGAACCGCGTCGGCAGGTGGCGGGCCTCGTACCACCGGTAACCCACGAGCACGCCTTCGCCGTAGCGCACCCGGCCGTTCTCGCCCGGGAAGTTGCCGAACGACGGGTTGTGCTCGAGTCGCAGAGGAAAGGTCATCGGCAGCCGCCCGGCGGGCTCGGCATCGCCCAGCAGGACCTCGGCCAGCCCGCCGGCCATCTCCTGGCCACCGAACCAGGTCTGCAGCAGGGCGCGGGCGTCCGGAGCCCAGTCCATGGTGACCGGTGACGCCGCGTTCACCACCACCACGGTGGCCAGGTTGGCGTCGATGACGCGGCGCACCAGCTCGTCCTGGGCGCCGGGCAGGTCCATCGACGGCCGGTCGTAGCCCTCGGACTCCCACTCCCCGGTGGTGCCCACCACCAGCACGGCGGCGTCCGCCTCGGCCGCGGCGGCGACGGCGCGCTCGAGCAGGTCCGGTGGCTCCGGGTGCCGGCAGCCCACCTTGAGCGCGCCCTGCCCGCGTGATCCCAGGGTCGAGAACTCGACCACAACATCGACCGGAGCCCCCGCCAGCAGCTCGACCGGCGCCTCGACCTCCACGCTGCCCATGCCGTAGAACGCATCGCCGGCCGGTGGGCGGTCGACGAAGCCGTCGATCACGACGTGGTCACCGACCGTCAGCCGCGCCCGTCCCGCCTGGATCAGCGTGAACACGTGGGCGCGGCTCTCGGTGGGCGTGAACCGCGTGATCGCCCGCAACGACCACCCGGAGCGGGGGAGGGCCGGCGCCGGTGGTTCCAGGGCGAACAGCTCGAGGGCGGGTGTGTGGGCGCGGTGGACGACCTCGCCGCCGACGTCCCGACCGGCGAAGTACTCGAGGTCGAAGCCCACACCGCCGCTCGGCGCCTCGGTGCCGCGTCCGCCGAGCGTCGGCGTCGAGCGCCGGTTGTCGCAGCCGCGCTCGTGCACCACGCGGACGCCGTCTCCCAGGGCTGCCCGGAGCGCCTCCAGGGGCGTGACCAGGTAGTGGGGTCGGAGCGAGGCCGATCCTCCGCCCATGATCTGGGCACGGTCGGCGTTGGGGCCGATCACCGCCACGGTCGAGAGCGCGGAACGGTCGAGCGGTAGCAGCCCGTCGTTGGCGAGCAGGACCATCGACTCCGTCGCCGCGCGGCGCGCCAGTTCACGGTCCTCGGGGCGGTCCACGCCCTGTTCGTCGGGCCCGGGGTCGGACCCGGCGGCACCGAGCGCGCCGATGCGGTCGAGGGCGGTCAGCAGGCGTGTGACCTGGGCATCGACCAGGACCTCGGCCACCTCGCCGGCGCGCACCGCCGCCGCCAGTGCCGGGCCGAAGGCGCGCGCCGGTCCGGGCATCTCGAGGTCGACGCCCGCCTCGGCGGATGCCACGGTGCCGGTGACGCCGAACCAATCGGTGACGACGAAACCGTCGAAGCCCCATTCGTGCCGCAGGATGCCGGCGACGAGCCCCGGCTGCTCGGTGCACCAGCGCCCGTTGACCCGGTTGTAGCTGGTCATGATCCCGAGCGAGCCTCCCTCGCGGACCGCCAGCTCGAAGGGGCGGAGGTAGATCTCGCGTAGCGTCCGCTCGTCGATCTCGGAGCTGATCGTGTAGCGCTCGAACTCGGCGTCGTTGCCCACGAAGTGCTTGACCGTCGTCGCCACGCCCTGGGACTGGGCTCCGCGCACGTACCCGGCGGCCACTCGCCCCGCCAGCAGGGGATCCTCCGAGTAGCACTCGAAGTTGCGTCCGGCCACGGGGGAGCGGTGGATGTTGACCGTGGGCGCCAGCAGGACGCGCGCTCCCATGATCCGCGCCTCCCGCCCGACCAGCGCGCCCACCCGTTCGACCAGGTCCGGGTCCCAGGTGGCGCCGAGCGCGGAGCCGCACGGCACGCAGGCGGCCGTGGGTCCCGCCGGGCCCGACCGGGTGCCGCGGGCGCCGTTGGGGCCGTCGGTCAGCAGGACCGAGGGGATGCCGAGGCGCGGGACGGAGGCGGTGGACCACAGGTCGACGCCGGCGGTCAGTGACGCCTTCTCGTCGAGCGTCAGCTCGGCCACCAGCCTGGTGATGTCGCTCATGAGGGCATGCTGACGGCACGCTTCAGGGTGCGACCGAGTCCCAGCTGGCGAACCCCGAGGGGTCGTGGCGGCCAATCGTGCCATGCTCGAACAGCCCCCAGCCTTCGGCGCCGTCAAAGGTCGCCCGACCCACGTGGTCGATCACCCCGTAGGGCATCCGGGCGACGACGGCGGGATCGGTGAGGTCGTAGACCGCGCCCTCGACCCAGCCCCGCCCCCGCCATTGGCCGTGTCCCCAGTCGGGGTCGCCGCCGTAGCCGGCACCGACGTGGAGGGCGACGTAGCCGAGCGACGAGACCTCGAGGTCGAGCGGCTTGCCGCCCCGCTCGGTCAGGCGGATCGCGGCCCGCTCGGGGAGCCGGGTTCCCGACCGGTACCTGATCTCGACCTCCGGCCAGCCCAGCTGCTCGACGTGGCCGTCCGGCCACACGCGGGTGGCGTCGTTGAGCGTGCGGTAGCCGCCGGCGTCCTCCTGGACGATCACGATCACGGCGAAGTCGTCGAACCGGAGCGGGACGTACAGCCACCACAGTCCGGCGGTCGGGTCGTCCGCCGGGCGGCCGGGTGGCTCGCCCTCGCCCACGGGCCTGATGCCCCACGACCGGTCCCGGGTGCCGACCCACACGTCGGGCGACACCGCCAGCTCCTCGCCCTCGATGCGCAGCACGCCCTCCCAGGTGCCCACCTGAGCGAACCGGGAGGCGTCGAGGATCGCACGCGCCCCCGCCCGCATGACGTGCGGCTGCTCCATCACCGCAGGGAATGAGCCCTCCCAGTGGAGGTCGAACCCCAGGCCCTGGTCGTCGCCGTCGCACACCAGCCGGATCCGGCGCAGGGGCTCGACGACCTCGACCCGGTAAGGGCCGACGCCGGGCGCGAGCCGTTCGTCGCCCAGGGAGTCGGAGCACCGGATCGTCCACTGGCGCTCGCCCCGGCGCACCGTGGCGTAGGCGTCGATGACGCCGAGGTTGGGATAGACGCCGAGCCCGGTGACGAAGAACAGGCCGCCCGTCCGGTCGTGGGCGTTGAAGTAGGAGCGGTCGTAGAAGTTCCGGTCGCTCGACGCCACGTAGCGCAGCGACACCGGGGCCTGATGGATGGGGTACTCGTCCAGGGGCACGGGGAGCATCGGCCCGTCCTACCAGTCCCAGTAGGTGCCCGCGAGCATGCGCTCGAGGGGCTCGCGGTTCATCACCAGGTCGTCGACGTCGTCGGGCTCGTCGACCTCGCCGAAGTGGACCTGCCGGTGCCCGGTCCGCAGGAACACGATCCCGTACTGGAGGGCGGCGTACGTCCCGTAGAAGGCGAGGTCGCGGGGCGCGTGCCCCGTGAGCGACTCGTACGTGCCGGCGACGTCGTCGGGTCGCAGGAAGTCCGGCATGCCCGGCAGGCCCATGGAGTGCGCGATGTCCTCGAAGATCCGGTGGCCGTAGATCAGCCAGGCGACGTCGAGCTCGCACGGGCCCAGTGCCGCCATCTCCCAGTCGAGCACCGCCACCGGCGCGTAGTCGCGGTACATCACGTTGCCGATCCGGGAGTCGCCCCAGCACGCCACCGTCGGCCCTTCGTCGGCGGGCCAGTGGGCGTCCAGCCAGTCGAACCCCCGCTCGATCAGGGGCGAGGGCCGCCCCAGCCCTGCGGCGGCGAACTCGTACCACGCCCGGGTGTGGCCCACCCGCCGTCGCAGTGGGCTGCCCCCGGCGGCGTCGTGGGTCAGGAAATCGAACCGCTCCTCGGGCCGGTCGATGGCGTGGAGCTCGGCGAGGACGGCCACGGTGGCGTCCTGGAGCCGGCGCTGATCGGCGGGGGAGGCGTCGAACAGCCAGCAGTCGCCGAAGTTGTAGGGCATGACGTCGGGCGGCACCTGGCCGTCGACGCGGCCCATCACGAAGAATGGCGCCCCGAGCGGATCGGGATCGGGCTCCGACCACCACACCGGCGGCACCGGTACTGTCGTCAGCTCGTCGACCAGCCGGATCGCCCGGTACTGCCGGTCGAGGTCGTAGCTCGGGAACACGGGCACGTCGGCGGCGTCGGGCGCCACGCGGGCCACCAGTCGCTCGGGCCGTCGGGCGCCGTCATGGGCCCACTCGGCGTCGAACAGCAGCGTCTCGCTCGACATCCCGTTGGCAGACGTGCCCTCGAGCGCGCGGATGACGGGCGAGGCGTCGGGCGGCAGCTTCGTCGCCAGCCAGACCTCGAGCCGGCGGCGCAGCTGGTCGAGGTCCCGACTCGATCGCTGCAGCTCCCCCACGCGGTCGAGGGTACTGTGACTGAGGACACACGGGCGTCCGGAGGGGGACCGGCCATGGAGGTCAGCGGGAACCGCGAGCCCATCGACTGGGACGCCGCCTGGGAGGCGCTGGTCATCCGGCTCCAGCGGCCCCGCTACCAGCGGATCGCCATCGCCGCGGCTCAGGTCGCGGTGACGCTGGCCGTGCTGGGCGTGTCGGTGTGGCTGCTGCTGCTCATGGTTGCCGAGCCGCTCCACCACCTAGGCAGGTTCGGCGCCTGACCCTCGGCGTACCCCCCTGCCTATGCCGAGTTGAGCAGGTAGTTCACGGCGCGGCCGAGGATGTCCGCCTGCGAAGCCGGGGTGAACCGCTCGTCCACCCCGGCTTCAGCGACCACGAAGGTGTCTGCCTCCCCCTACTCCAGCAGGTGGTCGAGCGCCCGGCCCATCACTGCATTGCGCTCGGCTTCGGTCGAGACGCCCTCCAGTCCGAACCCGAGCAGCAGCGAGTGCGGCGTGGCGATCGCGTTGCCGACCGGGAAGCCCGAGGCGTCCGTGCGGATGAAGTCGTTGACGTTGGGCGCGCTGCCCTCGGGCGAGCCGGGGATCGTCCAGCCGTCCAGGCCGGTCTCGAACGACGTGCTGGTCCCGTCGGGGAGCGTGATGTCGTCCACGAAGACGCCGATGCCCTGCACCGCCCAGTCGCTGGCGTAGGCGATGGAGATCTCGACGGTCTCGCCGGCGTACGCCGAGAGGTTGATGCTCCACTGCTGCCAACCCGCCGAGTTGCCGCTCGCGGCGTTCCAGGCGCCGGTGGTACCGGTGCCCGTGCACGCGTTGGCGCCGTCCCACGTCTGGTAGTGGGCGAGCTGCGGATGCAGCGTGACCCAGCCCGCGGGGCAGCTCTGGCCGGTCGCCGTCGTCGTGTGCCCGTTCGCGTCCGGCAGCGTTGTCCAGTCGTCACCGCCAGGCGTACGGGCCTCCACGAACAGGTGGTCCCACTCCGCCTCGGTGTCGTACGACGTCCAGAATGTCATCGACCCGCCACCGGCCGGCACCGAAATCTCGCGGGTGAGTCTCTTGTAGGTGACGTCGGCGATCTGCGAATAGACGTACTGGGTTCCGGTGTGCGGCTCGAACGGGCCGCCCGGCTTGTCGTACCGCGCCGCGGCCCAGCTGTCGAACTGCTTGAACTGGTCGACCGGCAGGACGCCGCTCGTCGCGAGGAATGACGACCTCCGGAAGTTGTTGCCTGCGAAGACGGGATCGTCAAGGCCCCACGTGAGGCCCGTGAACGGGTCGTCGACGCCTATCGCGTCGAATGCGGCGCCATCGACGTGACCGTCGTTGGCCACGGCAACGTAGCCACCCAGGTAGTACTGCATCACGTCGTTCATGGCGTCGCCGCCGAAGAGCGAGCCGAACAACGGCAGGCAGCGCCGCGGGTCCGTGCCCGCGGGCAGCGGGTTGCAGACGATCTCGCCCTTGGGGTCGTAGAGCTGGAGGCCCACGGCGGCGCTGGTGTACTGCTGGCCGGCGGAGTCACCAGCGAGAAGCACCTTGCCGCCCTCGTTGATGTAGGCGCGCGCCTCCAGCAGTTCGTCGAGTGCCAGCCGGTCGGCGTTGCCGCCAGCGCGGCCGGCGGTGCGGGTGACCAGGTCGTTTCCGGTCTCCCATACGACGGCGTCGTAGTGGCTCAACACGCCGAGCGCGTCGGGTGCCACGCGGCCGGTTGCGTCAATGTCGTAGACGTCCGCATCCTGGCCGTTGGCGGCCAATGCGTCGGTGTACTGAGTGACGAAGTGCGGGCCTGCCGGATCCTGCACCGGCGACGCGCCGGTGTAGTCCTCGGCCGCCACGACGAGCACGCGGTTACCGCTCTCGGAGACGGCCTGGTACGTGAACGACTCACTCCGCTGGCCGCCACCTTCGAACCAGACCTCGACCGAGTCGCCGGGGTCGGTACCGGTCACCACGCCTCGCATCTGGTGGTAGTAGACCGACGCCGGGTCGTACCTCGACCCGCCCTCCCACTCGGCCATGGGTGCCGACTGCGCCGTGCCGCCGTTGATGCTGTACTTCACCGTCACGGCGCCGAGGCTGCGCTTGGCGATCACGGCGACCGGCTGCGGGTCACCGTACGACTTCGTGAAGCTCAGCTGCACGCCCGGGTTGCCGCTCTTGTAAGGGTCGTCGCTGTCGACGTAGAACGGCTTGGTCTGGAGCCCCGTGACCGTCTTCGGGTCGTCGGGGTCGACCGCCGAGTTCGCCACCGACTGGGCGAACGGCAGGTTGCGCACGAACTCCGCCTGCACCAGCGCCTCGTCGTCCGGGAACACGAAGCCGCAACCGTCGCAGCCCTCGGACAGCTCCGGGGTCCACGCCAGTGCGCCGGTCACCGCGTGCGCGTAGTCAGTGGTTTCACCGTTGGTGACGTACAGGACGTCCGAGCTCAGGCCCGGGTGGAACTCGTCGATGGCCGGGTCGTCCAGGTTGCCGGACATGGCGTAGTAGATCGGGTCGTCCGCGGTGGGAGTGCTGGTCTGCCAGCCCTCGGCGTAGAGCAGCCACTGTCCGGCGGAGTGCCAGTTGACCTGGAATGCGAAGCCGATCCGGTCGAGCAGCCCGACCATGGCCTGGGTCTCCGGCTCGGACAGCGGAGCAGGACCGCGGTAGGTGTCGCTGGACTGGATGGACGAGGAGCCCTCCTCGTCGTAGCCCCAGTGGTTGGGGAAATTGCGGTTGGGGTCGACGCCGTCGCCGACCTGGGTCTCGCCGTCTCCGTTGTTGTCGCGGAGGTTCTTCCGCCAGAGCCGCTCGGCCTCGAACGTGTACTGGTAGCCGTCGGGGTTGGCCACGAGGACGAACCAGAGTTCGGTCGTCTGCAGCAGCTTGCGGACTTCACGGTCGTTGGCCCGCCACCGGTCGATGAATTGGTTCATCAGCCGCCGGTTGACCTCGGTGGAGATCCATTCACGCGCGTGCTGGGTGGCGCTGTAGAGGACGGCCGGACGCGTACCGTCCGGTATGTCGCCAGCGCCCTGCGTCAGCTTGACGGCGATGATCTCGCGGCCCTGGCCGGTGTGGCCGAGGACCTCGAGCTTCACCAGCTGGGGGTTCCTGCGGGCGGCGGCGTAGAGCTGGTCGCGGATGCCGCCGGGCTCGTCGAACGAGCGCCAGACGTTGAAGCCGTTGGCGGCCTGTTGCGCCGCGAACTCCTGGACGGTCAAGCCCCCCTTGACCCGGGTCAGCTTCAGGT
>JBKPHE010000059.1:0-4510 GCA_046744485.1 Actinomycetota bacterium | reverse complement strand
CCTTGGACGGGCCCGACCCGAACCGACCGTCGCGGGGGAGCAGGTCGACGGGGATCCTTATGTCTGGGTTGGAGGGCGACATCGCGTGCCACTATCGCGGCGGTCCGAGACAAGGAGCCAGCCCGTTGCCATACACGCCTTCCCGCATTTCCGCCCGGGTCGCCGCCATCACGGAGTCGGCCACGCTCGCCGTCGACGCCAAGGCCAAGGCGCTCAAGGCCGCCGGCGAGCCGGTCATCGGCTTCGGGGCCGGTGAGCCCGACTTCCCGACCCCCGCGCACATCGTCGAGGCCGCCGCCGAGGCCTGCCGCAACCCCCGCAACCACAAGTACACGCCGGCGGCGGGACTGCCCGAGCTACGCGAGGCCATAGCCGCCAAGACCAAGCGCGACTCCGGTTACGACGCGCAGGGCGCGCAGGTGCTGGTCACCAACGGCGCCAAGCACGCTGTGTACAACACGTTCGTCACCCTGCTCGATCCCGGCGACGAGGTGCTCCTGCCGGCGCCGTTCTGGACCACCTACCCCGAGCCCATCCGTCTGGCCGGGGGCGTGCCCGTGGTGCTGCCCACCGACGAGGCGACCGGGTTCCGGGTCACGCTCGACCAGCTGGACGCGGCATGTACCGACCGCACCAGGGCGCTGATGTTCGTCTCACCGTCCAACCCCACCGGCGTCGTCTACCCGCCGGCCGAGGTCGAGGCCATCGGCCGCTGGGCGGTCGACCGGGGGATCTGGGTCGTCACCGACGAGATATACGAGCACCTGACGTACGGCGACCACGTCTTCACGTCGATGCCCACCCTCGTGCCCGAGCTCGCGGAGCGGTGCGTCGTCGTCAACGGCGTCGCCAAGACCTACGCCATGACCGGTTGGCGCATCGGCTGGATGATCGGGCCTCCGGACCTGGTGAAGGCGGCCGCCAACCTGCAGTCCCATGCGACCTCCAACGTCGCCAACGTGTCCCAGGTGGCGGCACTCGCGGCGGTGGGCGGCGACCTCGACGCCGCCGCCGAGATGCGCACCGCCTTCGAACGCCGGGGACGCACCATGCACCGGCTGCTCTCCGGCATCCCGGCCGTCCACGTCCTCGAACCCCAGGGCGCGTTCTACGCCTTCCCCAACCTTTCCGCTTACGTGGGCCGCAGCATCCGGGGGCACGTGCCCGGCAACACCGTCGAGCTGTGCGAGGTGCTGCTCGACCACGCCAAGGTGGCGACGGTGCCGGGCGAGGCCTTCGACGCTCCCGGCTACGCCCGCCTGTCGTTCGCGCTCGGCGACGACGACCTGGGCGAGGGCTGCCGCCGCATCGGAGAACTGTTGGCGGACGCGACGCAGAGGCCCAGCGGATAGGGCGCTCCGGAGCGCACCTCGCGTGGGAATTTGCTGCTGGGTCGCAGCTCAACAGCTGGGCCTCCCGGAAGCACTGACCACCGCAAGCCCGCAGGACGTGCCTATCCCGCTCAGGTCCCTAGTGGGGTGGCCGCGGGGATGGTGGCCCCGACCACCAATCCCGCGGCAAGAATCGGCCCATGACGTCCTACGGCTCGTGGCCCACCCCCATCACATCGGAGCTCGTCGTCCGGGCCGCCGCGGTGCTCGGCGCCGTCGCGGTCGACGGCGACGGCGTCTGGTGGTCGGAGCTCCGTCCCGAGGAGGGGGGCCGTACGCAGATCGTGCACAAGCGTGGCGACGGGCCGGCCGTCGACCTCCTGCCCGCGGGGTTCAATGCCCGCACGGCCGTCCACGAGTACGGCGGCGGCGCGTGGTGGGTGCGCGGCCACAGCCTGTGGTTCACGAACTGGGACGACCAGCGCCTGTACCGCCTCACTGGGCGGGCCATGCCCATCCCGGTGACTCCCGAGCCCGAGGCCCCGCGGGGCGACCGCTGGGCCGACGGCGAGGTGGACGCGTCCGGTCGGTGGCTGGTCGTCGTGCGTGAGCATCATGCTCGCGGGGCGAGCCCCGTCGGCGTCGTCAACGAGATCGTGGTGCTCGACGGCAGCGGCGAGCTCGAGCCCCGTTCGCTGGTCAGCGGGCCCGACTTCGTCTCCAACCCTCGGCTCTCGCCCGACGGCGCGCGGCTGTGCTGGCTGCAGTGGAGCCACCCCGACATGCCGTGGGATGGCACCGAGTTGATGGTGGCGCAGGTCGAGTGGAGCACCGCCGGCCCGCAGCTCGCCAACCCGGCGGCGGTGGCGGGCCGGCCCCACCGTGCCCCAGGCGGCAAGGGCGCAGGCGAGTCGGTGTTCCAGCCCCGCTGGCACCGGGACGGATCGCTGTGGTTCGTGTCCGATCGCACCGGCTGGGGCAACCTCTACCGCTGGGTCCCGGATGACGGTGGCGGCGAGGTCGAGCCCCGCATCCAGATGGAGGGGGAGATCGGCGTGCCCCAATGGGTGTTCCGCCAGTCGCGCTATGCGTTCCTGGACGATGCGCGGGTCGTCTTCGCCTACCAGCGAGACGGGTTCGACCACCTAGCCGTGGAGTCGCCGGACGGTTCGGCAGGCGAGCTCGACGTGCCCTACACGGCGATCGCGTCGCTGGAGGCAGCGGGGGACGGCGTGGTGTTCATCGGTGCGTCGGCGGTCGCCGAACCGGCCGTGGTGCGCGTGCCGCTGCGACCGGCGGACGACGAGCCGGGCGGAGCCAAGGCCGGCGCGCCCGAGATCCTTCGTCCTCCCCGCGACCTGGGCCTCGACCCCACCTGGATCTCGGTGCCCGAGTCCATTGCCTTCCCCACCAGCGGCGGTCGCACCGCGTACGGACTGTTCTATCCGCCGACCAACCCGAAGGCCGCCGGTCCCGGGGATGACGACGGCGACAAGCCGCCGCTGCTGGTGTGCATCCACGGCGGTCCGACGGCGGCAGCCAGGCCGATGTTCCAGCTCGGCATCCAGTACTGGACCAGCCGAGGCTTCGCGGTCGTCGACGTCAACTACGGCGGTTCGACCGGTTACGGCCGCGACTACCTCCGCCAGCTCGACGACAACTGGGGCATCATCGATCTCGACGACTGCGTGGCCGCCGCCCGGTGGTTGGCCGACCAGGGGCGGGTCGACCCCGACCGGCTGGCCATCCGCGGCGGCTCGGCGGGTGGGTACACGACCCTGGCGGCCCTGGCGTTCCGCGACACGTTCGCCGCCGGCGCCAGCCATTTTGGCGTCGCCGACCTCGAGGCCCTGGCCACCGAGACCCACAAGTTCGAGAGCCGCTATCTCGACGGGCTGATCGGGCCGTACCCGGAGAGGCGCGACCTGTACGTCGAGCGCTCGCCGATCCACCACGTCGAGGGGATCGACCGTCCGCTCATCGTGCTCCAGGGCCTGGAGGACGAGGTCGTGCCGCCCAACCAGGCCGAGATGATCGTCGACGCCCTGCGCCGCAAGGGGGTGCCGGTCGCCTACCTGACCTTCGAGGGCGAGCAGCACGGGTTCCGCCAGGCGGCCAACATCCGGCGGGCACTCGACGCCGAGCTGTCGTTCTACGGCCAGGTCTTCGGCTTCGATCTGCCCGATGACGAGGGCATCGAGCCCGTGACGGTCGAGAACCTCTGAAGTGCGAGCGCAGCGAGTACTGCAGGCCGACGGCGCGAGCGCCAGCTTGCCCGGAGGCGATGGGTGTGGGGCGCAGCCCCACAGGAGACTCTGACCCGACAGCCGTCCGGTAACGGCCGCGGGCTTCGGCGCGGTCTATGAGGGTACGGCTGGGACGGTTGCGCGTGGGCCAAGGCATGCGCCTGGGGAGATCGACCCCGCGCCCACGACCGGGCTGGACCGCAGGAGGAGCCAATCTCCATGGCAGAGCAATCCCAGCAGGAGGCAGTCGATCAGGTCGCCGACAGCCTCGCCGCCGCCGTGCACATCACCCACGACCGGTGGGATCAGATCCAGGGCGACGAGCGGATGCGCGGCGTCGTGTTCTTCGCCCGCCATTGCCTCGAGGCGCTGGACCTCGACAATCCGCCGGTCGCCGTCCGGGCCCTCTCGAAGATGGATGCCGCCCGGGCGCTGATCGGCGAGGGCGTGGAGGGCGAGGACGAGGAGCGGTAGTCGGCCGGCCTTCGGGTAGGAACACACGGAGCTCGCGAGGTTCGTGTGGTGCGCGCCGCCGACTGAAGCCCTGATCAGTGCCCTGACTAGGGTGTTCCCGCTATGGCTCGCATCCTCGTCACCGAGAAGATTGCCGACGGCGGACTCCAGCAGCTGCGTGATGCCGGCCACGTCGTGGACGTCCGACTCGGGTTGGCCCCCCACGAGCTGGTCGAGGTGATCCCTGGCGCCGCGGCGCTGATCATCCGGTCGGCCACCCAGGTCACCCGGGAGGTCCTCGAGGCCGGCACCGATCTCGTGGTCGTGGGTCGGGCCGGGATCGGCCTCGACAATGTCGACGTCGAGGCCGCCACGCAGCGTGGCGTCATGGTGGTCAACGCACCGCAGTCCAACATCCTCTCGGCCGCCGAGCACACGATGGCCCTGCTCCTGGCCCAGGCACGCAACATCCCCCAGGCC
>JBKPHE010000057.1:0-16125 GCA_046744485.1 Actinomycetota bacterium | reverse complement strand
TACCACGCGCCGACAACACACCCACCCGCGAACCCCAACATCGACGCGCACCCGTCCCGCCCCAGACGGACCTCCACCACCCGGCCCCCAGCGTCACCCCCACCGACCGCCCTCACCCACGCCGGTCGGTGGATCGAGGCTAAGAGGCCCAGCGGATAGGACGCTCCGGAGCGCACCCCCGCGTGGGAATTTGCTGCTGGGTCGCAGCTCAACAGCTGGGCCTCCCGGAAGCACCGACCACCGCAAGCCCGGAGGACGCGCCTATCCGCTCAGGTCCTAAGCCACCACGTCGAGGCCGATGTCGAGGGCCGGCGCCGAGTGGGTGAGGGCGCCGATCGACGCCAGGTCGGCGCCGGTCGTGGCGTAGGCGCCGATGCTGTCGAGGTCGAGACGGCCGGATACCTCGAGCAGCGGCCGGTCGGGGTGGCGCTCGCGGACCTCACTCACCAAGTCCCGAACCTCGTCCGGGGACATGTTGTCGAGCAGTACGGCGTCGGCTCCGGCCGCCACGGCCTCACGTACCTGGTCGAGGTCCCCGCACTCGATGTGGACCGTGCGCCCCGGCCAGCGGTGCCGGGCCTGGGCGACGGCGGCGCTGATGCCGAACAGCTCGAGGTGGTTGTCCTTGAGCAGCACCCAGTCCGACAGGTTGCCGCGGTGGTTGGATCCCCCGCCGGCCCGCACGGCCGCCTTCTCCAGGGTCCGTAGGCCGGGCGTGGTCTTCCGGGTGTCCCACACCCGCAGGGTCCCGCCCACCTCGGTCACCGCGTCGACGAAGCGGGCCGTGAGCGTGGCGACGCCCGACAGGTGGCCGAGGAAGTTGAGGGCGGTGCGCTCGGCGGTGAGGATCGGGGCCAGCCGCCCCGTCACCCGGCCGAACTCCTTGCCGGCGTCGAGGTGATCGCCGTCGTCGGCATCCCAACGCAGCTCGAGCGTGGCGTCGACCTGGTGCATGGCCTCCTCGGCGCACAGTCGCCCGGCGAGGACCCCATGGGCGCGGGGCACGAACGACGCGGTGGCCTCCAGCTCCGGCGGCAGCAGCGCGGAGGTGAGGTCGCCGATCGGGGTGAGGTCCTCCGCCAGGGCACGGGCGACGGCCTCGCGCACCGCCGTGATGGGGGGATGGGCGTCGTGCACCGCGGCGAGTTTCGCAGGTTTTCTCATCCGTCCAGCGGGACGGCTCCGAACACCCGGGCGAAAGGCTGGACTTTGCCCCGCACGAGGTGTCGACCATGTTGCTCCGCGCCCCGCACGCGCCCGTCGGCGCCCCCGCGCCGACGCGGATGCCGGCGTGGCGGCGCGTGCGCTGGTGGGTCGCGGACCACCAGGCGAGCGTGTGGGCCGTTGGCGCCATTGCCGTCGTGGGCGTCGCCGTGCAGAGCGTCAACCTGGGCACGGCCCCTGCCCCGGCCAGTGGCGAGGGAGCGCTGGTAGCCGCCGGCTGGTCGATCGTCCACCTCGGATCCGCGGGTGACGCCACCTTCTCCTCGGCCGGGCCGTCGCTCGCGCCCGTCCACCTCGGCGCCTGGATGTGGGGCACGGGCGCGCTGGGGAGGGCGTCCGGCGCCGTCGCCGCCGGCCGGGAGGCGATGCTGGCCGCTCACGTCGTCAGCATCGCGCTGGTGTGGGTCCTGGCCCGGCGCTCGGGGCTGGCCCGCTGGGCGGCCGGGGGCGCCGCCCTCGTCTTCGCCGTGTCGCCGCTCGCCGGCGCCCTCCACCGACCGGTGAACGGCGCCGGGTTGGCGGTGCCCTGGATGCTGGCGGCCCTGGTGCTCGCCAGTGCCCGACGGCGCCGGACGCTGACGGGCGGGACCGCCGGCCTGTGCCTGGCGGTGGCCGTGCTGACCGAGCCCGGTGTGGTCGTGGTGGCCCCGGCGGTCGGCTGGCTCCTCTGGCGCTGGTCCCCGAGCCACCGTCACCGGCGCCGCCGCCTCCTCCTCGGCGCGGCCGCGTTCGGCGTGGCCTGGCTCGCAGTGACCGCCCTGGTGACGTCGGGAGCGCCCGAGCCCGCGGCGTCGCTCGGCCTGCTGGACCGGATTCGTCTGGTCGCGGGCGGTGCGTCCTCGGCGATGGAGACCGTGGCCGACGGGTTCGACGGGCGATCGGTGACGGGCCTGATCGGGCTGGACCGCATCGGCGTGGCCGCCTGCCTGTTGGCGGCGGTGGTCGTGCCGTCGGTCGTGCCACGCCTCCGCCCGATCGGCTGTGCCTTCTGGGCGTGTGCCGCCCTCGTACTGGTCTCGGGCGAGCCCTCGTGGATCATCGTCGTCGCCATGGTGCCGCTGGGCGCCGTGCTGCTGGCCGCCGGGGCGCAACTGGTCTGGGTCTGGCACCTCGAAGCGCGCCTCGAGCCCCGCCGGCAGGCGCACACCACCTCAGCAGCCGTCAGCCGGCTCGACGCCGCGGTGCCCGTCGTCATCGCTGCCGCGGCCGTCGCCCTGGCGCTGGCAGTTCCCGACTGGGTCTCGACCCACCGGAGCGTGGCGGCGGCCGATGCCGCGGTGCCGTTGGCCTCGGCCTGCGACTGGGTGGTGGACAACCTCGATCGCGGGGACCGCGTCATCGTCGACGACGCCATCTGGGTCGACCTCGTCGAGAACGGGCTGGCACCGTCGTTGCTCGCGGGGTACGGCGCCGTCGGCGACGGCCCCGACTGGCGCTCGTACGGCTACATCGTCTCCACCCCTGCGCTGCGCGATGCCGGCGTTTCACCCGAGCTCGCCAGCGCCGTCGACGCCTCCCTGGAGATCGCAAGCGTCGGCGAGGGCGACGACCGGGTCGAGGTGCGGCGCATCGGGGCGGTCTCGGATGCCGAAGCCTCGACCACCGAGGAGGCGACCCGGAACGAAGCCCGGGCGGCGGCCGGGCAGGCGCTGGCGGTCAACCCTGGCATCGAGGCACCGCCCGCCGCAATCTCGCAGTTGCGTGCCGGCGAGGTTGACGACCGACTGACCACGGTGCTCGCCACCCTGGCCGGCGCCCACCGCCTCGAGATCGGGGCGTTCGTCGCATTGCCCGGCGAGGACGTGGCCGGCACCCCCGTGCGCACGGTCGAGCTCGCCTCCATCGACGGCCGGCCCATCGCCGCCGGTGACCCGGCGGTGGTCGAGGTCGTCGCCTTCCTCGGCAACCAGCTCGCGGAGTTCAGACCGCACCAGGTCAGCGTGGTGGGTCGCACCAGCGGCGAGCCACGCCTGCGCATCACCTTCCCCATAGGACAGGAGGATCCAGGATGATCGACGTTCGATCGAACCGGTCGGGCCACACGTCGAGGCGGCTGGCCGTGTTGGTCGCGGCCATTGCCAGCGTGGCGGGCGCGCTGGCGTTGGCGGGCGAACCCGTGAGCGCCAGCGCCGCCGCGGACGTGCAGCTGCGCGTCGCCCACTTCTCGCCGGACACGCCGCCGATGGACGTCTACGCCACCGGCTTCGACGGCAAGGAGCAGCTGGTGCTGCCCAAGCTGGGGTACGGACAGGTGTCGGAGTACCTGCCGCTCGCGGCGGGGCTGTACGCGTTCTCGATGCGTCCCGCCGGGTCGCCGGCCACCGACGAGGCGGTGCTGCGGGTCTCGGCCGACCTGGCCGCCAACACCTCGTACACGTTTGCCGCCTTCGGCCGTCAGGCGGAGCTGAACACCGACCTGCTGACCGACGACCTCTCCGCACCCCCGGCAGGCCAGGGACGCGTGCGTCTGATCCAGGCCGCCATCGACGCGGGAGCTGTCGACGTGAGCGCCGCGGGCGGCCCACTGCTGGCCCAGGGCGCCGACCTGGGAAGCGTCGGCAACTACATCGCGGTGCCCGCCGGTTCGTGGGAGATCACGGCCGAGGCTGAGTCGGCGGACACCGTGGTCGAGAACCTCACCGTCGAGGCCGGCGTAGTGAGCTCCCTGGTGGTGCTCGACGGCAACGGCACGGGCGACCTCCGGATCATCAGCGTCACCGACGCCGCCAGCGCCACCGCGGCCGCGGGCGCCGCTCCGGCCGGGGGCGTCGACACCGGTGGTGGTGGGCTGGCCGGTCGGGTCGCGGCGTCAGCCGATTCCGCGAGCGCCGGCGTCGCGCTGGCGGCCACCGTGGCCGGACTGCTGGCGGTGCTGCTCGCCGTCGGCACGACGCACCTGATGAGACGGTGTCGGCCGTAGGCAGACCCCGCCACATGGCGACGGGCAGGGGTCGCGCTGCAGCGCGCGGCATGAGCCTTCGGGGTCGGAAGTTCGCCGGCCGCCGGCTCCTACCCCTGGCCGCCGCCTTCCTGGGCGCGCTGACCGCACCGGCGCTGGTCGCCCACGCGGTCGACGGCAGGGGCTGGCCGACCGAGCAGCCCGACACGAGGACGGCGGGAGCGGTGGTGACCCGGGTGGCGGGCCCGGGCACCGCCGGCGTCCCAGGGCCTGACGGCACGCCGTCGATCCGCGTCGCCGAACGTCCCCTCCCGCTCGGCGTGTCGGCGGCCAAGGTCCAACCGGCACCGCCGGCCAGCCTGACGATCCCCTCCATCGGTGTGGAGACCCGGCTGGACCACCTGGTGGTGCGCGACGACGGGACCCTCGCGGCCCCCGACGACTTCGGGCGGGCGGGCTGGTTCGCCGAGGGTCCTGCGCCGGGCGAGCGGGGCCCGGCGGTGATCGTCGGCCACGTCGACTCGCGGGAGGGTCCGGCCGTGTTCCACCGCCTCGGCGAACTGGGCACCGGGGATCTCGTCGAGGTCACGCGCACCGACGGCACGGTCGCGCGCTTCGCGGTGACCGACACGTTCGAGGCCCCCAAGGACGCCTTCCCGACCGAGGCCGTCTACGGCCCGACCGTTGGTCCCACACTGCGGCTCATCACGTGCACCGGCGCATTCGACCGTGCCGCCCGCCACTACCTCTCGAACCTGGTCGTGTACGCCGACCCCGCCTGACGGCGGCCGCTTCCGGACCTACCGCCCCTGAACGACGCCGCCGGCGACGTAGCGCAGCCGTTGCCGCGGATCGACGTCGGGATGGTCGGTACGTGCGTGGGCTCCCCGGCTCTCCGTGCGGGCCAGCGCGCTGGCCGCCAGCGCCCAGCCCACCGTCGCCAGGTTGGCGAGCTCACACGTGGCGCCCCCCGGGGACGGGTCCCGGTGGGCGTGGGCCAGCGCCGCGGCCGCGGCGTCCCGGGCCCGTTCCAGCGAGTCGGCGGACCGCAGCACACCGGCGTGGGCGGTCATGGCGCGCTGCAGCGCATCCCGGGCCTGGCCCCGGTCCCCGTCGACGGCAACCAGCGGGCCACTCTGGCCGCGGTCGCCGGGTGGCAGCGGCGCTTCCAAGCGTCGACCCGGGATGGCGTCGTCGTCCCCGTCCAGCACGCAGCGCATGGCCCCGGTGGGCGACGGTCCCTCCTTGCCACGCTCGACGGCCTCGACCACCCGAGGACCGAAGACCATCCCGTCGAGCAGCGAGTTCGATGCCAGCCGGTTGGCGCCGTGGACGCCGTTGCAGGCAGCCTCGCCGGCGACCCACAGTCCGGGAAGCGACGACGCCCCGTCGAGGTCGGAGACGATGCCGCCGCAGATGTAGTGGGCCGCGGGTGCCACCGGGAGCCAATCGGTCCGGGGATCGAGGCCCACGGCCTGCAGCGAGGCGGCGATGGTGGGAAAGCGCTCACCGAACCGCTCGAGCCCCGTGGCGTCGAGCCACACATGGTCGGTGCCCTGCTCGGCGACGCGGGCCATGATCGCCTGGCTCACCTTGTCGCGGGGCAGCAGCTCGTCCACGAAGCGCTCGCCCTTGGCGTCGCGCAGCAAGGCCCCGTGGCCGCGCAGCGCCTCCGACAACAAGGGCCGGGGCATGGCCGGGTGGTGGAGGGCGGTGGGATGGAACTGCACGAACTCCACGTCGGCGACCGCAGCCCCGGCGCGCAGCGCCATGGCGATGCCGTCGCCAGTGGACTCGGACGGATTGGTCGTCACCGCGAACAGCTGGCCGGCGCCCCCCGTGGCCACCAGCACGTGGTGGGCCCGTACCTCGGCCCGTTCGCCGGACGGTCCCAGCGCCACCACACCGGCGCAGTGCCCTTCGTCGACCAGCACGTCCAGCGCGAACCAGTGCTCGTACACGGCCGCTGCCGTCTGATGGACGGCGGCCACCAGCGCCCGCTCCACCTCGACGCCGGTGGCGGCGCCGCCGGCGTGCACCACACGGGCGTGCGAGTGACCGCCCTCGCGTGCCAGCAGGAGCTCACCCTGCGAGTCACGATCGAAGATGGCACCCAGGGCGACCAGCTCGTTGACCCGCGCCGGACCCTCGTCGACCAGGACACGCACCGCATCGGGATCGCACAACCCGGCGCCGGCCGCCAACGTGTCGGCCAGGTGCAGATCGGTCGAGTCCGGGTCGTCGGCGAGCACCGCCGCCACGCCGCCCTGGGCCCAGCGGGTGGTCGCCTGGTGCAGCTCCGCCTTGGTGAGCACGCCGACGCGCATGCCGTGGGTCTCCGCCGCCCGCACCGCTGCCGACAGCCCGGCCACGCCGGATCCGAGGACCAGCAGGTCCAGCACCCCGTTCATCCTTTCAGGGCTCGGGTCCCCGCCGCGCGTAAGCGCCGACGGGAAGGGTCAGCCGGCCGAGACCTCGACATCGCCACTGGGAACGGGCCCGGTCGCCAGCCGCTCGGCGGCGGCGGTGTCGACCTGGCGGTTGGCGGTGTCGACGTGGACGACCATGGGTGCGTGGTGCTCCAGCTCGCCCGGGTCGTAGTCGGCGTAGGAGATGACGATGATGCGATCGCCCGGCGATACCAGCCGGGCGGCGGCGCCGTTGAGGCACATGTCACCCGAGCCGCGGCGGCCGGAGATGGCGTAGGTCTCGAGGCGGGCGCCGTTGTCGATGTCGACCACGGCCACCTGCTCGTGCTCCAGGATGTCGGCGGCCTCGAGCAGGTCGGGATCGACGGTTATCGAGCCCACGTAGTGCAGGTTGGCGTCGGTGACGACCGCACGGTGGATCTTCGACTTGAGCATGCGACGACGCACGACGGGTCAACCTCCCTGGGTGGGTGCCGGAACGGTCACCCCCACGTTGTCGATGAGCCTCGCTCGCCCGAATCGAACCGCTGCCAACAGCCGCAGATTCCCGGCGAGGGGGTCCGGGATGCGAAAGGAGTCTGCGTCGACCACCTCGGCATAGTCCAATTGCGCCAGTGGTTCCGCCTCGATGATCTGGGCAATCAGCGTGCGCACAGCGGCGGGGTCGCGCTCGCCGGCCAGGATGCTGGCCACCGCCGCCCGCAGGGCCCGGTAGACGACCGGCGCCGCCTCCCGTTCGTCGGCGGTGAGGTAGCTGTTGCGGGACGACAGGGCCAAGCCGTCGAGCTCGCGCACCGTGGGACATCCGACCACCTCGACGGGGAACGACAGGTCTGCCGCCATCCGCCGCACCACCGCGAGCTGCTGGAAGTCCTTCTCGCCGAAGTACGCGCGACAGGATCCAACGATGGCGAACAGCTTCGCCACCAAGGTGGTGACCCCGGCGAAGTGGTGGGGGCGGGCCGTCCCCTCGAGCGGTTCGGACACCTGCGCCACCGACACCGTGGTCAGCACCGGGGTCGGGTACATCTCGTCGGTGCTGGGGACGAAGAGCACGTCCACGCCGGCCGCCTCGGCGAGGTTCCCGTCGCGATCGAGGTCGCGGGGATAGGCGTCGAGGTCCTCACCGGCGCCGAACTGGAGGGGGTTCACGAAGATCGACGCCACGACCACGTCCGTCTCGGCCCGAGCCTGCCGCATGAGCGACAAATGGCCGTCGTGCAGGTAGCCCATCGTGGGCACGAGCCCGACCGCGCCGCCCGCGGCGCGCTCGCCGTCCAGGAGCGACCGCAGCTCGGCAATGGTGTGCAGGGTCTTCACCGCTGGCGCTCCCGGCGTCCGGGTGTCGCCGGGGTCGCCGGCCGCGGCTGCTGCGCCAGCCGGCGGGCGGCGTCGGCAAGGGCGCGGTACGCACGACGCTCGTCGGGCGGGAGCGCCCGCAGATGACGGCGGATCGTGGCGTCATCGCCGCGGGCCGCCGGGCCCGTCAGCCCGGCCGCCGGGCCGAGGGCGGCGACGTTGTCGAGCGTGGCACGGGCCAGGTCGAGATAGGCCTCGAACGGCACCCCGACCGCCTCGCTCAGGCGCTCGACCTGGCCCAGCAGCGCCACCAGGTGGTTGGAGGCGATGACGGCGGCCGCGTGGTACGTGGGACGGTCGGCGTCGGCCACCTCGAACCAGCGGCCGCGTAAGGCGCGCACGACGTCGTGGGCCAGCGGGTCGCCGGCGACGGCGAACCAGGAACCGACCAGGCGCCGGGCACCGAGCGCCGGGGTGGGCAACGCCACCAGCGGGTGGACGGCCGCCCGCCGCCGATGGGGAGCCAGCGGCCGGAGGCCGAGCGACCCGGCCAGGTGGGCCACGACGGTGCCCGGCACCGGCTCGACCGCCCGCGCCACCTCGCGGACGCGGTCGTCGGGCGTGGCGATCACCAGCAGGTCGACGCCCCGGGCGGCCGGGGACAGGTCGTCGCCCCGACCCAGCGGGGGCGAGACGTCCCAGCCAGCACCGGTGAGGGCCCGCGCCAACGACGTGCCGGCTCGACCGGGACCAATGATCCGCACCCGCACCACGGTCAGTGCGCGGCCAGCTCGTCGAGCGCACCCACCGGCTCGACGTAGCCGGCGGATGCGTCCAGGGCGGCCTCGTCGACCAGGTCGGGGGCGAGATCGCGCAGTGGCGCGAGCACGAATCGGCGCTCCCACATGCGGGGATGGGGCACCTGCAGGTCGGGCTCGTCGACGGTGACGTCGTCGATCCAGAGCACGTCGACGTCCAGCGTCCGCGGTCCCCAGCGCTCGTCGCGCACGCGCCCGGCTGCGGCCTCCAGCCGGTGGCAAACGCCGAGCAGGTCGTGTGGCGTCCGCGCCGTCTCCAGCTCGGTCACCAGGTTGAGATAGGCGTCCTGGCCGCCCGGCCCCCCGACCGGTTCGGTCTCGTAGACCGGGGACACCGCCCGCAGGTCCACCGCCCGCAACGTGTCGACCGCCTCTTGGAGGTAGCGCACCCGGTCCCCGAGGTTGGACCCGAGCCCGAGGAACGCCCGCCGGGGGCTCGGGGGGACGGGCTCGTTTCCGCTCATCGTCTGGTCCGGACCACGTGCACGCCCGAGGTCGCCAGCGCGTGCGGCAGCGGGGGGCGCAGCTTCCGGACCGCCAGGTCGACCGCGACGATGCGGGGGTCCACCCCGAGCACAGCCTGCGCGACCAGCTCTGCCAGGCGCTCCAGCAGCGCCACGTGCCCGGTGCCGACGGCCCGCACCACCGCGTCGCACACGGTGCCGTAGTGCACGGTGTCGGCGAGATCGTCGCTCGCTCCGGCCGCCGCCAAGTCGACGACCACGTCGAGGTCGACCTCCAAGGGCTGGTCCTGCTCGCGCTCGATCGGTAGCAAACCGACGCGGGCGGGCACCCGGAGGCCGCGCAGCTCGATGCGGTCCCAGGGAAGCGCCGAGGGCTCGCTCATCCGGATTCGCGGAGCTCGTCGGCGGAGGCCACCAACTCCCGCCCCTCAGGACCCAGCTGCCGCCCCGTCAGGCGCTCGGTCACCGAGATCGCCTGGGGGCCGTAGGGCACGAGGCCGGCCCACAGGACGTAGCCGGCGACCAGGCCGCAGATGCGGTCGCCCACCTCCTCCTGATGGATCAACAGCTTCTCGCCCTTGGCCAGGAGGTCGCGTACCTCGGTGTACAGAGCAAGCTGGAATTCCACCGGGTCGTCGTGGGGCTGCAGGGCCCGGTGCAGCCAGGCCACGCCCAGCTCGTCGTAGTTGTGCAGGTTGTGGGGGGCGGCGATGAGGGAGATGACGTGGGTGAACCCCTGCTCGCGGATCCAGATGATCTCCTCTTGGCGCCGCACCCGGCGGTGGTTGGCCCCGTAGCCGCCGGGTCGCTCGCAGATGGCCAGCCGGTCCTTGAGCACCCACACGAAGTTGCGGGGGGTGATGCCCTGGGCCCATTTGCCCTTGGTCGGTGGCACGTCAGGTACTCCTTGCTCGGAAAGATCACGCAGCCGTCAGCACCCGGTCACAGGCCTCGACCGCCCGCACGGTGGCGGGCACCTCGTGGACGCGAACCATGCTGGCGCCGCGCAGTAACGACCAGGCGGCGGTGGCGATCGAGCCCTCGAGCCGATCTGCGGCAGGCGGGACTGTCCCGGTCCCGTCGGCCCGGGCGGCCAGCGCGCCGAGCGTCGACTTGCGGCTGGTGCCGACCAGCACCGGGTAGCCGGTGGCCACCAGGACGTCGAGGTTGGCGAGCAGGTCGAGGTTGTGGTCGAGGGTCTTCCCGAAGCCGATGCCGGGATCTATCCACACCTCCTCCACGCCTGCGGCTCGGGCAGAATCGGCCCGATCGACCAGGAAGTCGCGTACCTGGGCCACGACGTCGCCGTACGCCGGCTCGGCCTGCATGGTGCGGGGATCGCCCAGCATGTGCATGGCCACGAACGCGGCGCCGGTGGCGCCGGCCACCGCGGACAGGGTCGCCGACACGTCGTTGATCATGCGCGCGCCGGCGGCCACGGCGGCCTCGGCGACCTCGGCCTTGCGGGTGTCGATCGACACGGCCACGCCAGCTGACGCCAGCGCCTCGACGACGGGGATGACCCGGCGCAGCTCCTCGTCGACCGGCACCGGCTCCGCCTGCGGGCGGGTGGACTCACCGCCCACGTCGACCCAATCCGCTCCCTGGGCCACGAGGGCGCGACCGTGGGCAATGGCGGCCTGGTGGTCGAGGAAGCGTCCGCCATCGGAGAACGAGTCCGGGGTCACGTTGACGACACCCATGACCCGGCGACGTCCGCTATCCACGAACGGCAAGCTTACGTCGCCCCCCGTGACCGCCGATGGCGCACGACGACGCCCTACGGGCGCGTTCCGTAGGGGCGCCGGTCAGCCCCGTGACCCGGGCCCCGGTGCCGGGCTCGGCCAACCGGGCCCGGCTGCTCCGCCTTCGTCACCCCGCCTGCTCTGCTCGATCCGCCGCCGTGCTATCGGATGTTGATTAACATACGGCCCGTATGTATGCAACCATCGCGCCATGCCGCGTCGCACCGCCGCCGACGCCGCCGTCACCCGGCGCACGATCCTCGACGCCGCCCGCGCCACCTTCGCCGAGGGTGGCTACCAGGCCGCCACCCTCGACGGCATCGCACTGCGGGCGGGGGTGACCCGGGGTGCCGTGCACCACCACTTCGGCGACAAGCACGAGCTGTTCGTCGAAGTGTTCGAGGAGGTCGAGCGGGAGATCAACGACGCCGTGGTGGCGGCGGCTCTGAACGCGACGCCGCCGACCGGGCTCGAGCCGTTCAAGGCAGGATGCCGCGCACTGTTCGAGCTGTTCGCCAGTCCCGACCTCCGCCGCATCGTCCTCGCCGACGCACCGGCCGTCCTCGGCCTGATGGCCTGGTACGAGATCGACCGGGGGTTCGGCCTCGCGACCATCCGGGCGGGTCTCCAGTCCCTGGCCGCCGGCGGGGCGCTGGAGCACGAGGACGCCGACGCGCTCGCGCTGTTGCTCTACGGGGCGCTGACCGAGGCATCACTGGCCCTCGGCGCGGGGCTCACCACCGTGGACGAGGCCGCCATCATCGAGACCGTGGAGCGGATCCTCCACGCCTTCGCCCCCGCCGCGCGCCCGAGGCCCAGCGGATAGGGCGCTTCGAAGAGCTGCCCCGCGTGAGAATTTGCTGCTGGGTCGCAGTTCAACAGTTGGGCCTCCCGGCAGCTCTGACCACCGCAAGCCACGAGGACGTGCCTATCCGCGCGGCCCCGAAGAGGGATCGGCCGCCTCGACCGCCACGTCGAGGACGTGCCTATCTGCGCGGCCCCGAAGAGGGATCGGCCGCCTCGACCGCCACGTCGAGCGCCAGCTCGGCCATGGCGAAGAAGCCCCTCTCGCGCTCACCGGAGCTGATCGCCTCGCCCCGAGGGATGTGGTCGCTGACGGCGGAGATGCACAGCGCCCGCGCCTGGTGGGCGGCGGCGATCGTGTAGAGGGCGGCGGCCTCCATCTCGACGGCGAGCACGCCGTGCCTCGTCAGCGCCTCGGTCACCTCGGGATCGCTGTCGTAGAAGGTGTCGGTGGACAGGATGGTCCCGACGTGGGCGGTGATGCCCCGCTCCCACGCCAGGCGCCAGGCTTCGACGGCGAGGCCGAAGTCTGCCGCCGGGGCGTACGTGATGCCCTTGAACCGCCGTTCGACCATCGCCGAATCCGTGTGCGCGGCCAGGGCGATGACCAGATCGCGCAGGGCCACCGCGTCGTGCAGCGCACCGCACGAGCCCACCCGGATCGCGGTGGTCACGCCGTAGAACCGGAACAGCTCGGTGGCGTAGATGGCGATCGACGGCATGCCCATTCCGGTCCCCTGCACCGAGATGCGGCGGCCCCGGTAGGTCCCGGTGAAGCCGAGCATGTTGCGGACCTCGTTGTAGCACTGGGCGTCTTCGAGGAAGCGCTCGGCGATGGCGGCCGCCCGCCGGGGGTCGCCCGGGAGCAGCACGGCGTCGGCGATGTCACCGGGCTTGGCCTCGTTGTGCGGTGTCGGTGGGCTCATGGCTCCTCGCAGCGTAAGAGGCGGGGAGTCGGAGAGGGGAGGGTTCCCTCCCCTCCGATCACCTAGCGCTGGCCGACGATGAAGCGCATCGCCTCTTCCCGGGTGGCGACGCTGGACCGGAACAGGCCCCGCACGGCCGATGTCACCGTGGTCGATCCCGGCTTGCGCACGCCCCGCATCGTCATGCACAGGTGCTCGGCCTCGATCACCACCATCACACCCCGGGGCTGGAGCGCGCGGTCGATCTCGTCGGCGACCTGGACCGTCAGGTTCTCCTGCACCTGTGGCCGGCGTGCGAGAGCGTCGACCAGGCGGGCCAGCTTGGAGATCCCCGTGATCCGCCCGTCCTCCCCGGGGATGTACGCCACGTGCGCCTTGCCGATGAACGGGATGAGGTGGTGTTCGCAGATCGACTGCATCGGGATGTCCCGCACCATGACCATCTCGTCGTGCCCGGCCTCGAACGTGACCGCCAGGTGGGTGTCGACCTGCTCATGGATCCCCGAGCAGATCTCGGCGTACATCCGGGAGACGCGCTCGGGGGTGTCGCGCAGGCCGTCGCGATCGGGATCCTCCCCTATGGCCTCGAGGATCTCGCGCACGGCCTTAGCGATCCGCTCGAGGTCCATCGGGGTCTCGATGGGCGGAAAGTCCCGGCTCGGGGTCGGCCACTCGTCGGCCATGGCGATCTCTCTGGTCTTCCGTGTGCGTCGGGGTCAGGTAGACGGCCGGGGCTCGCCGAGGCCCCAGCGCAGCACCCGCCGCCAGACCGGCAGCCCGGGCGGGGCGCGCCGCACGTCCGGCCCACCTGCTTCGGGCCCCGGATTCGCCGCCCCGGCGACTGTGGGACCCACCAGTGCGCGGCGCACGGGCGGTTGCGGTCCGATGCCGAGCTCGTCGAGAGGCAGTTCGATGCCCGTGCCCTTGTCGAGGTCGCCGAACACCTCGGCCAGGTCGCCGTCGTCGAGCGTCTCCTTGTCGACCAGGGACGTGGCCAGGCGGTCGAGCGTGGTCCGGTGGGTGGCGAGGATGAACTTGGCCCGGTCGTGGGCGGCGTCGACCAGCCGCCGCACCTCGTCGTCGATCAGCCCCGCAACTTCGTCGGAGTAGGTCGCCTCGTGTCCGTAGTCCCGGGCCAGGAACACCTCCTGGGCCTTGGTGCCGAGCTGCTGGGGACCCAGCCGGTCGCTCATCCCGTAGGTCGTGACCATCTGGCGGGCGATCTCGGTGCAGCGCTCGATGTCGTCGCTGGCCCCGGTCGTCGGCTCGCCGAACACCAGCTCCTCGGCCGAGCGGCCGCCCAGCAGCATGGTCATGGTGTCGACCAGCTCGCTGCGGGTCTTCAGGTACTTGTCCTCAGTCGGCAGGGCCAGCGTCCACCCCAGCGCCCGTCCCCGCGACACGATCGAGACCTTGTGTATGGGATCGGTGCCCTCCAGCACGTGGCCCACCAGCGTGTGGCCGCCCTCGTGGTAGGCGATGACCTGCTTCTCCTTGTCGGACATGACCCGGGTCTTGCGCTCGGGGCCCGCCAGCACCCGGTCGATGGCCGCCTCCATGGCCGCCATGGTGATGTCGGTCCCGCTCCGGCGGGCCGTGAGGAGCGCCGCCTCGTTCATGAGGTTGGCCAGGTCGGCGCCCGTGAATCCCGGCGTACGGCGGGCCAGGACGTCCAAGCGCACGTCGTCGGCCAACGGCTTGCCCTTGGCATGGACGTCGAGGATCGCCTTGCGGCCCTCGAGATCCGGCTGGTCCACCACGATCTGGCGGTCGAACCTCCCCGGGCGGAGAAGCGCCGGGTCGAGGATGTCGGGCCGGTTGGTGGCTGCGATGAGGATCACCCCGGTGCGGGAGTCGAACCCGTCCATCTCCACCAGCAGCTGGTTGAGCGTCTGCTCGCGCTCGTCGTGACCCCCACCCAGGCCGGCGCCCCGGTGGCGCCCCACGGCGTCGATCTCGTCCACGAACACGATGGCCGGCGCCGCCTGCTTGGCCTTCTCGAAGAGGTCCCGGACCCGGCTGGCGCCCACGCCCACGAACATCTCGACGAAGTCGGAGCCCGAGATGGGGAAGAACGGAACCCCGGCCTCCCCGGCCACGGCCCGGGCGAGAAGCGTCTTGCCGGTGCCGGGCGGCCCGAAGAGCAGCACGCCCTTCGGGATGCGGGCGCCGATCGCCTGGAACCGGCCCGGGTCCTTGAGGAAGTCCTTGATCTCCTGGAGCTCCTCGACGGCCTCGTCGCAGCCGGCCACGTCGGCGAACGTCACGACGGTGTCGTCCTTCGTGACCTGCTTCGCCTTCGACTTGCCGAACTGCATGACGCCGCGGCCCCCGCCCTGCAGGGCGTTCATGACCAGGAAGAACGCGCCGATGATCAGGACGACGGGCAGCAGGCTGAACAGCAGGCCGGTCCACACCGAGTCGCCCTGGGAGTCCGTCGTGACCTCGATGGCGGGTTCGGCGTCGTCCAGCTCGTCGACCAGCTCGTCGGCGAACTCCGCGGGGTAGCTGACCTTGTAGTTGGTGTCGTCGCGCAGCTTGCCCTGCACGAGGTTGTCGCGGTCTTTGATCTCGGCGGTCGCGACCTCACCCTGGGCGATGTCTTCGCGGAAGGCGGAGAGGTCGAGCTCCTCCCGCTCGGTCCCGGGGCGGAGCATCTGCGCGCCGAAGAACAGCACGGCGAAACCAAGGACGAGATACGCCACGGCGGCGCGGGGGAAGCGTTTCACGGTGCGGGCCAGGCTACCGGTGGGGTGGCGCCGAGGACCACCGACGGCGACCGTGTCAGCCGCTTATTTCGCCCGTGAACTCACACACGTAGGGGAGGTTGCGGAAGCGCTCGGCGACGTCGAGGCCGTAGCCGAGCACGAAGGCCGGCGGGATCTCGAAGCCGACGTACCGCAGCTCCTCCTGGGTCTTCTGGTTGCCCTGGCGCACGAAGAGCGCGCACACGGCCAGGCTCGCCGGATGGCGGGCCGCAAGGTTCCGCCGGAGGTAGGTGAGCGTGAGCCCCGAGTCGACGATGTCCTCCACCAGGATCACGTGCCGCCCGGTGAGGTCGATGTCGAGGTCCTTGACGATGCGGACGACGCCGGAGGACCGGGTCGAGGCACCGTAGGACGACACCGCCATGAAGTCGATCTCGACCGGCAGGCGAATGGCCCGGGCGAGGTCGGCCATGAACATGAACGCCCCCTTCAGCACGCCGATCAGCAGCGGCGGCCGGCTGGCGTAGTCGGCCGTGATCTGGTCACCCAGCTCGGCGATCCGCGCCTGGATCTCCTTCTCCCCGACCACCACCGGCCCCAGCGAGGGATCGTCGAGATGATGGATGAAATCGCCCGGGGAATCCGTCGGCATACCTGGTCACGCTAGTGGGCGTTGGTGCCGGTCGAGCCGCAGCCGTCCCCGGGACCGAGAGACCCGCCAGCCCCCCGGGAGCTCGCACGCCACCGCCTCGCCCCGCGCGACGGCGAGGACGCGGCCGACGCTGGCGCCGTCGGGCGGATGCAGCTCG
>JBKPHE010000227.1:0-12803 GCA_046744485.1 Actinomycetota bacterium | reverse complement strand
CAGGTAGATGCCCATCTCGAGGTTCTCGGTGACGGTGAGCTGGGGGAACACGTTCTCCGTCTGGGGGACGTAGCCGATGCCCATCGACACCAGCTTGTGCGCCTTCATGCCGGTCACGTCCTGGCCGTCGTACGTGACCTTGCCCTTGCGCACCGGGATGAGCCCGAAGAGGGCCTTGACGAGGGTGGACTTCCCCGCACCGTTGGGCCCGATGATGCCGATGAGCTCACCGGCGAACAGCTCGACGTTGGTGCCGTTCAGGATGTTCACCCCGGGCACGTAGCCGGCCACGATGTCCATCGCCGCCAGCAGCGGTGCCGAGTCGTCGCTCTCGACCACTGCGCCGTCGGTCACTGGGCCTCCTCGCTCACCTGCTCCTCGGCCTCGATCGCTCGCTCCGCCTGCGCCAGCTGTTTGTCCTGCTCGGCGCGATCCAGCGGCGTGCCGTGGTGGGCGCCGAGGTAGGCGTCGATCACCCGCGGATTGGTCACTATCGAGGAGTGGCGACCCTCGGCGATCAACAGACCCTCGCTCATCACCACGACCCAGTCGCTGATCGTGCGCACGACATCCATGTCATGCTCGATGAACAGCACCGTGAGGCCCTCCTCGCGCAGCCCCTCGACGTGCCCGATGATGGATTGCGCCAGCGCCGGGTTCACACCCGCCATCGGCTCGTCAAGCATCACCAGCTGGGGCTGCACCATCAGGGCGCGGGCCATCTCCAGCAGCTTGCGCTGGCCACCGGAGAGCGTGCCGGCGTACTCGTTGCGCATGTGGGCGAGGTTGAACCGCTCGAGCAGCCCCTCGGCTCGCTCCTCGATGTCCCGCTCCTGGTCGCGCCACAGCGGGCGCAGCAGCGCCCGGAAGAAGTTCTCGCCCACCTGGCCGGTCGCGCCCAGCTTCATGTTCTCGATCACGGTGAGGCGGGACAGCGCCTTGGTGAGCTGGAAGGTCCGCACCATGCCGCGGCGCGCCACGCGGTGCCCGGGTAGGCCGGTGATGTCCTCGCCGTCGAACGACCAGGTCCCCGTGTTTGCCTGGTCGAACCCGGTGAGGACGTTGAAGAATGTGGTCTTGCCCGCGCCGTTGGGCCCGATGAGCGCGGTGATCGACCCGCGCTGGAGCTCGAAGTGGTCGACGTTGACCGCCATCAGGCCGCCGAAGCGACGGGTGACGCTGTCGGCGACGAGGATGGGTTCGGGCTTGTGCGAGCCCGGCTCCTCGCCCACAGCCTCGAACGGGTCGACTGCGATCCTGGTGAACGCCGCGCCGGTGCTCATCGCGCATCCAACATGAGCTCGTTTCGATCGCCGAAGATGCCCTGAGGCCGGTAGATCATCAGCAACACCAAGCCGAGCCCGACCAGCATCAGGCGCACCTGGCTGACCTGGTCGGGGCTCATCAGGTTGGTTGAGATGTAACCGTTGTCGACCAGCTCGCTGAGGAACCCCTCGGTGAAGACGATCAGCGCCCACAGGATCATCGATCCCACCACGGGCCCCCAGATGCGTGCCGTACCCCCGAGGATGAGCGCCACATACGCGTAGAAGGTCTGGGCAGGCGTGAAGTTGCCGGGTATCACCGAACCTTGCTGGATGACGAGGTACATGCCCCCGAAGGCACCGATCACACCGCCGACGATCAGGCTCTGCATCTTGTAGGCGAACACGTTCTTGCCCAGCGCCCGGACGGCGTCCTCGTCCTCCCGGATCGCCTTGAGGACGCGGCCCCAGGGGCTGCGCATCAACAGCCAGACCAGGAGCACGGCCAGGAGCACCAGGGTCCACCCGACGACGATGTTCCAGGTGGCGGGGGCGTTGAACTTGAGGAACCCGATCCCGTAGTTGCCCCGTGAGAAGGGGTTGAGGTCGGTGTAGTCGTCGTTGTAACCGGACAGCCCATCGGACCCGCCCGTGGTGTCGCGGAAGCTCGGCGCCATGATCGTCAACCGCAGGATCTCGCCCGTGGCGATGGTGACAATGGCGAGATAGTCGGCGCGCAGGCGCAGGGTGGGAACGCCGAGGACGGCAGCCAGCGCGACCGCGGCGCCGATGCCGATCAGGACACCGACCCAGAGCGGCACACCGAACTCCAGCACGCTGATGGCCACGCCGTAGCCGCCCACGGCCATGAAGGCGACCTGCCCGAAGTTGAGCAGCCCGGTGTAGCCGAAGTGCACGTTGAGTCCGATGGCGGCCAGTGCGAACACCGCGGTGAGCGGTCGGAACATCTGGGAGATCGAGTTGTCGAGAATCGTGCCCCAATCCATGGTGCGCCCCCTACCCGACCCGTTCCGCTTGGCCCAGGATGCCCTGCGGCCGCACCAGCAGGATCGCCACCAGGATGCTCAAGGCGACGACCGTCTTGAACTCCGAGGGGATCCACAGCGTCGACACCTCGACGGCGACGCCGACCACCAGGCTGCCGACCAGCGCGCCGTAGGCGGAGCCCAGGCCGCCCAGCACCACCCCGGCGAACATCAAGAGCAGCAGCTGGAACCCCATCTGCCACGTCACCTCCTGCGACAGGCCGTGGAGGATCCCGCCGAACGCCGCCAGCCCGGCGCCCGCCGCCCACACGAAGTTGATGACCCGGTCGACGTCGATGCCCGACGACTCGGCCAGGTCGCGGTTGTCGGACACCGCCCGCATCGCCTTGCCCATGCGGTTCCGCTGGATGAACAGGGCCACACCGATCAGCACGACCAACGAGATCACGATGGTCCAGAAATCGCGGGGCACGATGCGCAGCGGCCCGATGTCCCAGCTCTGCTGCTCGGTGAACTCCCGATAGCCACGCGGGAAGCCCGTGAACTGGAACAGGAAGATGTAGCGCACCAGGAGCCCCAGGCCGATGCTGATCACCATCATGGCGATGAGGCCCGTGCCCCGGTTGCGCAACGGCCGCCAGAAGCCGCGGTCGACGAACGACCCGGTGACGGCGGCCAGCGCGATGGCAAGCGGAGCGGCCACCAGCATCGGCCAGCCGATGGTGACGTTGAAGATGAAGGCGAGGATCGCCCCGTAGGTCACCAGCTCACCGTGGGCGAAGTTCACCAGTCCGGTCGTCCCGAAGATCAGCGAGAGGCCGATGGCGGCCATCCCGAGCACCAGGCCGAAGCGGATCCCCTGGACGCTGAGGCGCACGAAGCGCTCGAAACCCGAGGCCACGTCGCGGCCGCCGAACCCGGCGGTCAACGCGAACAGCACGGCCCGGGCGCGCCCGGCGCTCATCTCGAAGGTGAGGGTGGTGCGGTCCTCGTCCTGGAGCGAGACGCCCTCGGGCAGCGTGTCGGGATCGATCGTGACGGTGTACCGGCCCGGACCGGGCAGCGGGACCTCCCACTCACCATCCTCGTCGGTGGCGACGGTGTCGATCTCCTGGCCGTCGGCGCTCTCGACGGTGATGTCCACGCCCTCGGCGAAGGCATCCTCCCCGCTCTCGGTCTCGTAGCGCAGGGTGCCGCGGACGACCTCGCCGCCACCCTGTTCGCCACCGGCCGGCTCCTGCCGCGGCTGGCCGCTGGTCTGCGGCGCACGTGACACGAGCGCCAGCGTCATGATCACGCTGGCGCCGAGCAGCACCGCCACGGCCTTCCTCATGGACCCTCCCTCTGCACGGGCGGGCATTGTAGGTGGACCTGTCCAGCGCAAGTCTATTTCCTGCCGCGGAACGCCGCAGGGTTTACATTTCTGCTACATGCCGGCCACGGATCGGCGACGATTCGCGCACCGGAGGCCGCAGTGGCGGCGCGATCGTGGCGGCAATGCCACCGTGTGCTGACGCGCGGAATTTCTCAGTCGGCGACGCCGATTGCCGCGAGCACCTCGTCGAGAGTGCCGACGACTCCCGTGATGAAGGGGCCGAACTCCGCGTACCGGGCCGATGCCTCGTCGAACCGCATCGTGTAGACGCACTGCTTGAGGTCGTCGGGGTGGACCGCGAAGAGCGTGACACCCCACTCGTGGTCGTCGATCCCGGTGGAGCCGGTGACGAGCTGGAGCACGCGCCCGGCAAAGGTGCGGCCCACACCTCCATGTCCGACCATCAGCTGCTCGCGCGCCTCGTACGGCAGCTCGTACCAGTTGTGCTCCGGTCCCCGACGCTTGGACATCGGATAGAAGCAGAACGCCGGCTTTCCCTCGGGTGGTAGCTGTGGATAGAGCCGAGCCTGCTTGCGCTCCTCGGGCATGCCCTCGGCGTATTCCGAGACCTCGGTCAGTGACACGTAGCTGTCGACGACGTCGAGACCGGCGGCGGCGATCTCGGTCTGGAACCGCCGCAGGCGCCACAGGTCGGGCCCGAGCGCCAGCAGGCAGAGATCGGCCTTGTGCCCGAGCACCGCGACGGGGACGACCTGGTGCTCGTCGGCCTCCAGCGACTTGACGGCCGCGGCGATGGGGCCGGCATCCGCCGCTGGCGTGGCGGCGCAGAAGAGGTGCACCACGTTCCAGCCGGTGGTCGGTACGAGCGGAGCAGGCACGGTCCGAGGCTACCGGGGTCGGTACGCCGCGCCCGACCGTGCCACACTGCCCCGATGCCCAGGCCTTGGACCGCAACCGCGATCGCAGGCGTCACCCTCACCGTCTCCGTCGTGTCGGCCTGCGGCGACTCCGAGCCCACGACGCGCGAGGCGGCGTCGGCCGAGACCGCGACGGTGGTGTGCGGGATGCTCCGCCGCTGGAACAACGAGATGGGCGATGCGCTCAACGACACCTCGGATGCGATCACCGACGCCGACGATCCGGAGACGGCCCCGGAGATGCTGCGCGACGGGTTCGACGACCTGATCCAGCTGGCCGAGGACCACCGGAGCGAGGTCGACGACCTCGATCTCCCGGTGAGCGACGAGCGCGACCGTCTGGTCGAGGAGCTTCGCAGCGGTGCCGACCAGGCCATCGCCGCGCTGGAGGAGGAGCGCGCCGACATCGAGGACCTGCCTCCCATCGAGGTGTCCGAGCAACGAGGCGTGCTCGGGACCGCGTTCATCACCGTCGAGCGGGCGGGATCGGTGGTGGAGCCGGCGATCGGCACCTATGACGACGAGGATCTCAAGGCCGCGTTCGCCGCCGACGACGGCTGCGAACACGTCATCCAGCCGTTCTGAACGCCGCGGCGCAGCGGTGGATCAGGCCGGCTCCGCCGCCTTAGGACTTGAGCGGATGCACGTCCTCTCGTCTTACCGTGGGCAGTGCTGCCGGGAGGCCCAGCTGTTGAGCTGCGACCCACCAACAAATCCCCACGCGTTGGTGCCCTTCGGGGCGCCTATCCGCTGGGCCTCTCAAGCGGCTCGACGGTCACCACGGCGTTGTAGTCGGGCACCTTGGACTGCGGCTCCCGGCGGTCGGGGCCGCCGGCGATCAGCACGTTGCCCTCGGGCCAGTGAACCTGCAGCGTGCGGGCGGGCAGCCGGGCGAGGGTGACGGTGCACTCGAGGCTGCCGGTCTCCGACCGGAGCCGTACCCGGTCGCCGCCGGCCACCCCGAGGGCGGAGGCGTCGGTGGCATCCATGAACACGGCGTCGCGCCCGGCGCCGGTGAGGGGATCGATCTGGCCCTGCACCATCGAGTTGAACTGCTTGCCCCGCCGCGTGGACAGCACGAACGAACCCTCGGGCACCTGCGGCTCGGCGGGCTCGAGGAGTGTGAACCGGCCCCGCCCCGACGCCGTGGGGAACGCGCCGCCCACCGCCAGGTGCCGCCCGCCCCATTGGACCGCGTCCCCGGTGTCGGCCAGCGTCTCGATGCCGGCGTACAGCGGCACGACCTCGGCGATCTCCCGCCGCAGGTGAGCGTTGTCGGGCCACGAGAACGCGGCGCGCAGCTCGGGCCGCACCCGGCTGACCACGTCGGCGAACAGGCGCCATTCGCTGCGCGCCTCACCCACCTGGCGGGGGATCTCCGGGCTGAACACGATCCGTCGCTCGGTGGTGGTCTCGGTACCGCCACCCTCCTGCTCGTAGCGCGTGGCGACCGGCAGCAGCACCACGTCGTCACCCTCGACGAGCATCTGCCGCGTCACGACCACGTCCTGGTGAACCCGCAGTGGCACCCGGCCCAGCGCCGCCTCCACCGCGCGCGGATCGGGCAGGACGTCGAGGAAGTTGCCGCCCGACATCCACAGCAGGTCGATGTCGCCGCGGCCAGCCGCCTCGACCATCTCGGGGGCGGTGAGCCCCGGCCGGTCGGGAACCGGGAACCCCCAGGTGGTGGCCAGGGCGGCGGCGTGCTCGGGGTCGACCGGCAGGCCCCCGGGCAGGGCCGTGGCATAGGCGCCCATCTCGGCCCCGCCCTGCACGCCGGAGTGCCCGCGGATGGGCATGAGCCCCACCCCCTCCCGCCCGACGCCCCCCTGGGCCAGGGCCAGGTTGACGATCACTCGCACCGTCTCGGCGGCCCCCCGGTGCTGGGTGATGCCCATCGACCACACGTGGATCGCTCCCTGGGCTTGCGCCAGCTCGTCGACGAACGACTCCAGCGTGGGCCGGTCGACGCCGGCGAGAGCGAGCAGGTGGTCGGTGTCCTGGCCGGCCAGCGCCGTCGCCACCTCGCCGAAGCCCTCGGTGTGGGCGTCGACGAAGGGCCGGTCCACCGCGCCCCGCGCGATCAGTCGCTGCAGCACGGCGTTGGCCAGCGCCACGTCGCCACCCGGACGCACCGGGACATGAAGGTCGGACATCTTGGTGCCGAACAACGCCGACTCGACGTTGGACGGTACCCAGTAGCGATCGAGCCCGGGCTCGAGGTACGGGTTGACGACCACGACGCGGCAGCCCCGCCTGCGCGCCAGGTACAGGTACTTCATGAACACCGGTTGGTTGTTGGCCGGGTTCGAGCCCCACAGCACCACGAGCGGCGCCTCGATCACGTCCTGGAACGAGCAGGTGGTGGCGGCCACACCGACGGTCTGCTTCAGGCCGACGGTCGAGGGGGCATGGCACACCCTGGCCGCCGAGTCGATGTTGGCGATCCCCAGGGCACGGGTGGCCTTCGCGGCCACGTAGTAGGTCTCGTTCGTGATGCCGCGACTGGTCAGGTACAGCGCGGCCCGATCGGGGGTGGTGGCCCGCAGGCCGGTCGCCAGCACCGAGAGCGCCTCGTCCCACGACACGCGGCGGAACCCCGCCTGGCCCCGGCGGCGGCGCATGGGATGACCCAGCCGTCCCAGTGCCCGGAGCTGGCCCCCGGTGCGTGACCGCAGCGCCGCCGCGTCGGACAGGACCAGGGGATCGATGGCGTCGGCGGTGTTGAGCTCGAGCAGGTCGAGGCGCGTGGCGCACAGGTGGACGCCGTCGATGGTCCAGTCGTGGAGGCCCGCGACACCCAGCGCACAGCCGTCGCACGCACCCTTGGTCAGGACCCGATACGCGTAGGTCGGGTGGGCGCGGTTGGCCCAGGCCACCCGCGCCATGTCGCGGTAGTGGTTGGGCTTCTGCTCTCCCACGCCGTTGGGCCGCCACCCGGCCCACAGCTTGGGGTTCCAGCCCGTGAACTGCTCGCGCAGGCCCACTAGCGCCGCGACCGTGACATGGCGGCACCGGGGCGTCCGGGGCTGTCCGCCTCCCGGGGCAACTCCTCGGGTGCGTAGACGTTGAGGCGCCCGCCCCGGGCGAAGCCGCACAGCGTCATGCCGGCCAGGCGAGCGGCGCTCACCGCCAACGACGAGGGGGCACTGACGGCCACCACCGTGGAGAATCCGGCCGCCCAGGCCTTCTGCACGATCTCCAAGCTGGCCCGCCCGCTGACGTAGAGACCGAGCCCGGTGGCCGGAAGCCGGTCGTCGAGCAGGAACCGTCCCACCACCTTGTCGACGGCGTTGTGTCGACCGATGTCCTCGCGGGCGAGCACGGCTTCGCCGCTCCGGTCGAACGCCACCGCCGCGTGCACCGCCCCGGTGGCGTCGAAGAGCCGCTGGGTGGACGTGACCGTGTCGGGCACCCGGGCCAGGACGTCGAGCGAGAACGGCGCCGTCGGGGGCAACGGATGTAGCCGCTCCCGGAGGTCGTCGATGGCGGTGGTGCCGCACATCCCGCAGGCCGACGTGGTGGTCGTCAGCCGCGGGCGCGGCGGCGGCGCCTGGCCGCCGGTCTCGACCGTGACGACGTTGAACTCGCTGTCCACCGCGGAGCCGGTCCCGCAATAGCGGCACTGTCGGACGCCCGCGCCGGCGAGCAACCCCTCCGTGAGGCAGAACCCGGCCGCCAGCTCGAAGTCGTGGCCGGGTGTACGCATCGTGGTCGACACCAGCACGCCGTCGAGTTGGATCTCCAGCGGTTCCTCGACGATCAGATGGTCGGGCCGGCGGGTCACGCCGCTGCCGTCATAGCGATGCGTGAGCACCTTGGCGGTACGCCCCCGTGACACCCCCTAAAGGGTACGGGGTCGGTCGCAAGACCGACGCCCTCAGGGGTGGCGGGTGGGGGTCGGGGCGGAGGGTATCCGTGGTTAGTCGACCCGGCGCAGGGTGGCGTTCAGGTGGTGTTGGTGGGCCTGCCCCACCGCGCCCATCGCCAGGTCGTAGCGCAGGGTGTCGCCGACCACCTCGACGTCGCGCTGGAGGGTGAGCACCGACTTGGCCGTGCCGGAGCAGGCCACCGCCGTCGACCGGAGGTGGAGCCGGACTCCGTCCGCCAGGGCCTCGACCGTTCCCTCCTCGATCTCGACGACGCCGGTCGGGTGCGCCATCACCAGCTCCACCCGTCCCTCACCCGCGGGCCGCCAATATCCGGCCTCCGCGTGCGCCGGCAGGCCGGTCGCCAGGTTGACGGTCGCCTGCCGGTAGGCCAGGAACGGCTTGCCCACGTGCGTGAAGCTGATCTCCTCGGAGTACCGGAACGGTTCGATGGTCGGGTAGCTGCCCTCGCCCTCGCCCCGCCAGGTGCCGAGCAGGGCTGCCAGCGGCTCGAGGTCGGCATGCGCGGGCGCGCTCACGGCAGCGAACCGTAGCTCCCCGGCCGGCGACGGCGGGTCAGCCCGGCGGGGGCAGGGTCTGGCAAGGGCCGCCCCCACAGGTGTCGACCAGCAGGCCCTGCTCGAGGAACGTGGCGGCCAGCGTCAGAACCTCGAGCTGGTCACGGCCCTGGCCGTGGGGATCGGTGCCGGCCCGGTTGGGGACGTTCCCGAGCGGCGGGGCCGGTGTGCCGAAGTCCCACACGACCAGGTACGAGCCGTGGCTGTCGGGCAGGCGCCTGGTCGTCTCGATCCCCCAGAACGGCTGCACGTCGGGACTCCGCCCCGGGGCGAGCGCCGGCACGCGCAGCTCGGCATCGATCGTGCGGGCCATCACCTCGGTGGCGACGTTGGCCACCTGATGGTCGCCGAACGCCTCGAACAGCATCACCCGGTGCTTCGGGGTCCGCCGGTAGGAGCTCTCGGTCAGGTGCTGGGCGTAGCCGTCGTTCTCGCCCCGGTCCCACAGCATCTGCGCCAGCAGGATGGCGAGCTGGCGGTCGACCCAGTCGGGATAGTTGGGGTCGAAGACCACGCTGAAGGGGTCGAAATCGACGCTGCGGTCGAGCAGCGTCGAGTAGTTCATCGCGGGCACGCCGAGGAACGATCGCTGCCAGTCCTGAGCGACGGCGGTGAGGGCGCCGCCGAGGATGCCCCCCTGGCTCACGCCGTTGAACGTGAGGTTGCGCTGGTCGAGCAGCGGCGTGCCGTCGGCGGCCTGGAACGCCGGATCGGACGAGAACCCATCCGGATGCTTCATCAGCCGGCCCAGGAACAGGAAGTTGAGCATCGACTGCTGGAGCCGGTCGGGGATGCTGCGGAACGCCGACATGTCACCGAGCGCCCGCAGCACGACGCCGATGTCTTCCTCGGACATCCCGATCCACCAGGTTGCACAGGTGGTGGTGTTGGTGACCCGGGCGTAGCGGGAGCTCGCCCCGAGGGCCTCGCGGGCCGACCCGAGCAGCCCGTGGCCGTAGAGCATCATGCGGGTCGGGTCGGCGGTGCCGTCCGCGCCGACTGCCGAGGCCGGGATGGCGCAAATGAAGCGGGCGGTGTAGGCGCCGTTACGGGTGGGGATGGGGGAGCTCTCCGGCCCGTTGCCGTTGTTGAGCAGGGCGCCGGGCTCTCCGCTGCCGGTCAGGTAGTTGGGGACCTCGAACGTGCCCGACACCTCGCGGGCCAGGTTGGCCCGGGTGCTGGGCACGTTGCTGGTCACGGTGAAGTGGGGCGCGGCGGTGCCCAGCTGCCGGAATGCGTCGTCGCGCATGGCCAGCAGGCGCTCCGACAGGTTCTCCCCGCTGGCGACCGTGAAATCCCAGGCCAGCACGAGACCGTCACGACCGACCCCGGCCTGCCGAAGACGGCGGAACAGGTCGTCCATGTGGACGCGCCTGCCCTCGAGGGCGTCGATGCCGGTGTCGAGCCGGTCCCGGTACGCGCGGAAGACGTCTGACGGCTGGATCGGCTGCCCGGAGCCATCCACGACGTTGCGGATCGCAACGATGTAGCGATGGCCCTCCCGGAAGTTCTCGGCCGGGCGAACGAACAGGAGGCGGTGGGCGTCGTCGGGCGCGCGGCTGTCGAGCTCGGCCCAGTAGGGGTGCCGCCTACCGGTCTTGGCGTCGATGACGACGATCGGCGCGTCGCGATCCAGGGAGCTGCCCATGTCGGTGATCGGCGCCGCCCCGCTGGCGGCCAGGTCGATGCCGGGCAGCAAGGCCACGAGCGCCGACCCCGGCGAGAACCCGTCGTTGCGATTGAGCTCGGTCGGATCGATGTGAACGCCGGCGGCGTTGGCGGGCGTGGCGTCGGGGGCGAGGTCGACCCGCCTGCCTGTCTCGGCGGAACGGTCGCGCACGGTGAAGTAGTCGTTCGGGAACGGCAGCAGGCAGCGTGCGCCGCCCAGTGGGTCGCACGTCTGGGGGTCGGTCGGGAGGTCCACCTCGATCGAGCCGGCGTAGGGATACCGACCCTCGCCGGCTCCGTGGCCCGATCGGTCACCCGAAGAGGCCGCTACCGCCGGCACGGCCGCACTGGCGGCGACCAGCCCGGCCGTGAACGCCACAATCGTTCGGCGAGCGCGCCCTCTGCGTCCGATGATCATCGCTGACCCCCACGCACGACGATGGAACTGGAACGCTAACTGACGTGCCAGGGGAGCGAGCAGTGCAGGCCGACGGCGCGAGCGCCAGCTCGCCCGGCGGCGATGGGTGTGGGGCGCAGCCCCACCAGAGACACTGACACTGCGAGCGGAGCGAGCAGTGCAGGCCGACGGCGCGAGCGCCAGCTCGCCCGGCGGCGATGGGTGTGGGGCGCAGCCCCACCAGAGACACTGACACGCAGCCCAACTTCGGCTGACCGCCGGCTGACGGGCCGGGCGACTCGCGGCATGCTCTGACCGTGGGGGAAGAGCCGCCCGAGCCGCCGCCGCTGACAGTTCCCCGCCTGCTGGCCCGCGGGCTCGCCCTGCACTGCCCGGTGTGTGGTGGGGGTCGGCTGTTCCGCCGGTGGTTCATCATGCGCGAGCGCTGCCCTCGCTGCGGCTTCCGGCTCGAACGGATCGAGGGGCACTGGCTGGGCGCCCTGGGCATCAACACGATCGTCACGTTTGGCGCCGTGCTCATCGCCGTCGTCGCGGGCTTCCTCGCCACCTACCCGGGACCCGCCGCCCCGGCGGTCGCGGCCGTGGTGGCGACGGCCCTCATCGTCCCGCTCGCGTTCTTCCCGGTCTCCAAGACGCTTTGGAGCGCCATCGACCTCGCGATGCGTCCGCTGGAGCCCGACGACGACGTGGACCCGCGGTGGATCCCGCCGTCCCGCCACCACGAGGCGTAGGGGTTGTGAGACGTCCGGCGGGCTAGAACAACCCGACGAGGTGGGCCTGGTCGTTGAAGCGGGCCAGCTCCCACGAGATCGACCGGTCGCGATAGGGGTTGGCCCCGTGGCGCCACTCGGTGATCGAGGCGTTCTGGGGACTGAACCACGCACGCTCGCGCCCGTCGTCCTCGCCGATGCCGAGCCAGCGGATCATGGTGTGGACGATCACGCCGCCGTGGCAGGCGACCACGACCGTCGTGCCCGCGTGGCGCTCGACCAGACGATCGATCCCGGTCGCGACCCGATCGGCCATCTCCCGCCAGGTCTCGCCGCCCGGATCGCGCCGCAGGTCCGGGTGCCAGCCGCCATCGGGGAAGGGATAGAGCCGGTCGTACTCGTTCCAGGCCAGCCCATCGCCCTCCCCCGGATGGTGCTCGCACAGGTCACAGTCCTGCACGACGTCGAGGCCGCCCAGGGCCGGTGCCAGCACCTCGGCGGTCTCGACCGCCCGCGGCATCACGCTGGCGTAGAGGGCTGACACCTCGCCCGGCTCGCCGGTCGCCTTCCAGCGGTCGCGCAGCGCCTGCACCTGCAAGCACCCTCGCGCCGAGAGCCCGCGGCAACCGGCGTGTCCGCCCACGATGCCCAGCTCCTGGGCCCGCGATTCGCCGTGCCGCACCAGCACGATCCGGGTCCCATCCATGACCCATCCACGCTACCGGCGGCAGTCGCCACAGCAGATCGCATTGCGAGACCGCGGGGCCGTGGGGAGCACGAGGGGGGACCCTCCCGGCCCCTCGGGCCCGTCCTGCACGCGCTAGGCGGGGGCGTGGGGGGAGCACGAGGGGGGACCCTCCCGGGTCCCCCCTCGTCGTCGGTCGATCCGGCTCCGCCCGGCGGCCCACCGGCCCAGAGTGCCCCCGCAGGCGGCGCCGCCGACACCTCGCCGAGCTCGCCGGTTGCCTTCCAGCGGTCGCGCAACGCCTCCACCTGCAGGCGACCCCGCGCCGAGAGCCCACGGCACCCGACATG
>JBKPHE010000051.1:0-3683 GCA_046744485.1 Actinomycetota bacterium | reverse complement strand
CGGCAACGTCGAGATGCACAACCGGGTGGAGATGCTCGACCTCGTCGTGAAGGACGGCCGGGCCGTCGGCCTCGTGACCCGCCACCTGGTGACGGGCGAGGTGCGCTCGTGGGCCGGCCACGCCGTGGTCCTGGCGACCGGCGGCTACGGCAACATCTTCCACCTGTCCACCAATGCCAAGGGCTGCAACGCGACCGCGATCTGGCGGGCGCACCGGCGGGGCGCGCTGTTCGCCAACCCCGGCTACACGCAGATCCACCCCACCTGCATTCCGGCCAGTGACGAGTTCCAGTCCAAGCTCACGCTGATGTCCGAGTCGCTGCGCAACGACGGCCGCATCTGGGTTCCCGAGGACCCCGACGACACGCGGTCGCCCGACCGGATCCCCGAGCCCGATCGCGATTACTACCTCGAGCGCAAGTACCCGAGCTTCGGCAACCTCGTGCCCCGCGACGTCGCCTCGCGCAACGCCAAGGCGATGATCGACCAGGGCCGGGGCGTGGGCCCGCTGCGCAACGGCGTCTACCTCGACTTCTCCGAGGCCATGGGCCGGCTGGGCGAGCACACCATCCGCGAGCGCTACGGCAACCTCTTCGACATGTACGAGCGCATCACCGACGAGGACCCCTACCAGGTCCCCATGCGCATCTACCCCGCGGTGCACTACACGATGGGTGGGCTGTGGGTGGACTACGAGGTGATGTCCAACGTGCCCGGTCTGTTCGTCCTCGGCGAGGCCAACTTCTCGGATCACGGCGCCAACCGCCTCGGGGCGTCGGCGCTCATGCAGGGACTGGCCGACGGCTACTTCGTCATCAGCTACACGCTCGCCAACTACCTGGCGGGCCTGCTGGGAGAGCCGGTCGTGTCCACCGACGACCCCGCCTTCGCCGACGCGGAGCGCTCGGTGGGCGACACGGTGGCGCGGCTCCTGTCGATCAACGGCACCAGCTCGGTCGACCACTATCACCGGGAGCTGGGCAAGATCATGTGGGACTACTGCGGCATGACCCGCAACCGTTCGGGGCTCGAGAAGGCCCTGTCGGAGATCCCGGCCCTCCGCGAGGAGTTCTGGAAGGACGTGCGGGTGCTCGGCGGCCCGGCGCTCAACCAGTCACTGGAGAAGGCCACCCGGGTGGCCGACTTCTTCGAGCTGGGCGAGCTGATGGTGCGCGACGCGCTGCACCGCGAGGAGTCGTGCGGCGGGCACTTCCGCGAGGAAAGCCAGACCGAGGACGGCGAGGCCCTGCGCGACGACGAGCACTTCGCCTACGTCGGCGCGTGGGAGTGGACGGGCAAGGGCAACGAGCCGGCCCTGCACCGCGAGCCGCTCGAGTTCGAGTACGTCAAGCTGACCCAGCGGTCCTACAAGTAGTTGGGGAGCACCTCCACATGGACCTGACCCTGCATGTCTGGCGGCAAGCCGGTCCCAACGAGCCGGGACGGATGGTCACCTACGCCGACGAGGCGAAGGACGTCAGCCCCGACATGTCCTTCCTCGAGATGCTCGACATCGTCAACGAGCGGCTCATCGCCAAGGGCCAGGAACCGATCGCCTTCGAGCACGACTGCCGCGAGGGCATCTGCGGCAGCTGCGGGATGATGATCAACGGGCAGGCACACGGCCCGCAGAAGGGCACGGCCACCTGCCAGCTCCACATGCGCAAGTTCTCCGACGGCGACGAGATCTTCATCGAGCCGTGGCGGGCACGGTCGTTCCCCGTGCTGCGCGACCTGATCGTCGACCGGCAGGCCTTCGACCGGATCATCGAGGCCGGCGGCTACATCACGGCCCCCACGGGCGCCGCCCCCGACGCCAACCTCATCCTCGTACCCAAGGACGCCGCCGACGCCGCCATGGACGCCGCCGCCTGCATCGCCTGCGGCGCCTGCGTCGCGGCGTGCCCCAACTCCGCCGCGCAGCTGTTCACGGCGGCCAAGATCCAGCACCTCAACCTGCTGCCCCAGGGCCAGGCCGAGCGCTACTCCCGCACCAAGGCGATGGTCGACTCGATGGAGGAGTACTTCGGCTCCTGCACCAACCATGCGGAGTGCCAGGAGGCGTGCCCGAAGGAGATCTCGATCGACTTCATCGCCTACATGAACCGGGACTACGTCAAGGCCCAGATCAAGAACCGCAAGCTGACGGGCCAGGCGGCGTCGTAGGCCGGGGCCCTCGCCACCGCACACCCGAACCGGCGTCCGAACGGGCCGGATGCCGCCACATCCGAACGCCGGAACAACGGGCGCCGGCGGTCACCGTTCGGATCACAGGAACGTCGTGTCGACGTCCTGCCCGGCCAGCACGGCGCCCGCGGTCGTCAGCGAGTCGAGCTTGAGCAGGAAGTGCTGGGTCAGGGCGTGCACGTCGCGGAAGCGGCGCTGCAGCGGGTTCGACCTGTACAGCGAGCTGCCGCCTCCGGCGCGGTAGGCGGTATCGACGACCGCGGCCGCGGTGTCCGTCGCCCAGGTGGCCGACGCCCGGATGCGGGCACGGTGCTCGAGCGTGAACGCCTCGCCGGCAAGCGCCGTCGCCCACGCCGTCGTGGCGTCGACGTAGAGCAGCGCCCGCGCCGCCCGGAGTCGGGCGTCCGCCCGAGCGAGCTGGTTCTGGAACAAGGGATTGGCGGCCAGCGACGCGCCGGCGAACAGCGGCACCTTGTCGGTCGCCAGCGCCAGGATGTCGTCGAGGGCCCCCTGGGCGATGCCGAGCCCCACGCTCGCCATCTGGAGTGCGTAGGGCGACGGCAGGGGGATGCGCACGAGCGGTTCGTCGAGGCACGGCTCTGCGGTGAGCACGGCAACGGTTCGTTCGGAAGGAACCAACACGTCGTTGGCCACCACGTCGTGGCTACCGGTGCCGCACAGCCCCGACACGGACCAGGTGTCCTCGATCTCGACCTCGCCGGCGCGGAAGACCACCATGCGCAGCGGCGGCATGCCACCGTCTCCCCCGGCCCCCTCCTCGATGCAGTTGCCGTAGATCCAGTCGCAGTGCTGGCAGCCGCTGACGAAGGCCCAGCGTCCGGTCACGCGGTAGCCGCCGTCGGCCGGCACGGCCAACCCGGCGGGGCTGAACGCCCCGCCGATCTTGGCCCCGGGACCGTCCGCGAACAGCGCATCGAACGTCGACCGGCGTAGGCCGACCAGGTCGAGCCAGGAACCGGCGCCAATGCCGACCGTCCACCCGACCGATGCATCCGCGCGGCTCAACTCCTCGTACACACGCATGGACGTGGCCAGGTCGACACCCGCCCCACCGTGGCTTCGGGGCAGCAACATCCGGAAGCATCCCGCCGCCGTCAGCTCCTCCAGCAGGTCGGGCGGCAGACGCCGCGCGCCCTCGATCTCATCTGCCCGCGCCGCGATGACCGGCGCCAGCCCGGCCACGGCCTCGAGGATCCGCTGGCCCGATGCGGGCGTCGTGTCCACCTGAGCAACCATCGTTTCGCCCTCCGATTTCGTTGGAGGGACCGTACGGGCGCACCGGAACCGGCCGCATCGGGCGAACTACCCAACCCGCGTGGACACCCCCGTAGGACGTTCTACCTACCGGGCCGACCGCGGTTGGCGTCGTAGGGGGGGCCCCCCCCGGGCGCCCCCACCAACCAACAACCCCTCGCAGTTGTAGAGGCGCAAGGTGTGCGGGGCGAAGATAGCCACCCCTGCGACACACCACACCA
>JBKPHE010000233.1:0-24906 GCA_046744485.1 Actinomycetota bacterium | reverse complement strand
GTCCGGTAGAGGCCGAGGCTAGGGTCACAATCGCTGACAACCAGCTGGGCAGCCGGCTGCAAGGGTCAGGGGTGGGCGTGCCGCCGACCTGCGACAGCTGCCGACAAGGGGGAGACCCATGTTTCGACGCAAGGGAGCGTTGAGATTGGCGGGATTGGTGGCCGCCGTGACGTTGTTCGCCGCGGCCTGCAGCGACGACGACGACAACGGCGCCGCCGACGACAACGGTGACGAAGAGGCTGCGGGCACCGGCGGTGATGACGGCGCCGGTGGCCTCCTCGGCGAGGTGCAGGACCGCGGCACGTTGAACTGCGGCGTCAACGAGGCGGTGCCGGGCTTCGGCCTCGTCGACGAAGAGGGCAACTTCACGGGCTTCGACATCGAGTTCTGCAAGGCCATCGCCGCGGCGGTTCTCGGCGACGCCGAGGCCGTGGAGTACACGTCGCTCGATGCCGAGACCCGTTTCACCGCCCTGCAAGCGGGCGACATCGACGTGCTCAGCCGCAACACGACGTTCACGGCGCAACGTGACGGTGGCGAGCAGAGCCGCTTCCTCACGACGACGTTCTACGACGGCCAGGGGATGATGGTGCGGGCCGACTCTGGCTACACGTCGATCGAGGACATGGGTGGCACCACAATCTGCGTTCTGTCGGGCACGACTACCGAGCTCAACCTCGCCACCGCAGCGGCCGCCGCCGGCATCGACTACACGCCGCTCACGTTCGGCTCGCCGGACGAGATCCAGGAGGCGTTTGGCGCCGGCCAGTGCCAGGGCTGGACGTCCGACAAGTCGCAGCTAGCCGGCGTGCGCTCGGCGTTCCCCGACGCCGAAGGTGGGCCCGACGCGCTTGTCATCTTCGACGAAGCCTTCTCGAAGGAGCCGCTCGGTCCCGTGGTGCTCGACGGCGACGACGAGTGGGCCGACGCCGTGAACTGGGCCGTCATCGCCACCATCCAGGCCGAGGAGTTCGGGATCACGTCCGACAACGTCGAGCAGATGACGAGCAGCGAGAACCTCGACATCCTGCGGTTCCTGGGCCAGCCGATCCCTGACCCCGAGGACGAGGAGGCCGAGCCGGCCCCGTTCGACCCCGGCCTGGGGCTCGACGCCGACTACGCCGTCAACGTGATCTCGCAGGTGGGCAACTACGGAGAGATCTACGAGCGCACGGTTGGCCCCGACACCGCACTCGGCCTCGAGCGAGGCGCCAACGCCCAGTGGGCCGACGGGGGCCTGCTCTACGCCCCGCCGTACCGCTGATCCGCTGGTGCGGCGACCCGCTGCTTTGAACAGCTGACCTCGCCCGGGGCGCCCGCTTTCGATGGCAACACGGACCGCGACCAGCCCACGGCCACCTCTGTGGCGCGACGTGCGCGTCCTGCGCGTCGTGTTCCAAGTGGCCGTGCTGGCCGCGGTCGTCGCCCTCGTGGCGTACCTCTACGACAACCTGCGGGCCAACGACGTCGAGTTCGACTTCGACTTCCTCGACCAGCAGGCCGGCTTCCGCATCGCCTACACCGACATGAAGCCGTCGGACACGGTGCTCGACGCCATCCTCACCGGCTTGCGCAACACGATCACCGTGGCGTTGATCAGCATCGTGCTCACGCTGGTGTTTGGCACGCTCCTAGGCATCGCCCGGCTGTCCGGCAACTGGCTCGTACGTCGGGCCGCTGGCGCGTACATCGAGACGCTGCGCAACGTGCCACCGCTGCTGGTCATCGTCTTCGTCAACTCGGCGGCGTTGGCCACCCTGCCCCCGATCCAGGAGGCCAATGAGGTCGGCGGCGTGCTGGTGCTGTCGGTCTCCGAGTTCGGCATTGTGAGCTTGCGGGACGGCGGCAACGGCGGCCTGTACGCGGGGCTGCTCGTCGCCGGGCTGGCCGCGGCCGTCCTGCTGGGGGCGTGGCGGGGTCGAGTCGAGGAGCGTACCGGCGTGCCGGCGCGCCGGTGGGCCTGGGGCGGAGGGGTGTTCCTCGCCGCCGCGGTGGGTGGCTACGTGGCCCTCTCCTCTCCCGTTGCGCTGTCCCACCCCGAGGTGGTCGACCTGAGCATCGAGGGAGGTGTCAGGATGGGGCTCCCGTTCGTGGCCGTGTTGGTCGGGCTCGTGTTGTACACGTCGTCGCACGTGGCCGAGATCGTGCGTGGATCGATCCTGGCCGTGCCCAAAGGCCAGACCGAGGCGGCCGGCGCGATCGGGCTGTCGCCGGGCCAGCGCCTGCGCCACGTGGTGTTGCCCCAGGCATTTCGCATCGCCACCCCGCCGATCATCAACCAGTTCCTCAACCTCACCAAGAACACCTCCCTCGGGGTCGCCGTCGCCTTCGCCGAGCTGATGGGCGTGACCAACACGGTCATCGGCAACGGCGACCCCGCCATCCCGTCGATCCTCGTGGCGATGGCGCTATACCTGGTGTTGTCGCTGGCGATCTCGCTGGTGGCCAACCTGGTCCACCATCGACTGCGGCTGGTCGAACGCTGATGACCATCCCGACGAGCGACGTCCTCGCCGAGCCGCTGGCTCCGGTGCCTGAACCGGAGCCGCCGGTGCGAGGCCTCAGCCCGCGGCAGTGGGTGCGGGCCAACCTGGCGTCGACGCCCCTCAACACGGCACTGACCGGAATGATCGGCCTCGTCGTAGCGTGGGCCGTCTACCGGCTGGGCCGGTGGGTTTTCGTCACCGCCGACTGGGCGATCATCCGCGTCAACCTGCGGCTGTTCATGGTCGGCCGGTTCCCAGCTGACGAGCTGTGGCGGCTATGGGTGGCCGGCTACGTGCTGGTGTCCACGGTGGGGTTGGCCGCCGGGGCTTTGACAACGACGGTCCGCCAGCCGTTGGCGCCCGAGGGCGACGACGTGGTCGGCGGCCCCGGGGTCGTCGGCGGCGTCGACGGCGCCGACGCATCGATGCCGGTTGGCTTCGGCCGCCGCAGCGTGGCGGTGGTGCATCGGTTCTGGCCGCTGGTGCTGGCCGTCGTCGTGGTGCTCAGCTTCACCCGCACCCCGCTGCCGGCGCTGGGGACGGTGGGCCTGGTCGTCATGGGGACAGCAGCGTGGGAGCTCGGCGCCCGCCTGCCCACCCGGCTCCGGCGCTGGACCTGGCTGGCGGTTGTAGCCGGGCTCGTGGCTGGCCTGCAGGTGACCACGGCCGGGGAGGGCGGCGTCGGCTGGGACGACTGGGGCGGGCTGCACCTGACAGTCGCCGCCACGCTTGCCGGCATCGCCCTGGCGTTCCCGCTCGGCCTGCTCCTGGCGCTGGGCCGCCGATCGTCGCTCCCGGCGATGCGGGTCGTCTCGATCGGGTACATCGAGGCATTCCGGGCCGTGCCGCTGGTCGCGTTGCTCTTCCTTGGCAACTTCATGATCGGCTTCCTGTTCCCCACCACGGTCGAGCCGCCCAGCCTCCTCGTGCGGGCGGTCATCGCCATCACGCTGTTCGAGGCCGCCTACATCGCCGAGATCGTGCGCGGCGGGTTGCAGGCGGTACCCCGGGGTCAGATCGAGGCGGCCCAGGCGGTCGGGCTACCGCCGACCAAGGTCATGCGCCTCATCGTGCTGCCCCAGGCGTTGCGGGCCGTGATCCCGGCGATGGTCGGGCAGTTCATCAGCCTGTTCAAGGACACCTCGCTGCTGTTCATCGTGGGCTTCTTCGAGCTGCTGGCCATCTCCGAGGCGGTCACCCTGCAGGATGCCTTCCGCGGCCAAGGCCTGCGGCCAGTGGCGCTGGCGTTCGTGGGCCTGATCTATTGGGCGGGCTGCTCGACAATGTCGCGCGAGAGCCAGCGACTCGAACGCCGCCTGGGAGTGGGGGAACGATGACGGCTCAAGCCGGACAGGCGGAACCCGAAGACCTCGCCGCACTCGCCACCGAGGCGGGCGGCACCGGCGAGCCGATCATTGTCTGCGAGGGCGTGGAGAAGTGGTTCGGCCGCTTCCAGGCCCTCTGCGGCATCGACCTGTCCGTGGGCCGCCAGGAGGTGGTCGTGGTCATCGGACCATCGGGGTCGGGCAAGTCCACGCTCATCCGCTGCATCAACCGGCTCGAGGAGCACGACCGAGGACGCATCGTGGTCGACGGCACCGAGCTGAACAACGACGTGCGGCGCATCGCCGAGGTGCGGCGCGAGGTCGGCATGGTGTTCCAGTCGTTCAACCTGTTCCCCCATCTCACCGTTCTCGACAACGTCACCCTCGGCCCCCGCAAGGTGCGGCGCTGGCCCAAGGCCAGGGCGGAGCAGGTGGCGCGAGAGATGCTCGAGCGGGTCAAGATCCCCGAGCAGGCGGCCAAGTACCCGGGCCAGCTGTCGGGAGGACAGCAACAGCGGGTGGCCATCGCCCGGGCCCTGGCGATGCAGCCCAAGATCATGCTGTTCGACGAGCCCACGTCGGCCCTCGACCCGGAGATGATCGCCGAGGTGCTCGACGTGATGCGGGAGCTTGCCCGCTCGGGCATGACGATGATCGTGGTAACGCACGAGATGGGCTTCGCCAGGGAGGTGGCCGACCGGGTCATGTTCATGGCCGACGGCCAGATCGTCGAGGTGGGTACGCCCGACCACTTCTTCCGCAATCCCACCGAGGAGCGCACCAAAGTGTTCCTCAGCCAGATCCTGTAGCGGGTCCCGTTCCCAGCGACGACGAAGGCGTAGAAAGGGCCGATGCCTCGCTCCCGGGGTCCGGTCTACGGCCTCGACATCGAGACCGACACGTCGGTGAACGGGCTCGATCCGGCGGTCGGTGGGATCGTCACCGTGGCGCTGTCGACCCCGAGCGGCGACGAGGTCTTCGACGGACCCGAGATCGACATGCTCGCCGCCGTCGACGCCCGCGTGGCCGGGCTGACGCCGGGTGTCCTGGCCACGTGGAACGGCGCCTTCTTCGACCTGCCGTTCCTGGCCGATCGAGCGGCCCACCACGGCGTGACGCTGGGCCTGCGGCTCATCCTCGACCCGCGCATCCCCTCGCGCCGCGACCCGCTACCCGGTCACCGCGGCGCGTACCGGGCCTGTTGGCACGGCCACCGCCATGTCGACGCGTACCAGCTCTACCGCAGCGACGTGGGGCCGGCCCTGGGCATCTCGTGTTCGCTCAAGGCCATCGCCCGCCTCGTGGGGTTGACCCCGGTGGAGGTGGACCGGGCGCGGATCCACGATCTGGCGCCCGACGCGCTCGCCGCCTACGTCGCGAGCGACGCCCGGCTGGCTCGGCTGCTGACCGAGCGCCGCGCGTGGTGACGACCCGTTCCGGCGTTGCACGGCTCCGCACCGCCGGGCGTCCTTGAGTGTCACAGCCCCTCGGTAGTGTCTCGCATCACGGGTTCGTGATCGCCCGCCGGAACCGTCCGGTGCAGATCGCCTCACACACGGCATCTGCAGCACCGGAGGCGTCCCGATGGCCCCGCCCGTTCCACCCCCGCCCGATCTCGCCCTCGCGGCCCATGTCGAGAACGCCGACACCACGTTTGCCGGGCTCGGCACCCGGGCGCCCACAGGCGCGCTGTTGCGGGTGTCGGCATCCGATGCCGACCCGCCCGGGGATTTCGCGTGGTTTCCGATCGATCCGATCCATCCGCTCGACCTGCTGTTGGGCTTCGTTGCCCCGGTGTACTGGTGGGCGCTGGGTGTATCGAGCTGTGGCCGGCAGCATCCGATCGGCGACCACGGCCGCGTGGTGCGCGGCGCCGACTCGCCCCAGGTGCGCATCACCGTGCTCATCGACCGATCTGGAGGGGGCGCCGGGCTGCTCCGCCGCGGCGATGAGCTCACCACTCTGCCGGGCCCGCCCGACGGCACGGTGGCCGACGCATGCCGCCGAGCACTGGGCCTCGCCACCGCGCCGCCGCCGGCCACGACGGTCGGGCTGTGGACGCGCTGCTGGCTCGACCGCGTGGTCGACGCCCTCGCCCGGCCTGGCAGCGCCGGCGGCCCGGGGCCGCCCACGTGGCGAGACCTGACGCGCCTCCACCCGGCGTCGTCGGTTGCCGCCACGCGGTGCTCGGGCCTCGGCCTCGGTCCCGACGCGGACGCCTTGGCCGACGCCACCCGGGCGCTCGCCGAGGCCTGGCCGTGGGCCCGCCTGCGCGCCGACCCCGGCGTGGTCGACATTCCCGGGCCCCTGCCCGATGCCCGCGTCGTCGCGTGGATGGACGACGGCATGTGGGCGCGATGGTTGCTGGCGGCGTTCCCTGTCCTCGACGACCTGATCGACGCCGTGTGCAGCCTGCTGGCGCCCAACCTCGCCAGGGCGGTGAGGCAGGTCGTGGAGGCGTCGATCGGCCGGGCTGCGTCGGCCGACACGCCGGAGGAGCCCCCTTGATGCGCCCGGAGCGTGTGGGGTCGGGCACCGGGGCGTGCCGGTAGCCGCGAACAGTGGTGGACCGATTACCAACAGCGGAATAGCGAGAGGGATTTTCGGGCGGAGATCGCCTCGGGTGCGGCGCGGGAGGGTCGGCACGATCTACGGTGACAACCGACCTGGGGAACCGTCGACATCGCCGCTTGGGGGGCGGCTGGCACCAACGTTTGGCGCCCGATGTTGCGAAAGCGTTGCGATAGTGACAAACTCCTTTCACCAACCGCATAGGTCGGCACGCGCTGGGGCGCCCCTGGTTGCAGTTCCCTCTCATCTCTCTCACGTCCCGCCGCGCGCTTCGACAAGAGGAGTTCCCCCCCTGATGTCCGAGCGGACGGATCACCCCCCCAGTACCAACGGCCCGACGGCCGCCCCGACACCGGGCCATACGGTCCGGCGAGCCATCGTGGGCGGCGCGCTGGGCCTTGCGCTCCTGATCGGGCCGGTGGCCCTGGCCACCGTCGTCCTGCCCAACGGCAACGGCGACGATCGTGTCGAGGCCGCCGCAAGCGGATCGGAGACATCTCTCATCAACGCCCGGCACCTGTCGCTTCCGATGCAGTACGACAAGGACCACGCGCTGGGCCTGAAGCGCATCACCACCACCACCACGGCGCCACCCACGACGACCACCACCGAGCCACCTCCGCCGCCGACGACGGAGGAGCCGACGACCGCCGAGCCTCCGCCGACCGAAACACCGCCACCGCCCGACAGCGGCGGCGGGCTGGGCGATCCCAACAGCTACGCAACGTGGGACGCCCTGGCGGAATGCGAGTCGGGTGGTGACTGGCACATCAACACCGGCAACGGCTACTACGGCGGCCTGCAGTTCTCACTCGCCTCATGGCAGGCGGTCGGGGGCACCGGCTACCCCCACGAGGCCTCCCGCGAGACCCAGATCGCGATGGGCCAGCGGCTCTACGCCTCCTCGGGCTGGGGCGCCTGGCCCGCCTGCACCGCGGCGCTCGGCTGGCGCTGACAGCGGCACTACCCACTCGAATCTGGGGGCAGACGAACGCGGCGCCCGCTGGGGTTGTGCCGCCTTCGTCGCGTCCCGGCTCAGATGGGGGCCCGCGAGCCCAAGCGTGGGCCCGCGCAGACGAAGACGCCGGTCTCCTTGCTGACCCGCATCCGTCCACGACCGGCGGCGAATCGGCGGTGGACGGCCTCCACGACACGGCGACGGTCTTCGTGGCCGGCGTCCTCCACCGGCGGCGTCGACTCGAGGAACGCCAGCACGTCATCGGGATCGGTGCAGTCGAGCCAGTCGTCGTAGTGGCGCCACTCCACGTCGGCGAAGCAGCCGCGCAGCATGGTCTCGCCCACCTCGATGCCGAATGTCTCGACCGTGGCGAGAACGCGGGGTCCGCCGAACACCTCGGCGCGGATCTCGGCCAGTTCCCGCAAGTGGCTGGCACCCACCGTGCCGGCCATCAGCACGCCGTCGGGCCCCACCACCCGCGCCAGCTCGGCGACCGCCAGGCGGGGATCGGGGACGTGGTAGAGCATGTGGTTGGCCACCACGACGTCGAAGCTGTCTGCCGCGAACGGCAAGGCCTGGGCGTCCGCGATGCGACCGTCGACCCGCCGGTGCCGCCCGAGGCCGCCGACTCGCTCCACCGCCTCGGCCACCATGCCGGGCGAAAGGTCGGTGAGCGTCAGGGAGAGCCCGCCGGGCAGGTGCGCCGAGGCCTCTGCCCACAACCATCCGGCACCGCAGCCGACCTCCAGCACCCGGGCCCCGACCGGCCAGTCGATCTGCGTTGCCACCCACGGGAACCAGGCGATCCGGGCCGTACCGTACTTGACGTGGAGGCGGGCACGGGCGGCCAGGCGAGTGCTGTCGCGGTACTGCACGTTGCGGAGATAGGCCTGGTCGCCGCCCGCGAAGGCATCGCGTCCCGGTGTTCCCCCCATCCCGGGCGACGTTAGCGACTATCGGGCGTCGAGGGCCGAGACGATCTCCTCGGTGACGTCCGCCTCCGTGCGCTCGAGGCTGATCGCCACGATCCGCACGATGGACAGCAGTGCGAGCCACGCCCCGAACAGCGCCCGCTCCGCCCCCAGGTCGGCCACGAAGGGATCCGTTGCGGGCCGGATCCCGCCCGCCGTCGCCGCCGCCGCCGTCATCATCCGTGCCAGCACGTCGACGCTGTCAGGAGCCACGGCGCCGTCGACGGCCATGCGTTCGAGCAGTTCGTCGAGGTCGAATGCATCGTCGGTCTCGGCCACCATCCGTCGCAGGGCAACGGCGGCGGCGTCAAGCAGTCCGCCCGCGACCGCCTCCGGGCCGAGCTCGCCAACCGCGTCCCGCAGCGTCAGCGCCGCCTGGCCGGGTTCGTGCTCGAACACCTGCACCTCGAGCGCCTCGCGGACGGCGGTTTCCACCTCCATGCCGGCGCAGCCTAGGGCCCGGCGGGGGGCACCTCGGTGAACACACCGACGGCCGGGCGTGGAAGGGTCGCAGCCTGGACCAACGCATCGAACTGGCCGTCGTCCACCGCCCTCTCGCCCGCCACGACGGCTTCCAGCTGCTCGCTCGCCTCGACCGCAGCTCTGAGCTCGTCGAGCGTAAGGTCGCCGGAGAGCACCACCAGGCGCAGATCGGGCCTGGCCGTCAGGTCGACGACATCGGCGTCGAGGGCGACGGTGAGGCGGGCGCGGACGGGGCCGCCGGAATAGATGTGCAGGTCCTCGGCGCGGCGCGGCTCGGTCGGGGGCTGTCCCGCGTCGATGCCGTGTCGCTCGAGCTGGAGCACGAGCCCCGTGGCGTACGACACCCCGAAGAAATCGATGCCCTCGACAACGACCTCCCCGTCGCCCGGCGGCAGCGCCGCCAGCACGGGCGCGACGAGCTCACGGATGCTGGCCGACTCTGGTTCCTGGGGCACACCCGCCCGCACGTGCGCCACCGACCCCACGACTGCCAGGACCGCGATTGCCGTCACCGCGATCGGCGTCAGGACCGGGCGCTCTAATGCCGGTCGCCGCTCGGCCACGACCCGCCAGACGGCCCACGCCACGATCACCCCCGCCACCATTCCGAGCATCCGCGACCAGCCGAACCGGTACGCGTACAGGGGGCCGCGGATGCGCGACGTGGCGATCACGCCGACCACCGAGGCCACCGCCCACACGGCGACCAGCTGGCCCGACTGCGGCACTCGCCGCCGCCACAGCACGGCGACCGCCAGAGCGACGGCGACCAACAACACGGGAACAACCGGGTCGGACACGTACGGCGGCGCCGGGTCGAAGCCAACCGGGGACCGCGTTCCGGCGAGCCATTCCGGTGCCAGGGCGAACTGAGCGCTCACGACCCGCCAACCCTCGAGCAGCGTGTGCGAAGCCTCGCCGTTGATCGTCCCGTTGCGGAACCAGCGGGCCACGAGCGTGGCGTTACCCGGCTCGTTCGTCAGCTCATCGATGAACGGTGGCAGCCATGCCAGCACGGCGACGCCCAGGGCGCACAGCGACGGCCACAGGAGCCGCACGAGGTCGCGCCGGTGGGTGGCGAACAGCCAGGCGGCACCGAGCACCAAGAGCGGCAGTGCGAGCGCCACGTACCCCACATGGGTCTGCGCCGCGAACGAACCGACCAGCACGGCCACTGGGAGCGCCCACCGATCGCCGCAGGCCATCGCCCAGGTGAGAAACACCAGTAGGCCGTAGGGGAATACCGTCACCCAGGGCTGCCACGGCAGACGCAACTGCTCGGGGCCGAACGACCGCATCACGAGAGCGCACCCCAACAGCGTGATGAGCATGAGCGGAACGCCGCCGCGCCGGCGGGCCACGATGGCCATGCCGGCCACCGACGCGCCGTTGATCGCCAGGGCGCCGACGGGCAGGGCGATCGACGAGCCCCCGAGCAACCGATAGGGCAGGGCCAAGACGTACAGCAGGGCCGGACCGGGGTGGTGCCAACCGTCGTGCGAGTGGTTCCCGACCAGCGGCCAGTGGTCGCCAACCGCCCGAGTCGTCATCTCGATGATGGCGATGTCTCCCTCCGGCCGGTAGTCGCCGCCGACGGCGACTGCGAGGGCCACCGCGGACACGACGAGCGGCGCCAGGGCAAGCGCCCATGCGATCCGCGCCGATCGCGGTCCTGCTCGGCGCGAGATCCCGTCGTCATCCTCCCGGCGAGCCGCCCCGGCCGGGACAACCGACCGGTCGCGCTCAACCTCTACGGCCCCCGGCATCGGGTCGAGGGTAGTCGTGCCTACGGTGTGAGGATGCCGAAGCAACCCCTGGTCGTCGAGTTCCGCGAGGACGAGCGTGACGCGGTGGTCGACCGCATGGCCGACATGGCGGCAGCACAGGCCGGCTGGCTGAACCTGACCCCCGGGCTCGACATGGACGTGCCCCCGCCGGACCGCAGCCCGCTCGCCTCGTTGCTCGGCAGCCGCGGTCCGACCGTGCCCATGGGCACGTGGACACCACCACGCGGGCGGGAGCCGGCGACGGCCGGCATCGTGCATCCGGAGGGTCCCAAGGCGGTCCGACTACTGGACGAGCGGGGTGCGCCCGTCCCGGCGGGCTGGCGGGTACTACAGGACCATCCCAAGCGCGGCCTGGTCGTTGCGATCGTGGGCCGTTCCGAGCGTGACGATCTCGACCGGGCCCTCCTATGGCTGGTCGTCGCCACCGGTGCCCTCTGCCGCTGGCCGCGCACCGGCGAGTGGCGCGCGCTCTGCTACCTGCCCTGACCGCGGGCGGCCGCCAACGGACGTCACCCGGGCTGCGCCTCCGACCCCTGGGGCCAGCCGCCGACCGCCTTCTCGGCGGTGTCGCGGGCCCAGCGGTAGTCGGCCTTGCCCGACGGTGACCGCACGATGCGCTCGACGAGCACGAGATGCTTGGGCGCCTTGTACCCCGCCAGCGACGCCTTGCAGTGGGTCGCCAGCTCGATGAGGGTCGGCGCGGCCCCCGGTGCCGGCTGCACCACCGCGGTGACGGCGCTTCCCCAGCGTTCGTCGGGCACGCCCACGACCACGCAGTCGTAGATGCTCGCATGAGCCTTGAGCGCCGCCTCCACCTCCTCGGGGAAGACCTTCTCACCGCCGGTGTTGATCGAGACCGATCCCCGGCCCCGCAGCTCGATCGATCCATCGGCCGCCACGGTGGCGACGTCGCCGGTGAGCAGCCAGCGCTGACCGTCGCGCTCGACGAACGTGGCCGCCGTCTTGTCGGGATCGTTGTAGTAGCCGAGCGGCAGGTGTCCCCCCGCCAGCACCTGGCCCACGACCCCGGAGCCGGGTATCACCTCGTTGCCGTCGTCGTCGACCACGATCGTGGGCTTGGCGGGCGCGTTGAACCGCACCGGGCTGTCCCCCGCCGGCCGATTCTTGGCCGACACCCGCATCGACACCTGGGTACCGGCCTCCGACGAGCCGAAGCCGTCGGCCAGTCCCACGTGGGCGGGCAGGGTGGCGAACACCCGCTCCCGGGTGGACGGTGACATGGGTGCCCCGCCGTTGGAGAACGTGAACAGCGACGTGACATCGTAGCCGCCGGCCCGGTCCCACGCGTCGAGCAGCGGCCGGGCCACCGCGTCGCCCACCACCGTGAGCCCGTTCACCTTCTCGCGCTCGACGGTCCGCCACACGGCTTCGGGGTCGAGGGACCCCGGCATCAGCACCACCTTGCTGCCCGAGAACAGCCATCCCAGCGACGTCCACTGCGCGGCGGCGTGCATCATCGGCGCCAGCGGTAGGAAGCAGATCGGGTGTTCGGCGATCCGCCCCGGAAGCTCGTCGGGGCGCTCGACGACACCGAACAGGCGCATGGGGTCGCCGCCGCCGAAGCAGGCGTAGAAGGCGTCGACATGGCGCCAGACGACGCCCTTCGGCATCCCGGTCGTTCCGCCCGTGTAGATGATGTAGTGGTCGTCGTCGGACCGGGCGATGGCCGGGCGGTCGTCGGCGGCCGCGGCCAGCGCAGCGTCGTACTCGTCACCCATCACCAACGTGAAGCGGATCGCAGGCAGGTTGCCGGAGCCCGCCACGGCGTCCACCGTGGGGGCCAGGGACGGCTGGGTGATCACGGCCACGGAGTCGCTGTTGTCCAGCAAGTAGCGCAGCTCGTCGGCGACGTACCGGTGGTTGACGTTGATGGGCACGGCCCGGAGCGTGAACGCCGCCAGCATTGCCTCGAGGTACTCGGGGCAGTTCTCCAGGTAGAGGGCGACGTGGTCGCCATGCCCGATCCCCCGACCGGCCAGGTGATTGGCGAGCCGCCGGACCCGGTCGTCGAGCTGGGCATACGTGCGGCGCTGGTCGCCGACCACCAGCGCCTCCCGATCGGGGACGGCATCGGCGGCCATCTCCCAGATGCTCGCGAAGTTGAAGTTGGGGGGCGCCTTGACGGGGCTCATGCCGCGACTCTTCGGCTCCTCGGGTTTTGGCCGGCAAGCCTAGGCGCGCCCGCTCTTCGGGCCTTCTGGCGCGCCTCACCCGTCACGCGGACGGTGAGGCGGACGCCGCGCGTCGATACCGCGTGGTGGAGTGCTCGGGGTCGTCGTCGAACTGTGGGATCACCTCACGCCCGAACAGCTCCATCGAGCCGACGACGACCTCGGTGGGCAGCGTGTTGGTGGTGGGGCTGAAGGTGAGTTGGTCGAAGCCCATGTCGACCCAGCGCTGGACGGAGCGGGCGCAGTCGTCGGGATCGCCGACGGCGATGTACCCCTCCGCCGACAGCCGTTCGACCGCCTCGGGGGTGGGCTCCGGGATCTTCTCCGGCCACGGCCGCAGGTGCTTCGGCCGCGGGACGTTGTCGAGCCAGTGGTAGGCGAGCGACGAGTAGTAGTTCATGCCCATGGCCGAGGCGATCTCGAAGGCCTTGCGACGGTCTTCCATGCACAACATGTTGGTCACACCCATCATGTTGTCGTTGGCGTAGTCGCCCACGGGGGTGGCGCCATCGATGGCGGACTTGTAGGCCTCGACCAGCGGTTGCATGTCGGTGGGTCGGCCGATGGCGAAGCAGAACACGCCGAGACCCAGCTCGCCGGCCTCGGTGAACGTGCCGGGGCTGCCGCCTGCGACCCACATGGCCGGATGCAGCGGACCGTACGGCTTGGGGAAGACCTTGCGCTCGGGCATGCGAAAGAACTCGCCCTCGTGGCTGTAGGGCGCGTTCTTCCACATCTTCGGGATCTCGTGGATGGCCTCCCGCCACATCGCCTTGGTGATGTCGACGCTCGGAATGTCGAAGCCGAGCACCTCGGTGCTCGACGATCCTCGCCCGGTGCCGAACTCGAAGCGGTTGTTGGTCAGGTGGTCGAGCAACGCCACGTTCTCGGCCACCCGCTGGGGCTTGTTGACCGGTGGCGTGATGTTGAAGATCGCCGAGCCGAGGTGCACACGCTCGGTCTGCCCGGCGCAATAGCCGAGGAAGGCCTCGGGCCCGGGCATGTGGCTGTACTCGTCGAGGAAGTGGTGCTGCGGGCACCACACGTACTTGAAGGCGTTGCGGTCGGCCACCTTGGCGATCTCGACGTTGCGGAAGATGCGCTTGTGCTCTGCGTTGGGATCCTGGTCGCGCTCGAACTGAGGCACGAACAGCTGGGCGAAGACGCCGAACTCCATCGGCGCAGAGTAGAACGTGTTCTAGTTTTCGGCAAGCACGTCGACCCAGCAACCTTCGAGGTGGTCGTCGACCACGCCGCCGGCCTGCATCAGCGAGTACGCGACCGTAGGGCCGACGAAGCGAAAGCCCCGCTTGCGCAGGTCGTTGGCCAGCGCCGTGGACGCCGGCGTCACGCTGGGCATCTCGGCGAACGCCCGGAACCGTCCCGGCGGACGCTCGTCGGCGCCCGGCCCGTGGGAGAACACCAGATCCACCAGTGACCCGCCCTGCTCGTGGAGCGCCACGACCGCACGGGCGTTGGCGACGGTGGCCTCCACCTTGGCCCGATTGCGGACGATTCGCTGGTCGGCGAGGAGCCGTGCCACGTCGTCGTCGCCGTAGCTCGCGACGACGTCGGGCTCGAACCCGTCGAACGCCTCACGGAAGCCGGCACGTTTTCGGAGGATGATCAACCACGAGAGCCCGGACTGGAACGCCTCGAGGGACATGAGCTCGAACATGGCCCGCTCGTCGCGCAGCGGCCGGCCCCACTCGTGGTCGTGATAGTCGATGTAGAGCGGGTCGCTGGTGCCCCAGCCGCAGCGCAGCTTGCCGTCGTCGCCCACCCTCAGGTCGTCGTTGCTGGTGATGTCCGTCATGGATCGGACCCTAACGACGGGGTATGACATTCAACGACTGGCGCGGCATCATCCCCTGGCGTTGCCGCTGAAGGCCCAGGACGCCAGCCGCGCCGACGGGACGTGCATGATGCCGCCCTCGCTTCCCACCAACTGGGCGTCGTCGCCCAGACCCAGCACCTTCCCCGGTCCGAAGCCACCCACGATCGACTGCGTGTAGCGCAGGTTCTGGACGGGTCCGACGATGCGGCCCTCCTCGACCAGGAAGAGGCCGTTGCGCGTGAGCCCGGTCACCACCTGGGTCTTGGGATCGAGGATGCGGTTGTACCAGAGGTCCGTCACCAGCAACCCGCGCTCCACCTGGCCGACGAGCCGATCCGGAGCCTCGTCACCGCCGCCGAGGAACAGGCTGGTGGCATAGCCGCCGAACGCCTCGGAGCCCACCGAGTGGCCCGTCGGCTCGACGCCGGCGAGGCGCGCCGAGCGTCGGTCGTGCGTCAGGCCCGACGAGACGCCACCCTGCACCAGGTCCAGCCGCCGCTTGGGCGTCCCCTCGGCGTCGAAGCCGACGCCGAGGGCCCGGCGATCGGTGCCGTCGTCCCAGATGTCCACGACCGCGTCCCACTGCCGCTCGCCCAGGTGCACGAACGACGTGCCATCGGCGTGCGCCTTGCCGTTGAAGCCCATGTAGGCGGGGTAGACCAGAGCGGACGCCACCGCCCTGGGCTCCAGCACGACCTCGTAGTTGCCCGGCGGCAGCTCCATCGGGTCGCGGCCCGACGCAGCCTTGGCGGCGGCACGGGCTCCGCAGCCGGCACCGTCGAGATCCGCGAGCCGCACCGAGGTTGCCTGGGCGTAGCCGTCCGCCGTGTCGCCCCTGCCGTCGCCGTCCGGACCGGAGGCCCGGTGGATGCCATCGAGCTGGGCGGTCGTGGCGTGGCCCACCGCTCGCTGGCCGGTGGTCGACACGAGCACGTGCGTGGCGGCCTCGGTCGAGCAGTAGCCGGCGGCCTCCAGGCCCTCGCCGGCGTCGACGAACGCCGCCACGATGGCAGCCCGCTGGTCGGGCGTGGCCTCGGCGGTGCCGTCGTCCCAATGGTCGACGGGCGGCACTGGTGCCTCGGGTGCGAAGCCGGCGAACTCCGGGTCGGGCGGCCGAAGCGCCGCCGCTGCCAGGGCCCGCTCCACGAGCGCCTCCAGGCTGGCGGCATCGGTGCGCGTGGTCTGGGCGCGGGCCACCTTGTCGTCGACCGCCACGGTGAGCGACATCGCCTCGAGGTCCTCGGTGACGTTCTGGTGGATGCGGCTGTTGGCGAACCGGGTCAGTGACGATGTGCCCACCACTGCCATGGCGACGGCCTCGGCCCGACCAGCGACGTACGCGAGAGCCCGCTCGCATGCGTCGGTCGCCGGGCGGGTGGAATCGGCGAGTTCGACCATCATCCGGACCGTAGTGTGAATGGGTGACACGCGCGAGCGGCGCCCGCGGCATCAGCGGCAATGGCATCGAGGTGGTCGCCTTCGACGGCGACGACACGCTCTGGCACAGCGAGAGCCATTTCGTCGACGCCCACGCGCGGTTCGTCGCCCTCGTTGCGCCGTATGTCGACGGCGATTCCAGCGTGATCGACGAGCAGGTGGTGGCCACCGAACGGGCCAACCTCGCCATATACGGCTACGGGGCCAAGGCCTTCACCCTGTCGCTGATCGAGTCCGCCATCGACCTGACCGGCGGCCGTGTCACCAGCGGCGAGATCAGCGCCATCCTCGACCTGGGCAAGCGGCTCCTGGACCAGCCGGTCGAGCTGCTCGACGGCGTCGACGACGTCGTCGCGCGGCTGGCAGACGACGGGTACCGCCTCATCGTCGTCACGAAGGGTGACCTGTTCCACCAGGAGTCCAAGGTGGCCGGCTCGGGCCTGGCCGACAGGTTCACCCGGGTCGAGATCGTGTCGGAGAAGGACGTGGGGACCTACCGGCGGGTCATGAGCGAGGCCGGCGTGGCGCCCGAGAACTTCCTGATGATCGGTAACTCGGTGCGCTCCGACATCCTTCCGGTGGTCGAGCTCGGCGGGCACGCCGCCCACCTGCCGTACGTGTACACGTGGGAGCTCGAGCACGTGCCCGACGCCGACGCCGCGCGCATGGGCTTCCACGAGCTGACGTCGATCCGCCAGGTACCGGGGCTGCTGACGCGTCTGTCGGGCTGACCCACCGCGTTTCCTCGCGGGAATGGTCGCCACAGCGGCCGATCCCGCGAACAAAGCGCGGTGGCGGGGCGCTAACGCACGCCCACCCGCACGTTGCGGAACCGGGATGGCGCGGCGTGGTGGCCGGTGTGGCCCACTTGCAACGGCTGGCCCTTCCCGCAGTGCGGCACGCCCCACACGGTCCACTCGTCGGCACCCCCGACGGCGTCGAGCGATGCCCAGAACGTCGGGCCGATCCCCGTGTACGTGGGGTTCTTGAGCATGCGGCCCAGCCGGCCGTCCTTGATCTCCCAGCCGATCTCGCAGCCGAACTGGAAGTTGAGCCGCTTGTCGTCGATCGACCACGACCGGTTGGTCTGCATGTAGATGCCGTCGTCGGTGCCGGCGATCATCTCGTCGAGCGACGATTCGCCGGGCCGGAGGCCCACGTTGGTCATCCGCACCATGGGCAGCCGCGCGGGTCCGTCGGCCCTGACCATCCCGCCCGACGCCAGGCCCACCAGCGGCGCCGAGTCGCGGCCCGACAGCACGCCGACCCACATGCCGTCCCGGACGATGTCCACCGATTGGGCGGGCACGCCCTCGTCGTCGTAGCCGAAGCTGCCCATGGCCCCAGGCAGGGTGGCGTCGGCGGTGACCTGCATCACCTCGCTACCGAAGCGCAGGTCGCCGAGCTGGGTGGGGTCGAGCCACGAGGTGCCGGCGAACGCCGCCTCCCAGCCGAGGATGCGGTCCAGCTCGACGGCGTGCCCGACCGATTCGTGGATCTGCAGCGCCACCTGGTCGGAGTCGAGCACGATCGTCGTCGTGCCCTCGGGGCATTGCGGAGCTTCCAGCAGGGCGACCGCCTGGTCGGCCATGGTGGCGGCGTTGGCGACGAGATCGAGGCCGCGCACCAGCTCCCAGCCCTGCGTGCCGTACTGGCCCCGCACGCCGGGGTACGAACGACGCTGCGTCTCCCCGTCGCCGATGGCGGTGGCGTCGACCACCGCCCCGCACTCGACCAGGCGCTGGCTGATGCGGCTGCCCTCGCTGGACGCGAACCACTTCTCGGTGTCCCACACCTGGTAGCTGGCCTGGGCGAGGGGGACACCGGCGTCGTTGGCGGCACCGGTGGCGTCGACCAGCAGGTCGCCCTTCTCGGCCAGGCTGATGTCGTCGAGCGGAGGGACCTGCCAGGTGGAGGACCACTCCGCCTCCACCACCGGCGCCGGGGCCAGGTCGAGCGGCGGACCGGCAACCCGGCCGGATGCCCGCGCCACGGCGGCGGCGCCCTCACCGGCGCCGCGCGCAGCCGCCTCGGTGAGCGTGGGGGTGGCCTGGAACCCCCAGGACGACCCGATCAGCGCTCGCACGCCGATCCCGGCGTTCTCGGTCTGGGTGAGGTCCTCGACCACCCGGTTGCGCGCCTCCATCGACTCGTGCCGGATGATCATCACGCGGCCATCGGCGTACCGGGCGCCGGCGGCGAGCGCCGCCTCGACCGCAGCGGTGGCGAGCTCGAGCATCAGTCCCCTAGTCCCTCGATGATGATGCGGGGTTCATCGGTCAGAAGGTAGACGCCGCCGGCGAGGTCGAGGAGCCGACCCTCGTCGGGCGCCACAGTCTCCTGGTAGCCGGGGTCGTTGATCATGGCGATGAAGTCGTCGGGGCTGCGGTACCACTGCATCGCGACACCGTCGAACCCCTCGGTGCCCGCCCAGCCGCTGGCCCCGGCCGCCAGGCGGGGGTGCTGTTCGTAGCGGACGAGCCGGCTCCGGACACCGGGAACCGACAAGATCTTGCCGGCATGGACGTCACGCCAGTGGGCCTGGAACTCCTCGGCCGTCAGCGCCGGGTTGCGGCGGAGCATGGCGGTCAGGCGGATCATCTGTGCCCCCTCTTGTGTGTGTAAACAGACTGTTCGCAGACGTGCGGCATATGACCGCACAGCCACGACCGGAAAGCAACCGATGACGCAGCACATCACGAAGCCAACCGCGCCACGCATCCCCCCGTTGCCGCCCGGCGAACGCGACGAGCGGGCCAACGAGCTCCTGGCCCAGGTGGGCGCGCCGGTCCGGTCGGCCGGCAACCTGTTCACCACGCTCGTCCGCCACCCCGGGTTGTTCCGCCGCTGGCTGCCCTTCGGCGGCAAGCTCCTGGTCGGGCTGTTGCCCGACCGCGACCGCGAGCTGCTCATCCTGCGCACGGCCTGGCACTGCGGATCCGACTACGAGTGGAGCCAGCACGTGCGCATCGCCGGGGCGGCGGGGGTCACGGCCGAGGAGATGGAGCGACTCCGGGCCGCCGACACCGCGGACGATTCCGCCTGGGCTCACTTCGACGCCGCGTTGATCCGTGCCGCCGACGAGCTGCACGGGGACGCCTGCCTCGGCGACGCCACCTGGGCGGCCCTGGCGGGACGCTACGACGAACGCCAGCTCATCGAGGTGCCCATGCTCGTCGGGCACTATCACCTGCTCGCGTTCACGCTGAACTCGCTCGGGATCCAGGTCGAGACGGGCACGGAGTGAACGCCGTGTCGTCGCGGCTGTCGGAACGGACCGTGCTGGTGGTGGGGGCAGGGACGCAGACGTCGGGGGAGCCCGACGCCCCCATCGGCAACGGTCGCGCCATCTCGGTCCTGGCCGCGCGTGCCGGTGCCCACGTCGTCTGCGTCGACCGCGACGCGGCCGCCGCCGAACAGACCGCCGCACTGGTCCGGACCGAGGGCACCGACGCCACGGTGGTGGTCGGGGACGTCACGTCAGCGGACGACTGCGCCGCCATGGTCGACCGGGCGATCGAGGCCGGCGGCGGGCGGCTGGACGGCGTGGTGGTCAACGTCGGCATCGGGCGTGGCGCCGGGCTCGCCGGCACGTCGCCCGAGGATTGGGACGCAACCATGGCCGCCAACCTGCGCGGGCACTTCCTGGTGGCCCGGGCCACCCTCGAGGCGCTGGGCGAGGATTCGGCCGGCGTGGGTGGGGGCAGCATCGTGTTCATCGGCTCGGTGGCCGGCCTCCAGCCCGGCAGCCGGCTTCCGGCGTACGACGCCTCGAAGGCCGGGCTCATCGGTCTCGCCCGTCACGTGGCGCTCGAAGGCGCCCGGCGGGGCGTGCGCGCCAACGTGGTGGCACCGGGGCTCATCGACACGCCGCTCGGACGGCTGGCCACGCGGGGCCGGCCGTCCCGGGCCCGCACCCCAGTCCCGTTGGGCCGCCAGGGCACCGCCTGGGAGGTCGGCGCGGTCGTCGTGTTCCTCCTGTCGGACGAGGCCAGCTATGTCACCGGCCAGGTGCTGGCCGTGGACGGCGGACTCAGCCTGATCTAGTCGGCGGCCTCTGGCCGGTGGTGCCCCAGAAGATCTGACGCGCCACCGAGATGCGGACATCGGCGGCACGGATGCCCCACGCCTCGAAGCTGTGCTGGTGGGCGGCCACGTTGGCCAGGGTGGCGACGAGCATCCCCGCCTGGGCCATCGCGTCGACACCGAGGTTCCGCTCCTCGGCCTGGATGCCCTTGATCGTCTCCGCCAGTTGCACCGTCACGTTGTTGAGCAGCGCCAGATGGATCTTCCGGAAGCGGCGGTCGCCCTCCTCGGCGCCGAGGTCGACGACCCGGATCACGGGGCGGTGCTGATCCCAGAATGCGAAGAAGGCGTCGGTGAGCTCGAGGGCCGTCCGATAACCCGCCCCGCCCTTCCAGTTGCCCTCGCCCACGATGCGGACCAGGCGCTCGCTGTCGAGCGCCATCTCCTGGGCCAATACCAGGATGGCGTCCTCCACGTCGCCGAAGTACTGATAGAAGGTTGCGGGCGACGTGCCGGCCTCGCGGGCGATGTCGATCACCTTGAGCGACCGGTACGAGCTGGTGCGCAGCATCTCCGCGGTGCACTCCAGCAGGCGCTGGCGGGTGGCCCGCCCCCGCCGCCCCGGCACGCGCCCATCGGCAGCCCGCAGGTCGATCGCCTCGACCGGTTCGACCACGGCGGCAAGGCTAACCCGGATCTGACGGACCATCAGGGGGCAGCGGACGTGCGGGCTGGACATTGCCCAGGCGCCGCCGTCGAGTTCCTGCATTTCACGGCGCGACTCCCCAATTCTGGGGGTTTGAGCCATGCCGGAACCGGATTACGGACAACTCCGGGCGTCTGCGTAGTAGCAATTGGCTCCGCGGACAGAGCAATGAAAGGGCGGGACCATGAGTGATTATCCTTCTACGCCTCCCGGCGGGTACCCACCCCCACCGCCACCTCCACCCTCACCGCCACCGCTTGCCGGAGAGCCGCCGTCGAAGCCCCCCTGGTACAAGACGGCGCCCTGGTACGCGTGGGTGGTCACCGCCGTCGTCGTGCTGATCGTCACCACCTCGATCGCGGGGGGTTCGGCGGACGACGATCCTGAGCAGACCGGCCCGGATCGCACGGCCACGACCGATCGCCCCGCGACCACTGAGCGGTCGACGACCACCGACCGCACGACAACCACGACGACAGCGCCCACGACCACGACGGCCCCGCCGACCACCACCACGACAACAGCACCTCCACCCCCGCCGCCGCCTCCGCCGCCCGATCCAGCACCGCCACCTCCGCCGCCTCCGCCGCCTCCGCCGCCACCTCAGCCAGCCCCGGGCGGTTGTCACCCGTCGTATGACCCGTGCGTTCCGATCGCACCCGACGTCGATTGCCTGGGCGGAACCGGCGACGGACCGGAGCATGTGGGCACCGTGCACGTGATCGGACCGGACGAATACGACCTCGATCGCGACGGGGACGGCGTGGGCTGCGAGTAGGGCACCCGACCGATCCCTGACGGACCATCAGGGGGCAGCGGACGCGCGGACCGGATATTGCCGGCGAGGGATACTCGACGGGCGAATGGCCTCTCAGCTCGGGTCGATGTAGGCGGCGGCGAAGCGCTCGAGGGCGCGGCGGTTGTCGTCCAGCGACGCGAACGTCAGGCCTTCGATGAGCCACGCCGAGGTGATCAGGGCGGTCACGCCCAGCGCGTCGAGCTCGGCGCACACCTCGGCGTCGGGCATGCGGTCGGTAACCGCCGCCTGGATCTCGAACGGCCGACCATCCGTGCCGTACTCACGGCGGTAGGCCTGTAACCGCTCGATGTAGCCCCGCAGCTCGTCGAGCGGGTACTGCGTGCCCAGCCAGCCGTCGCCGATGCGCGCCGCCCGCCGGAGCGCGACGTCGGTGTGCCCCCCGACGAGGATGGGCACGGGGCGGGCCGGCGCCGGTGCCATCTCCAGCGGGTCGAAGTCGTAGAACTCGCCGTGGTGCTCCACCATGCCGCCGCGCCACAGGGTGCGCAGCACCTCGATCTGCTCCTCCATCCGGGCACCCCGACCGGCGAAGGGCTGCTCGAGCTGGTCGAACTCCTCTCGCATCCAGCCGGCGCCGACACCGAGCAGGACCCGGTCGCGGGACAGGTAGGCGGCGGTGCCCACGGCCTTGGCCACCACGAACGGGTTGCGCGCGGGCAGCACGTAGACATGGGTGGTGAATCGGATCCGTTCGGTCGCCGCCGCCAGCGCCCCGGTCATCACCCAGACGTCGGGCCACGGTGTCTCCGGCGGGAAGATGGGGCGCCCACTGCGGCTGTACGGGTACGACGACTCGAGCTTTCCCGGGTAGAAGACGTGGTCGGACAGGGACACCTGGTCGAAGCCGACGTCCTCCGCGCACCGGGTCAGCTGCACCCAGTCGCCCGGCGGCGCGTACATGAGCGACTGGCAGAACCTCATCGGATCCCCCCGCGGGCGGCGGCTACTGCTTCGCCCAGATGTCGACCAGCTCGTCGACCGTGGTGAGCGTGGCCAGCAGGCTCAGCGTGTTGTCGATCATGGCGTCGGCGTAGTCGGCGGGGACGCCACACACGGCGTCGCGAGGCAGCACGACGTCATAGCCGTGGTTGACGGCATCCATCACGAGGTTGGTGATGGCCACATTGACCGAGACCCCCGCGACGACGACCGTGCGCAGATCGAGGTTGCGCAGGACCGGATCGAGGTCGGTGCCCGCCATGGGGTTGAGCCCGTGGGCGCGCGTGAGCACCAGGTCGTCGGGTTCGGCACCGACCTCGGGGATCACTGCCGTCGTCGACCTGCCCCGGTCCAACCGCACCGGCGATTCCCGGGCGCTCGTGAACAGCCGGGCGTTGGTGTTGGTGGCCTTGAAGTCGGGCCGATGCGAGAACGTGCAGTGGATCACCTGCACGCCCGCGACCCGCGCCGCGTTCACGAGTCTGGCCGTGGCCGGGATCATCGTCTCCCGCGCCACCTCCGCGAGTTGCGGGAAGACGCTGGGCTCGCCCAGCACGCCGTTCTGGATCTCCGAGGTGACGACTGCGGCGCGCCAGGGAGTCACGAGGGAAGCCAGATCCTCAGCCATGGGCCGACAGTATCGGACGTGCGGTCTCACGGGTTGCGCTCACCTGGGGTCATCTTTGCCACCCGGTCTGACCAGCAAAGACGTTTCTCCATGGGTCCCTGCGCGCCACCGCAAGGTTGGGCGCGTCTCACCCCTCGTGTGACACCGATGTGCGCCGGCCAGCTACGAGGCACATCACCGGGCCGGTGAAGATCGCAAACCGGTGGCCGTGAGAGAGAGTCAAGGTGCCGCCGCTTGTTGTGCTGATTCTGTTTCGACGGGCGTGCTGTCGGGCCGGATCTGGCCGGGTCGTGCGTGTCGTCGGTGGAGGGAAGCGGGCATGCGCGACTGGGTGGCCAGCCTGGTCGAGTGGGCCCCCGACGAGGGTGTCGAACTGATGGTGACGAGTAGCGTGCCCGGTCGATGAGACCGATGCCGGTGATCGCCGTGGTGGGCTTGGTGCTCGGGGCCTGCGGCGACGACGATGATGCGGCGCGAGGCGCAGCCGCGGGGGATGACGGCGGCGGGGGATATGCCGAGGCGTATGTCGAAGCCTTCGTGAGCTCGTGGAATGAGACAGGCGAGGGACCGCCCCTCGACGAGACGCAGGAGATCTGCCTCGCGACCGCAATCGTTGATGTGGTCGGTGTGGGTGCCCTTACGTGGGCCGGAATCTCGCCCGACGAGCTCGCCGCAGCAGACGATTACGAGTCGCTCGGGGTCGATATACCCGACAACGCCACCGGTCGTTTGGGGGACGCGCTACGCGAATGCGATGTCGTCGAACCGCTCGAAGGCGTGCTCATCGCTTCGTTCCCCAACGAATTCGGGGTGGAGCTACCGCCGAACGCTGTTGCGTGCCTGGCCGATCATCTGGATGACCAGGCAGTGGCGGACGGCTGGGCTGCCACGTTCATCGACGGCTCCACTGAGCACATTCAGGCTCTTGTCTCATCGTCGGTGGGCGCCTGTCCTGCCGCGGCGACCGCACTGCTCATCGCACGGGCGCCAACCGAGCTGACACCTGAAGCTGAGGCATGCATTGGCGCCTTCGTCGAGGACAACCGGGAGCTGGTCATGGAGAGCTTCGCCTCAGGCGACGGCGAGAGCGCCGCGATCCAGGAGCTCGGCGTGCAGATGGCTGCGGCCTGCCCGGAGGCAAGCGGCCGCTGACCAGCCGGACCCTCCGTGCGCCCAGACGGAGGTGAGGTCCGACTTCGAGGCCTGGACGCGAATTTCAACGGTTGGCGCGCCGCCGATGCGGATACGGTCGCCAACGATGCCGACCCGCCTGCACTCAGTAGTCTTCGACGCTGCCGACCCCTCGGCGTTGGCCCGGTTCTGGGCGACGGCCACCGGTTGGCCCATCACGTACGAGGAGCCGGACGAGGTGGTGGTCGAACCACCGGAGGACGACACCGGATCGCCGACCCAGCCCGGCCTGCCGCTGGTGTTCGGGCGCGTCGACGACCCCAAGGTGGCCAAGAACCGCGTCCACATCGACCTCAACAGCCGGTCGGCCGACGAGCAGCGCGAGATCGTCGAGCGACTGCTGGCCCACGGCGCCGAGCCCGCCGACATCGGGCAGGTCGATGTGCGTTGGGTCGTGCTGGCGGACCCGGAGGGCAACGAGCTCTGCGTGCTGGATCCCAGGGACGAATACGCCCGCGCCGGGGCGGTGGCCGCGATCGTCCTGGACACGCCCGACCCGGGTGCCCTGGCCGCCTTCTGGACCGAGGCGGCTGGGTGGCCCATCGTGGG
>JBKPHE010000026.1:0-18487 GCA_046744485.1 Actinomycetota bacterium | reverse complement strand
GCCATGCAGTGCCGGCGCACGTGGCTAGCCGAGGTGGCGCCGCTGGCCACCTTCGACTCGGTGGCGGCGCTACCGGGCGCGGCGCTCGCCGACGCTGCCGGAGCACCGCCCACGCTCGACCGGCCGGTCGTGCTGATCGGGCCCGAGGGAGGGTGGGCGCCCGAGGAGCGGGGAGCGGGCCTGCCGACGGTCCGTTTGGGAGCGCACGTGCTGCGGGCGGAGACGGCAGCCATCGCTGCCGGTGCGGTCCTCGCTGCGTTACGAGCGGGCATCCTGGCGGACGCGCGCCGATCTGGTCACATGGTGCGGTGAGCTCCGGCGTTGCTGTCATATCCGCCACGAATGGCGGGTGTAGCTGGACGCGCAGTGATTGTCACGGGCCGATCGAAGTGCCTTAGAGTAAACCCCCGCCTGGACCGCGTGAGTATCGAGAACTGGCGCGGTTGCCGTCCCGCTGGGGGGCGGCATCAAGGGGAGGAACATATGGATAGCGACCTCGAGGTTGAACGCGAGAGCGGCTACGCCATCAAAGTGGGTGCCCGGCTCCGTTCGATCCGGCGCCAGAAGCACCTCTCGCTCCAAGACGTCGAGGCGGCATCGGAGCACGAGTTCAAGGCGTCCGTTCTTGGAGCCTACGAGCGAGGTGAGCGGGCGATCTCTGTGCCCCGATTGCAGCGACTCGCCCGCTTCTACCGGGTGCCCGTCGATCAGATGCTGCCCAGCGACGAGGAGTTGGGCGGGCGGTCGAACAACGACGACGAGCAGATCGTCGACCTGCGTTCGCTGCGCGCCGGCCGTCGCGACGATCGTCCCGTCACCATCGACCTCGGCGCCGTCGAGCAACTCGGGGGGCAGGAGGGCGAGATGCTCGCCCGCTACCTGCGCATGATCCAGGTGCAGCGGGGCGACTACAACGGCCGGATGCTCACCATCCGGCGGGACGATCTGCGCGCCGTGGCCTGCATCCTCGACTGCCACCCCGAGCAGGTGCCGGCCCGGCTCGACAGCCTGGGCCTGTGCCTGGTCCGCTGATCGCGGCCTGATCCCGGCGATCACGGGCGCACCCCGCCGTTAGACAGGGCCGGCCACGGCCTGCTTGGCTCGCGGCCATCCGTTCGGACGTACTGACCCCGTTTGGCGTCTACATCCACGTGCCGTTTTGTTCGGCCCGATGTGACTACTGCGCCTTCGCCACGTGGACGGACCGGCACCACCTGCAGTCGGCATACCTCGACGCCTGCCGGCGCGACGTCGAACGCCAAGTGGCCGGCGGGATGCCGGCCGCGACCAGTGTCTTCGTCGGCGGGGGCACGCCGTCGCTGGTCGAGCCCGAACGGCTGATGGCGGTGCTCGACGCAGTGCCGCGGGCGCCCGGATGCGAGGTCACCGTCGAGTGCAACCCGGACACCGTGACGCCGGCCCTCATGGGGGCCTACGCGCACGGCGGCGTGAACCGGATCAGCCTGGGCGTCCAGTCGATGGTCGGTCACGTCCTCCGGTCTCTCGGGCGGACCCACGACCCGTCCAACGTGAACCGCGCGGTGGAGGCGGTGCGCGCCGCGGGCATCCCGACGTTCAACGTCGACGTGATCTACGGCGCAGCCGGGGAGTCACCCGACGACTGGCGGCGGACGCTCGATGCCGCCCTGGCGCTGGACCCGTTTCACGTCAGCGCGTACGCCCTCACCGTCGAGCCGGGCACGCCACTGGCCGATGATCCGGCGCGGCACCCGGACGACGATGACCAGGCGACGAAGTACCTGGACGCCGTCGAAGCGCTGGAGGCGGCGGGACTCACCTGGTACGAGATCTCCAACTGGGCCCGGCCGGGGCACGAGTGCCGCCACAACCAGCTCTACTGGTCGATGGGCGAGTACCAGGCGTTCGGCTGCGCCGGGCACTCGCACCGCGGCGGGCGGCGGTCCTGGAACGTGCACACTCCCGAGCGCTACATCGCCGCCATCGCCGACGGGCGCTCACCCGAGGCGGCCGGGGAGCGGCTCGACGCCGGTGCCCGCCGGCTGGAGGCGTTGCAGCTGGCGGTACGAACGCGGGCCGGGGTGCCCGCGGCCAGCCTCCCCGTCGACGAGCTGGACGATCTCGTCGCCCTGGATGGCGACCGCGCCGTTCTGACCGTCCGGGGCCGCCTGCTGGCGAACGAGGTGGCGCTCCGCCTCCGCTGACCACGCGGAGGGGATGCGAGACTCTGCGGCCATGAGCGAGCGTCGCGTGGGGCAAGAGAGCGGACCCGGCCCGAGCGGCCGTGAAGCAACGCGTCGAAGCCCCCGCGGCCTGCGGCGAAGCAGCTAGAGCGGGGAGCATTGGCGTTTCACCCGATGACGGAGGAGTGGGATGCCGACCTGATCGCCGGCGACCCCCTCGGCTTCCCCGGGTACGACGCGCAGTGGCACGCCCTCGCTGCCTCCGGCGAGTCGGTGCGGACCGGGCGGACCGAGCACTACGCCTTCATCGAGGGCCGGTTCGAGGTGCTGGGTGGCACCATGGGGGCCGCGGCCGGCGAGAAGGTCGTGCGGGCGTACGACCGCGCTCGCGACGTGCGTCTGCCGATGGTGGCGCTGACGCGGACCGGCGGCGCCCGGCTGCAGGAGGGCATGGTGGCGCTGGTCCAGCTCGCCCGCACCGCGGCAGCGGCCCGCCGGCACGCCGATGCCGGGCTGCTGTCGCTCGCCGTGTACGGGTCGCCCACCACCGGGGGCGTGCTGGCCTCGTACGCGTCGTTGGTCGACCTCCGGGCCGTGGTCGCGGGAGCGGTCATCGGCTTCGCCGGTCCCCGGGTCGCCGAGGGTACGTTGGGCATCCCGCTGCCGCCGGGTTCGCATACGGCGGAGTCCGTGTACCAGCACGGGCTGGCAGACGCCCACCTCGGCGCGGACGACGTCGCCGCCTGGGTGGAGGCGGCGCTCGGGCTGACGGACCGTCCGCTGCCGATCCGGTCGCTCCCCGCCTGGGACGTGCCCCCCGCCGGGACTGGCGCCGGGCGCGGGGTGGCCACCGGCTCCGACGCCTGGACGGAGGTGCTGCGCTCCCGGGCCGTCGGACGCCCGTCCGGCATCGACCGGGCGGCGCGGCTGTGCTCGTCGTGGGTCGAGCTGCGGGGCACCGATCGGACCATGCGGGCCGGGCTGGCGCGGGTGGCGGGCCGGCGTTGCGTGGTGGTTGCGACCGACCGCTACTGCGCAGCCGGGCGGCCGACACCGGCGGGGTTCCGCCTCGCCCAGCGGGCGGTGGGGTTGGCGGGACGCCTCGGGATCCCGGTGGTGACGCTGGTGGACACCCCGGGTGCCGATCCCTCGCCGACGGCCGAGGCCGACGGGGTCGCGCCGGAGATTGCCCGCACGCTGGCGACGCTGGCATCGTGCCCGAGCCCGACCGTGTCGGTGTGCGTGGGGGAAGGCGGAAGCGGCGGGGCGCTGGCCCTGAGTTACACGGACCGGCTGCTGATGTGCGAGCACGCCACGTTCTCGGTGATCGCTCCCGAGGGTGCGGCGGCGATCCTCGAGCGGGACGCCACCAAGGCGCCCGAGGTCGCGGATCGCCTGCGGCTCACATCGGGCGACATGCTCGAGCTCGGAGTGGTCGACGAGGTGATCGGTGAGGACCAGCAGGCACTCGACGAGGCCGTGGACCGGGCCCTCCACGAGGCCACGCCGGGCGAGCGCAACGGGCGGTGGGACGCAGTGACCACGCGCTGGCTGCACCAGGCGGACGCTGACCGATGAGAACCGCCGCGGTCGCCGGTCAATGAGCCCAGTAGCGCAACGGGAGGAACGCCGGATGGGCAAGGTCGTACTGGACATCACCATGTCTCTCGACGGGTTCGTGAGCGCACCGAACGACGGTCGCCATCGGGGCCTCGGCGACGCCGGAGAGGTGCTGCACTACTGGGTGTTCGGCGGACCGTGGACATACGAGGACGCGCATAAGGGCGAGCGAGAGCTCAAGTGAAGGAGCGACTTCCGCCCCCACGCCGACGATCGGAAGCGGAAATGTCCCGCCGCTACGCGACGCACATCAGATACCGGGTCGCGAGCTGAGCCCCGGGCCTCGATGCAGCCGCCGCCCCCTCAACCGTCAGGCTCGGGAAGCAGGAGCTCCTGGCCCGGCACCAGCAGGTCGGGATTCCCTGGGTCGACCATGCGGCTGCGGTTGGCCTCGACGAGGCGCCGCCAGTAGCCGATCACCTGGCGATCGTTCGGCTCGTCCCCGGCGAGGGCCGCGATCTCCGCGGCGATCGACCAGAACGAGTCACCCGCCTCGACCGCCCACGAGGACAGAGGTCCGGCCGCGGGTCTGGGGGGAGGCGCCGGGGGTGCCGGTGGCGCGCGTGGGTCGAGTGGCACATCCTCGGCGGTCAGACGGGTCATGGCGGCGGTGGGCACGTCCCGGGCGCCGCGGGTCATGGTGGCCGTCGGCGGACCTGGGCTCTGCATGACCTCGACGGCCGAGGCGGCGGCCGGCCTCGGTGCCAGGGCCGCGGGCGCCACGCCGGCGGATGGGAGGGCACCGAGGAGAGACCCGGCCGCCAGGCCGAGGCCTCCACCGCCGGAGACGAGGCGGCGGATGGCGGCAGGTGTCGCCCGGGCCGCCGCCGACGCCACGCGGGTGCGTCTGAACGGTCGGGTGAGCGCCAGAGCCAGCGTGCACACGGCCAGGTACCAGCCGGTGGCGAGTGCGGCCAGCCGCACGAACGCCACTGCCATGACCTCGGGACGGGTGCGGTCCAGCCAGGCGGACAGGTCCTCGGCCGAGGCGAGCGGCACGCCGAGCGCTCCCGCGCCCAGGGCGTGCAGCGCCCGGAGTCCGATGACGAGGGCCGCCGTCCAGGTGAGAAAGCGCCAGCGTCCGGTCATCGCCCAACCTCGACCGTCGCGGTCGCTCCCGACCCCAGGTCGACCACCAGGTCATCGCAGCCGTCCTGCGCCGGCTCACCCCGGATTGCCACCGCCCCGGGCAGGCGGTCGCGCGCCTCGACGGTCACCGGTTCTCCCTCGGCGGCCCAGCCCGGGAACACGAACACGTCGCCGGTTGCCGGGCGCAGGAGCGCGGGAGCCGGCCGTCCGTCGCACTCCCAGTCACCGACTGCGATCAGGTCGCCCGGCTGGCCCAACGTCCAGCGGACCGGACCGGCCGAGATCAGGCCGCCCTCGACGACGAGTGCCTCTGGGCAGCCGTCGCCATCCACATCGGCGGCCGGGGCGGCCACGATCGGGCAGTCCGCATGCCCGGCCGGCGCGGCCCGGACGGCATCGGGGCTCGGGGCAGACCCCCGCGAACCCCAGCCACCGACGAATACCACCCCGGCGGCGATCGCGGCGATCGCCACCGCCCCGGACCCCGCCGCCAGCCCGGCACGAGGGCTGCGGTCGTCCTGCGCCGGGGGTGGCCCGGGTTCAGCGGCGCCGGCCGGTTCGGGCGGATCGTCGCCGAACGCCTGGGCCCAGCGCTCGTCGTCGGTCAGCTCGTGGGTGAAGACCAGGTCGAGCAGCTCCTGGTCGGGTGGCACCTTGGCGGGCTCGAATCCGGGGGACGGCGTTCCGCTTGCCGGCAGCTCGGCCCCAGGAACGGCGGTGAGGATCGAGCTCGCCAGCAACCGGGCGTTGGGCCGTCGGCTCGGGACGGTGTCGAGGGCCCGGGCTATCACCTGCTCGAGCGCCCGGCGGTGGGCAGCGCTCGATCTGCCGCGCCAGGGCCGCGACCGCGGCTCGGCGGTCGCCCGCTCCAGGACCTCGCCCAGCACCTGGCCCAGGGCGGAGACGTCGTCATCTGGGTCGGCCCCGCCCGGGTGCGAGAGCCCGCAGAGTCTGGGCCGGCCGTCGTCGCCGACGAGGATGTGTGTGGGGTCGAGGCGCCCGTGCACCACCCCGATGTCGTGGAGGTCGGCCAGCGTGGCGGCGATCGCGGCACCGAGCCCGGCGACGCTGGCAACCGATCCGGTCCAGTGCGAGACGGGGTCACCGGCGAACCGGGTACGGAGCTGGACTTCGGCCCCATGTTCGGCCCCGTCCTCGACTCCGGCCTCGGCGTGCTCCCGGTCGACGCCCCCTCGGGGAACGGGCCCGACGATCGTGACGAGCCCGGGATGGGCAGCGCGCTCGAGGCGTTCGGCCTCGAGGCGGAGCCGCGCGACGTCATCGGCGCCGGTGGCGGTCTTGACCGCGATCGGCCCCTCGGAGTCGACGGCCACGGTCACCTGCATGCTCATACGCTGAAGCATACTCAAAATTATCGAAAGATGTCAAGGAGTATCGGCTTTCAGGGGAGCGGGCAGGGCGGTGGCGGTGGCGCTGGCGGTGACCACCGTGCCGTCCGGGGCGCCGGGGACGACGTCGGCGAAGATGTAGTCGGCCTCCAGCGCCAGCTCCACACGCACGCCGGTGCCGGCGCCGGTGACGGTGACGGTCACCACCGGCGGGCGGGCCAGTTGCGGTGCCAGGTCGCTCGCCGCCACGACGTCGGTGACGACGGCGCGGGTTCTCTCGGGATCGAGGACGTAGTCATGCGTCGTTCGCAGCAGGCCCTGGTCGACACCGGCCGTGGCGGCGTCGTTGGCGGCGGCGGCCGCCAGCTCGAACGCCTGGCGCTTGCGCAGGTGGACCAGCGACATGTCGACGGCGATCGACGCGAGCACGAGCACGATGAGCAAGCCCGCCGGCATCAGCATGAGGGCGCTGCCGCGATCCCGTTCGCTGTCCGCCGCGCTCACGAGCAGGCCTCGGCACTTCCCGGCACGCCGTCCCGGTACGGGTCGATCAGTTCGGCGTGGCGGCTGGTCACGTCGAGTCCGGAACCGAAGCCGCCGATCCACGGCAGGCTCAGGACGGGCACGTCGTAGCTGGCAGTGAACGTGGCCCGGGCGCAGCGGGTGAAGCCCGCCTGACCGTCGGGGGACTCGAGGCCAGTCAGCTCCACGGACGACCGCGCTCCCTCGCGCCCGTGGGCCGCCAGGGCTTCGTAGCCGGCCCGGCGCGCCGCAGCCTCGGCGTCGCCGAAGTCGCGTGCGGCCGGCACGTCCGCCTCGACGAAGTGGCGCGCGGCCTCGCGGGCGGCGGCGTCCACGGCGAGCTTGGCGTCGATGACCGCCCAGGCGTTGGCCACGAGGAGCGTTCCGACCACGAACACGAGCAGTCCGAAGGGCAGCACCTCGCTGCCGCCCACCTGCCCGCGGTCGGCGCCGCGGCCGCGAATCACCCGGCCGGGGCCGGTCGCTCGCCCGCAGCGCGGGGATTCGGGGACGTGTCCCCGGCGGACGGCGGGCGGGGTGCTCTGCGACTGCTCACGGCCCCTTCCATACCATCCTGGCGAGTGATGCGCACCCGGCCGATGCGCCGGCCCTGGATCCGCTGCGCAGTGAGCAGCCAACCCCCCACCACGACCGACTCACCCTCGACGGGGACGTGCCCGAGGTGGTGGTAGAGCAGGCCGCCGATGGTGTCCCAGTCGCCCTCGGGCAGCTCGGCGTGGAGCAGGTCGTTGACCTCGTCGAGCGCCGTGCGGGCATCGACGCGCACGCCGCCACCGGCCAAGGGCTCCACCAGCGGATCCTCCACATCGAACTCGTCGACGATCTCGCCGACCAGCTCCTCGATGATGTCCTCGAGCGTGACCAGCCCGGCGGTGCCGCCGTACTCGTCCACCACGATCGCCATGTGGAACTTGTCCCGCTGCATCTCTCGCAGCATGTCGGGAACCCGCTTGGTCTCGGGAACGTAGCGGGCGGCCCGCACCAGTTGGGACACCGGCAGGTCCTCCTCGCCGTCGCGCTCGGCCCGCATCAGATCCTTGGCGTAGGTGATGCCCACGACGTCGTCGATGCTGTCGCCCACGACCGGGAGCCGGCTGTAGCCGTTGAGCAGCACCACCTCCATCACGTCCGCCACCCGGAAGTCCTTGGCCACGGTCACCATGTCGGGACGGGGAACCATCACCTCCCGCACGACGGTGTCCCCGAACTCGATGATCGACTCGATGAGGGCGCGCTCGTGCTCCTCGATCACGCCCTCCTCGACGCCCAGCTCCGCCACCGCCAGCAACTCTTCCTCGGACACGTAGGGCCCCTGCTTCAACCCCCTGCCCGGCAGCAGCAGGTTGGTGAGTCCTATGAGTGCCCGGGTCGTGAGGCGGAGCAACGGGAACCGGACCAGCGCGCCCACGGGCCCGGCGGCGACCAGCGCGGCGCGGTCGGGGTTGAGGACCGCCCAGGTGCGGGCCGAGGCGGCCAAGACGAACACGACGACGATGTCGATGGCCATGGCGATCGCCACGCCGGCAAGCCCCCACAGGCGCTCGGCGACGATGCCCACCAGGGTTGCCTGGGCCAGCTGGCACACGAGCAGGGCGAACAGCAGGGGGTTCACGAACTGGTCGGGGCGGCCGGCCAGCTCGAGGAGCCTGCGGGCCCCGCGCCGGCCCTCGGCGTCCAGGACCTGGGCCCGCGACTTGGGCATGCGGCTCAGGCCCGTCTCGGCGCCGGCCAGGAGCATCGTCACGACCAGGAGCGCGGCGATGGAGACCAGCATCCATCGGTCGCCCACGGAGAGGCCCGCAGCGAGGATCGTGCTCGCCAGTTCCCTCACCTCCGCCGGTGAAAGCGCCGCAGCAGCTCGCGCTCGCGGGCCTGCATGGTCACCGCTTCGTCGACCTCGGCGTGATCGTGGCCCAGCACGTGCAGCACGCCGTGCACCACGAGCAGCGCCAACTCGTCGTCGTAGCTTCCGGCGTGCTCCCGTGCCTGGCGCCCGGCCACCGCCGGGCACACCACCACGTCGCCCAGCAGCAACGGCTCGGGGTCCGCCGAGCTCGTGTCGGCGCGCCCGGCCGCATCGGTGACCGGATCGTCGATGGGGAACGCCAGCACGTCCGTCGGGCCGTCGGCGTCCATGAAACGGCGGTTGAGGCCGCTGATGGTGTCCTCGTCGACGAACAACAGCGACAGCTCGACGTGGCCGCTCACCCCCTCGGCCAGCAGCACGTTCCGGGCAAGATCGACCCAGCGCAGGACGTCGACCGGTGCCGCCTGCTGCTCGTCGGCGCCGAACACCTTCACCTCGCCCACCTCGCCGTCGGGCGGGCCCATCAGGTGCCGGGCGATCTGCGCCCGTCGGGTGGCCGAGTCGGCTCGGGCTCGGCGCTGCGGTCGAGGCCGACGGGGGTGTCGGTTCGTTCGTAGGCGTCGACGATGTCCTGGACGATCTTGTGGCGGACGACGTCGTGCGACGTGAGGTGCACGAACTCGAGGCCGTCGATGCCCCGGAGGGTCCGGGCCAGGTTGGTCATACCGCTGCGGCCGGTAGGCAGGTCGACCTGGGTCATGTCGGCGGTGACCACGACCTTGGAGCCGAACCCGATGCGGGTCAGGAACATCTTCATCTGCTCGGGCGTGGTGTTCTGGGCTTCGTCGAGAATGATGAAGCTGGCATTGAGCGTGCGGCCCCGCATGAACGCCAGCGGTGCCACCTCGACGGTGCCCCTTTCGATGAGGCGCTGCGCGCCCTCGGGCTCGACCATGTCGAACAGCGCGTCGTAGAGCGGCCGCAGGTAGGGATCGATCTTGGCCGCGAGGTCGCCGGGCAGGAATCCGAGCCGCTCGCCGGCCTCGACCGCCGGCCGGGTGAGGATGATGCGGTCGACCTCCTTGGCCTGTAGCGCCTGCACTGCCACCGCCACAGCCAGCCACGACTTGCCGGTGCCGGCGGGGCCGATGCCGAACGTGATGACGTTGTCGCGGATGGCGTCGACGTAGCGCTTCTGGCCCGCGGACTTGGGACGGACCGTGCGGCCCCGCGAGGAGCGGAGCACCTCGGCGGTGAGCACCTCCGAGGGACGCTGGTCGGCGCGCACCATGTCGATGGTGCGCACGACGCTTGCCGGCTCGAGCCGCTGCCCCCGCTCGAGCAGGAGGACCAGCTCTTCGAACAGGTGACCCACGCGGTCGGCCTCGTCGCCCTCTATGGCGATCTCGTTGCCTCGTACGTGGATCTCGACACCCTCGAACGCGGACTCGACCACACGGAGCAGCTCGTCGCGCTGGCCGAGGAGATCGACCATGAGATGGTTGCCGGGTACGGAGATCTTGACCTGCGTGGTCGCCACGAGAGACCCAGCCTAGGCGCTCTCGCGGCGACCACGCGGGCCGGTCGCTAGCCCTCGCAGTCGACTTTGGAGGCGAACTCGTCCCAGGCGCCGGTCAGTTCCTCGCCGGCCGACGACAGCTGCTCGCGCGCCTCGGCGAAGGTCGTGTTCTCGTCCAGGTTGTCGACCGTGTCCCGAAGGTTCTCCCACGCCCGCTCGACGTTGTCCCACTCAGACTCGGCCAGTGCCTGGCCGGCACTGCTCAGCTCGTCAACGTCGTTGGAGATCTCTTCTCGCGCGTCGGCGAGGTCGGAGCGGTCGGTCGGATCGAGCCGGCCGAGCTGGGTCAACGTGTCGTCGAGGTCTTCGCGGGCATCGCACACGTCGGCCGTTGCCTCCTCCGTGGACGGCTCGTCGTCGCCACAGCCGGCTAGGGCGCCGGCGCCGGCTCCGACGAGGACGAGGGCGGCCAGGACTCTTACGGGGTGCTGTCGTGTCATGTACTCATCGTTCCCCTTCGAGCCGCTGGGGGTAAACGCCTTTGGCGGGGCGACCCCGCCAGGCGCGGTAGCGTCCCGGGCCCGTGGATGGTCCCTCGGCTGACGACTCGGGCGAAGCGGCAGTCGTCGGCGGCCTGTTGGGCGAGAGCCTCGCCGCTCGGATCGACCGCTGGGTTGCCGACGCCCGCGTCGACGAGGCGGCCCGGTTGCGGGTCCGGGAGCGTTGGCTGCGGCATCAGGCAGAGGAAGAGGGAAGCCTGGACGGCGTGCTGGCGGACGTCGCCGAGCGCGGCGCGCCAGTCGCCGTGCACGTGCGGGGCGGGCGCCGCCACCGGGGCGAGGTCCGGGCCCTGGGTTCCGACTTCGTGGCCCTCCGGTCGGCCGACGCCGACGTGATCATCGCGGTGGCCGCGGTGACGTCGGTGCGCACGCTCCCGGGTGAGGCGTCGACGATCGGTGATCGGTTGGTCGCCGCGTCGCTCCGCCTCGTCGACATCCTGGCGCGCCTGGCGGCCGAGCGGGCGGCGGTGTTGCTGGTGATGGCGGGCGGCGAGGACGCCGTGGCCGGTGCGATCCGGTCGGTGGGTCAGGACGTGGTGGGGGTGCGGGTGGCGGGCGCGGCCGCCGTCACGGCCTATGTCCCGGTCGGGGCCATCGTCGAAGTCGTGGTCGACGGGTAGGCGATTCAGCTCGCGGCCCGGAGCTGCTCGACGGCCGCATCGCGGCGCCGAACGGCGAGTAGATCGGCGGTGTGGAAGCTGGCGATCCGTGTGCTCCAGGAGTCGATGACCTCGCGGCCGCGGCCGCGGCGGAAGAAGGTGGTCATCGGGCCTTCCTGTTGGTAGGCGTCGGCGCCGTCGACGGTCTCGACGCTCCGGTCTCGCAGCATCACCTCGAACGTCGGCATGTCGCGAACGGTACGGCGGATGAGCTGTGAGCTTCGAGAGGACATGCCTGTGAATTCGGGCGGGCGATCTGTGCGCGGTTGTGGATAACCGCCGGCCGGCGACGACCAGTACGCCGACCCGAGGACCGCCGTGCCGCCTAACCCACGGGGCTGGGCTTCGTCGCTGGCGAGCCGCTCACCGATCGTTCCCGGCCTCGTCGTGGGTGGCTGGCGGGGACGTGACGAGCGCTGTGCGCCCGCGACGAAGTCGCCGAGAGCATGGCGTTGAGCTCGTGTCGAGCGAAGTCTTCGTCGATGTCCGCGAGACGCTCGTGGATCAGCCACGTCGTGTTCGGGCCAGACGCGAGCCCCTGCTCCGCTCCGAACGGCTCCGCGCGCACCGCGGCACCGGGTCGCAGAAGTGACACCACCCGATCCCCCCAAACGACGCGGGGGAGAAACCTGCCCGCCATGTGTTGAGCGTGAGCCGAGGGCATTACCGGTCGATTAGCAGGCGGTGCTTCGGTAGGCCTGAGCCACGCAGCCAGCACCGGCTACGCCGGATGCTCGACCCGTGGGCGCTCGACGAGGTGTCGACGACACCCGCGGCCGGAGGATGGCCACCGCCCGGACAATGGCCGGCGAGGTGGCAGGCTCAGATGTCGTCGTCGCTGCCGCGAGTGGCCGGCTCGGGATAGAGGTGCTCGAGCTCGCCCGGCTGGATGCGTGACCGGCCGATGAAGTCGTCGACTTCGTGCGCCCGGAGCCGAATGACCCGGCCGAACCTGTAGGCGGGGAGCTCGCCATGATCGATGAAGCGATACAGGGTGCGGGGCGTGATGCCGAGGCGACGCGCCGCTTCTTGAGTCGAGAGCCACTCGGTCTCGTCGGTGTTCACGGCACACACTTTACTCCCTCGCGTGGTGTTTTGGCCTCTTTCGGTCTAATTCTCACCGGAGCCAAAACGGTCGGCTAAGGTGTAGTCGCTTCCTCACGCCTCGTGAGGGAAGCAGCGATCGGGCTGTTGGGGCGTCGGACCGCGCTGGGAGGTGCTCAACGGACGCGATGGTGACGCGAGCGGCACGAGCGGTGACGCGGTGGTCATGACGCGCCAGGGCAACGGTGTCGATGCTGCGGCGCCGGGTGGCGTCGCGCGCCGCATCGTTGAGCGGCGGATGGGTCTCCCCGGCGCCCGGGCCATCGTCGGCGGGCTGCTGGTCGCCGTCGCCGGTGTGTGCACCTTCGCGGCCTGGCAGCAGGCATCGGGTGCCGCCGACACGTCCTATGCGGTGGCGGCCCGCCCGATCCTCCCCGGCCAGTCACTCACCGCCGACGACATCCGCTACGAGCGGATCGACCTGCCGGCCGGGCTGTCGGCGGCCGCATTCACCGACGCCGCCCGCATCGAGGGGCGGGTGGCGCTGGGCCCGATCGGTGATGGCGAGTTGGTGCAGGTCGGCCAGGTGAGCGATCCGGGGCAGGCGACCCCCGCGGCGGAGCTGTCGTTCTCGATCGCCCGGGATCGCGCGGTGGACGGGCGCCTGCGTAGTGGCGACCTCGTCGACGTGTTCGTGACAGACGACAGTGGCACCACCGCGGTGGCCGAGGGCGTGCAGATCGTCGACGCCGCGGCGGACGACGGCGGGTCCTTCGGCACGACCGGCGAACTGACGATCACCGTGACCATCGCCGATCCGGCGCTGCGGGAGCCACTCATTCAGGCGGTGCGTGACGGAGAGGTCACGCTGGTTCGCAGCACGCACATGTCCCGCGGTGGCGGTTGATGGCCACCGACCGCTATGTCGTCCTCGGGCTCGCCCGGGCGCGCGCCGCCTGGTTCGGGCAGGTGGCGCGCTGGGCCACCGCCGCGGCACTGCCGGTCGATTTCGTCAAGGCGGTGTCGGGCGAGGAGGTGCGGGCGCGCCTGCGCTCGGGCCGGCCGTTCTCTGCCTTGCTCGTCGACGGGGGATTGGCGGCGCTGGACCGTGACCTGATCGAGCTGGCCGGCCGGTACGGCTGCGCGGTCATCGCCATCGACGACGGGCGGTCGGCGCGGTCATGGCGCGACCTCGGCGTGGCGGCGGTACTTCCCGCCGATGTCGAACGCGGCGTGCTGCTGGACGCCCTGCGCGCGGTGGCGCAACCGATCGCTCGCCGCGAGGACGCCGCGGCTGCTTCGGACCAGGCGGAGCAGGCACCCGCCCGTTGGCGGGGTCGATCCGTCGCCGTCACCGGGTCCGGCGGAGTCGGTCGCTCCACGCTGGCGATGGCGCTCGCCGCGGGACTGGCGGCCGATCCCCGGGATGTCGGGCTGGTCGTGCTCGCGGACCTGGCGCTCCACGCACAGCAGGCGCTGCTGCACGACTCAGGTGACGTGGTGCCCGGCGTCGTGGAGCTGGCCGAGGCCTACCGGGGTACCGCGCTAGATGCTGCCGCGGTGCGGAGTGTGTGCTTCTCGGTGCCGGGCCGCGGCTACGACCTGCTGCTGGGCCTGCGACGCCACCGGGACTGGACGGCATTGCGGCCCCGGGCACTGGCGGCCGCACTCGACGGCGTGCGGCGCGCCTACCGGGTGGTGGTGAGCGACGTCGATCCCGACGTCGAGGGCGAGGCGGAGTGCGGCTCGCTGGATGTCGAGGACCGGAACCTGCTGGCGCGTGTGGCGCTGCGGGACGCAGAGATCGTCCTGGTGGTGGGCCTGCCGGGCGTGGCCGGGGTCCATGCGCACCTGCGGGTGGTGCGTGAGCTGGTCGAGTTCGGCATCGCCGGCGCCCGGATCGTGCCGGTCGTGAACCGGGCCCCCCGTGGCGCACGGCAGCGCGGCGAGCTCGGCGGCACGCTCGCAGGCCCGCTGCTGGCGGCCGCCTGCCCCGGCGTCGCGCTGGCGTCGACGCCGATCTTCGTCCCCGAGCGGCGCGGGCTCGACGACCTGGTGCTGGACGGCGCACCCCTGCCACCCCAGATCGTCCGTCCGATCACCGGCGCGGTGCGGGCATTGCTCGACCGCACGCCCGAGCTGGTCCCACTCCCGGCGCCCGAACCGGTTGCGGTCGCGCCCGGGTCCCTGGGCAGCTGGTTCGCCGACGACGGCGCAGCCGACGACGAGGCCGGGTCGTGACGCCGTCGCTGTGGCGGTCCGATCGCGTCGGTGGCGCAACGCCGTCACCACTCGTCGAGATCGAGCGTCTGGTCCAGGAGCGGGCCAAGGACGTCTCGCTGGAGATGTCGTCTGCGGCCGGCGAGTCCAAGCTGAGGGCGCTGATCGCAGAGGAGGTGGCGCGGTGGGGCGACGACCATCGGCGCGGCCGGCGGCCGTTCGCACTCGCCGATCCCGACCAGGTCGCCGAGCGGGCCTTCCGCAACCTGGCGCGCTACGGGCCCCTCACGCCGCTGCTCGAGGACGACGACGTCTGGGAGATCATGGTCAACGATCCCGCGACGGTGTTCGTGCGCCGCCACAGGGGACCGTCCGGATACCACGACGAGGTCTTCCACGACGACGGCCACGTGCTGCGGACACTGACCAAGCTGCTCGACGACGCATCCAGCGCACACCGCAAGCTGGACCCGGCCGACGGCCTTCAGGACGCGCAGCTCGACGACGGCGCACGGGTCCACATCGTCCACGGCGACGTCGCCCGTGGCGGGCACGTGCTCGTGAACGTCCGAAAGTTCACCGGCATCCCCTTCGCGTCGCTCGACGAGCTGGTCGAGCGGGGCATGCTGACGGCGCGGGTGGCGGCGTTCCTGCGGGCCTGCGTGCAGGCGCGACTCTCGATCGTTTTCGCCGGCCATCCTGGTGCCGGCAAGACGACGCTGTTGTCGTGCACCGCGGCCGAGCTCGACCCGGCGCTGCGGGTGGTGGTGGCCGAGGAGGTCTTCGAGACTGACATCCCGCTGCCCAACGTCGCGCACATGCAGACCCGCGCCGCCCGTTCCGACCGCGAGCCGGTCGACCTGCGGCGGCTGGTGGCCGGGTTTCTGCGCATGGCGCCCGACGTCGCCATCGTCGGCGAGGTACGGGACCGCGAGGCGCTGCCGTTGCTCTTGACGCTGTCGTCGGGGGTCACGGGGTTCACGACGATCCACGCCGGGTCGGCGCGCCAGGCGCTGACCCGGTTGCGGTTCGTGTGCCAGCTTGCGGACGCGCCCGGCGGCCTGCCGCTGGCGGCACTCAACACCCTGGTGAGCGAGAGCATCGACGTCGTCGTGCACTGCACCCGCGCGGCCGGCGGGCCGAGGGTGACCGAGGTCGTCATGGTCGAGGACCTCCAGGGCGGCCTCGAGGCCACCCAGTTCACCGTCACCGAGGTGTTCCGGCGGCCGGGGGCCGACCAGTCGCTGGCATGGACGGGAAACCTTCCTGCCCGGGCGGCACGGGCGCTGGCCGAGGCCGGCCACGACGTCCGCTACCTGCTGGGTGATCGCACCGACACCGGCCTCGGGCGGCTCCAGGTTCCAGGAGCGGTCGGGTGATGGGGCTCGTGGTGGCGCTCTGTGCCGCGGCAGGGACCTACTACCTGTACACGGCCGTGGTCCTCGGGTGGCGGGGACTGCGGCTGGGTCCGCCCGCGACCCGGCCGGCACGACGCCGGCGGCGGGCGTCGGACTGGCTCGTGCAGGCGGGGATCGGCGACGTGAGCGTGCGACAGTTCGCCCTCGTCACAGCGGCTTTGACCGCGCTGGGAGCCGTCGCCGGACTGGCCCTGTTCGGCGGTGCCCTGCCGGCGCTGGGCGTGGCCCTGTGCGTCGGTGCCACGCCGCTCGCCTCCTACCGGGCGCGTCGCCAGCAGCTGCGGGCCAGCGCCCGGGAGGCGTGGCCGCGGCTGATCGAGGAGATCCGCATCCGCACCTCAGGGCTGGGTCGGTCGGTGCCGCAGGCCCTGTTCGAGGCGGGGGAGCGGGCCCCGGCGAGCCTCCGTCCCGCGTTCGCGGCGGCGCAACGGGAGTGGGTGCTCTCCACGGATTTCGAGCGCACAGTGGCGGTGCTCAAGGACGGGCTGGCGGATCCCACCGCGGACGCTGCGTGCGAGACGCTGCTCGTGGCGCACGAGGTCGGCGGCAACGACCTCGACCGGCGGCTGGAGGCGCTGATCGAGGACCGCGTGATCGACGTCCAGGGCCGCAAGGATGCTCGGTCCAAGCAGGCCGGCGTGCGTTTCGCACGGCGGTTCGTGCTCCTCGTCCCACTGGGGATGGCGCTGGTGGGCATGTCGGTCGGCAACGGGCGGGCGGCCTATGCCACACCGTGGGGTCAGGCGTTGGTGGTCATCGGGATCGTTTCGGTGCTGGCGTGCTGGGTGTGGGCCGGCCGGCTGCTCAGGCTGCCCGAAGAGCAGCGGGTCTTCTTCGAGTAGGCGCGGCGGGGGGATTGGGGTGAACCGGACGCAACTGTTGGCGTTGGCGGCCCTGGCGCTGTTCGTGGGCTCGACGCTGCTGCTGAGCCACATCCGCTGGTTCCGGCGGCGGCCGCTGGTCGACCGCTTGGCGCCGTACGTTCCGGGAGGGTCGACCGCGCGGAGCACCGGCATCCTCGTGTCGGCAGAGACGTTCGGACAGGTGATCGGTCCGCTGGCCCGAGCCGTAGGGGAGCGAATGGCACGGGCGGTGGGCGTGACCGAGGCGCTGGCTGTGCGGCTCGAGCGGGTCGGCTCGACGCTCGATGTCACCGCCTTCCGGGTGCGGCAACTGGGGTGGGCCGCGGTCGGGCTCGTGATCGGGAGCGTCTTCGCCGTGGCCACACGGCAGTCGGGGCCGGTGGCGCTACTGCTGATCGTGACCGGGCCGCTGATCGGGTTCCTGGTGGTCGAGCAACACCTGGCCGCGGCGTCGCACGCGTGGCAGCGCCGCATCTTCCTGGAGCTGCCGGTCGTGGCCGAGCAGCTCGGCATGCTGCTGTCGGCCGGCTATTCGTTGGGCGCCGGGCTCAGCCGGCTTGCGGACCGTGGCAAGGGCGCATGCGGCCGGGACCTCCGGCGGGTGGTGGGCCGCATCCGCCAGGGCCTGTCCGAGACCGAGGCGTTGCGGGAATGGGCGACGGTCGCCGACGTCGAGGCCCTCCACCGGCTGGTTGGCGTCCTGGCGCTCAACCGCCAGTCGGGCGACCTGGGCCGGCTGATCGGCGACGAGGCCCGGGCCATCCGCCGCGACGTCCATCGCGAGCTGGTCGAGACCATCGAGCGTCGCGGTCAGCAGGTGTGGATCCCGGTGACCGTCGCCGCCCTCGTGCCGGGCGTGATCTTCCTGGCGGTGCCGTTCATCGACGCCCTCAGTCTGTTCGCCAACTCGTGAAGGAGTCAGTCATGTCATTGTCACGGTTCGCTCGGGACGATCGCGGCGAGGGGGTCATATCGGCCGCGATCGCGGTGCTCATCATGGCGTTCCTCGGGGCGCTGATGTGGGTCGGGTTCAAGTCGATGTGGGACACCACCGAGCAGAAGACCAACGACCAGATCGAGCAGATCGGAGGGTGACGGACGACCGCGGCGCGGGGATGGTGTCGACCGCCGCCGGGTTCGTGGTGTTCCTCGTGTTCCTGTTGCTGGCGGTGCAGGTGCTGTACGGCCTGTACGCCACGTCCACCCTGCGCGGGGCGCTGAACGACGCCGCTTCGCGCGCCGCCAACGGGGCGGCCAGCGAGGCGGAGCTGGCGCGGCTGGCGGACGACGCCGAGCGGTCGTTGGGCCCGATGGGCGAGCGCACGACCATCCGCCTGCGACTGGAGGATGACGACGCCGACGGCGTGCCCGACGAGGTGGCCGGCTCGGCGGTGGCCGACCCGCCCCGATTCGTGCCGCCGCCGCTGGGCGGTGTCGCCGGGCTCGACGACATCGATGTGTCGGTGCGGGTGCGGATCGAACGGTTCCGGTGAGCGGCCGACCACGATGGCCACGAACGAGGCGGCGGTAGGGTCCCGTCCATGAGCGAGCGTCCCGTAGGGCGAGAGAGCGAGCGAGGCCCGAGCGGCCCGCAGCGAAGCTGCAAGAGCGGGGATTGATGGTCGATCCCCGGG
>JBKPHE010000241.1:0-15021 GCA_046744485.1 Actinomycetota bacterium | reverse complement strand
GTGTTCTTCGTGGACAGGTAGACGGGGTAGTGACGCTCGAGCCCGTAGCGGAACGACGCCCGGGCGAAGTCCCGGATCGAGTCGTCGAAGTTGTACATGCCCATGGCGATGCCGCCGCCGGGGAACTGGGCCACCTCGAACTCCATGGGCGAGCCGCCGTCGGTCGGGGTGTAGCTGATCGTCAGGGTCCCGGGCCCGGGGACGACGAAGTCGGTGGCCTTGTACTGGTCGGCGTGGGCGTGACGGCCGATGACGATCGGCTTGGTCCAGCCCGGCACCAGCCGCGGCACGTTGGAGCAGATGATCGGCTCCCGGAACACGACGCCGCCGAGGATGTTGCGGATCGTGCCGTTGGGTGAGCGCCACATCTTCTTCAGGCCGAACTCCTCGACGCGGGCCTCGTCCGGCGTGATGGTGGCGCACTTCACGCCCACGCCGTGCTGCTTGATCGCGTTGGCGGCGTCGACGGTGATCTGGTCGTCGGTCTCGTCGCGCTTCTGGATCGAGAGGTCGTAGTAGAGCAGTTCGACGTCCAGGTAGGGGAGGATCAGCTTGTCCTTGATGAACTGCCAGATGACCCGTGTCATCTCGTCCCCGTCGATCTCGACGACGGGGTTGGCGACCTTGATCTTGGCCATGGGCGATCTTCTCCGATCGGGGAACTTGTATCGAACTTGTATAGCCTAGGGGGATCCCCGTCTCCGGCGGTCCCTCACGTTACGTTTTCGGCGTCGCCCGTCTGGAACGAGCGTGCTCGGGGCGTACCCACCAGCCAGGGGAGCGGCCGTGGCATCGAAAGCGGGAGGAATCGCCGTCCTGGTGTTGTTCGGCCTTGCCGCCATCGGCTCCACCGATTCCGGCTGCGACAACGGCAACGGTGGCGACTTCGACCTCGACAACGCGTCGACGTGCGACGGCGTGGTCGTCGTGGAGACGGCGTCGGGCAACGCCCAGGTGCCGGGCGACACTTCCCTGGTCAGCTCGGACGACTCCGCCAGCTGCGTCATGCACGAGGGAGGGGGCGACGACGAGGCCGTCGTCGTACTCCAGACCGCGCTGGTCCGCTGCAACGGGCAGAGCGTCGGCGTCGACGGCGACTACGGCGCGCAGACCACGCAGGCGGTCATGAACGTCCAGCAGCAGCATGGCGTCACCGCCGATGGCGCCTACGGGCCGGGCACGCTCGAGGTCATGGCTTGGCCGTCCACGGGATCGAGTGGTGGCTGCGTGTCGGGCGCATCGGCCGGTTCGACCGTGATCGACGAGTCGTCCTGACCGCCGGGGCGCCCAACGGGCCCAGGCCTTGCGGTCCGCACCCGCCGGCGAAACCATGCGCCGGTGCCCTGGGTGCCGATCGACGACCCCCGTGACCCCCGGATCGCGCCCTTCGTGGGCCTGCGCGACCGCGAGCTGGCCCGCCGGGTTCGGCCCGGCGAGCCCGGCGTGTTCATCGCCGAGGGCGACATCGTGGCGGAGCGAGCCATCCGCGCCGGCTACCAGCTGCGGGCGGTTTTGGTCGACGCCACCTGCACCGATCCGCTGCCGGCCGGCGTGGATGCCGGCGTGCCCGTCTATGCCGCGCTGCCGGCCGTGCTGCAGCGCATCACCGGCCTCGGCGTCCACCGTGGCCTGCTGGCCTGCTTCGCGCGGCGCCCGCCCCGGCCGGCCGCCGAGGTGCTGGCCGCCGCCCGGCGGGTGGTGGTGCTGGAACGGGTGAGCAACCCCACCAACCTGGGCGTGATCCTGCGATCGGCCGCCGGCCTCGGCATGGACGCGGTCCTGCTCGATCCCACCTGCAGCGATCCGCTCTACCGCCGCACGTCGCGGGTGGCGATGGGCGAGGGCTACGGGTTCCCGTGGGCCTGGATCCCACGCCTGCCCGACGGCCTCGACGTGCTCCGGGCACACGGCTTCAGCCTGGTGGCCCTGACGCCCGACGACGGCGCCGTTCCCCTCGACGAGCTGGCCCTCGACGGTGCCGACCAGGGCGTCGACCGGCGCGACGACCGCGTGGCACTGCTGTTCGGGGCCGAAGGGCCGGGCCTGTCGCCCGGCACCCTGGCCGCCGCCGATGTGCGGGCGGGCATCCCCATGCGGGGCGGGGTCGACTCGCTGAACGTGGGCGTGGCGGCGGGCATCGCCTTCTGGGTACTCGGACGGCCCGGCCGGCGCCGCAGGTAACGCCTCTGCGGTCGCTCCCGACGCCCACCTTGACCGCTGGGTCAGGAACGGCGCTAGCGTCGGGTCTCGACGCTCCATCTAGGGGGTTCCGCCGTGCAGGTCCACGACAAGCTCTACATCGACGGCGCCTGGGTGCCGTCCACCGGTTCGGACACGATCGACGTCCACGACTCCACCAACGGCGAGGTCATCGCCCAGGTGCCCGCCGGCACGGCCGACGACGTCGACGCCGCGGCGACGGCCGCGCGCGCCGCCTTCGCGTCCTGGTCGCAGACGACACCCGAGGAGCGGGCCAAGTACTGCACCCGCATCGCCGAGGGTCTCGGCGCCCGCATGGACGAGATCGCCACGGTGGTCACGCGCGAGGCCGGCATGCCCAAGTGGCTGAGCCTCATGATCCAGGCCGGCCTACCCATCAACTCCTTCAACACCGCCGCACAGCTCGCCGAGAGCTACGAGTACGAGAGGCGGTTGGGCAACAGCATCGTCGTGCGGGAGCCGGTCGGCGTGGTGGGGGCCATCACCCCGTGGAACTACCCGCTGCACCAGATCGCCGCCAAGGTCGCCTACGCGATCGCCGCCGGCTGCACGGTGGTGCTCAAGCCCAGCGAGGTGGCGCCGCTCGATGCCTTGATCCTGGCGGACGTGATCCACGACGCCGGGCTGCCCGCTGGGGTGTTCAACCTGGTGATCGGCACCGGGCCGGTCGTCGGCGAGGCCATCGCGCTGCATCCGCAGATCGACATGGTGTCGTTCACCGGGTCGACCCGGGCCGGCAAGCGGGTGGCCGAGCTCGCGGCGCAGTCCCTCAAGCGGGTGGCGCTGGAGCTGGGCGGCAAGTCGGCCAACGTGCTGCTCGACGACCTCGACGACGAGGCGTTCGAAAACGCCGTACGTGACGGCGTCGGCAAGTGCTACCTCAACCAGGGCCAGACCTGCACGGCGCTGACCCGCATGCTGGTGCCGGCATCCCGCGTCGCCGACGCCGAACGCATCGCCGCCGACGAGGCGGAGGCCCACTACCAGCCGTCCGATCCGTTTGCCGACGGCGCCCGGCTCGGACCGTTGTCGAGCCAGGCCCAGGTCGACCGGGTGACGGGCTACATCCAGAAGGGCGTCGACGAGGGCGCCAAGCTGGTGACCGGCGGTCCGGAGCGCCCCGAGGGCTTCGAGCAGGGCTACTACGTCCGGCCCACGGTGTTCTCGGAGGTCCGCAACGACATGACGATCGCCCAGGAGGAGATTTTCGGGCCGGTCCTGTCGATCATCGCCTACGTGGACGAGGACGTGGCGGCGCGCATCGCCAACGACTCGGTCTACGGGCTGTCGGGTGGCGTGTGGGCCGCCGATGCCGAGCGAGCACAGGCCTTCGCCCGCCGGATCCGCACCGGCCAGATCGAGGTGAACGGCGGCGCCTTCAACCCGAGCGCACCGTTCGGTGGCTTCAAGAACAGCGGATACGGTCGCGAGTACGGGCCGCACGGCTTCGAGGAGTTCCTCGAAATCAAGGCGATGCAGCTCTAGCGCTGCGGCGGGATGCCCACCACCGGCGGGGAGCGCCCACGGGCGCTCCCTCGCCGCGTCTCGAAGGAAAACCGGTGCTCAGCCGCGAAAGCCTTCAAGGAGCAGTCTGGCTCCGGGCCGTGCCGCATCGTATGGTCGGCCCCCATGAAGGATCCCGTACGCGTCGCCGTCACTGGGGCGGCCGGTCAGATCGGCTACGCCCTGCTGTTCCGCATCGCCAGCGGTCAGATGCTGGGCGACGACCAACCGGTGATCCTCCAGTTGCTCGAGATCCCCCAGGCCTTCAGCGCCCTCGAGGGCGTGTGCATGGAGCTGGACGACTGCGCCTTCCCGCTGCTGGCGGACGTCGTGGGCACCGACGACGCCGGGCGGGCCTTCGCGGGCGCCAACTATGCACTCCTCGTCGGCGCCATGCCCCGCAAGGAGGGGATGGAGCGCGCCCATCTGCTGTCCGCCAACGGCGCGATCTTCACCGTTCAGGGCAGAGCCATATCCGCGAACGCGGCGGACGACGTGCGGGTGCTGGTCGTCGGCAACCCGGCCAACACCAACGCGCTGATCGCCATGAACAACGCACCCAACGTCCCCCGCGAGCGCTTCTCCGCCATGACCCGGCTCGACCACAACCGGGCGAAGGCCCAGCTCGCCCGCAAGGCCGGCGCCGACATAGCCGACGTCGTCAGGATGACGATCTGGGGGAACCACTCGGCGACCCAGTACCCCGACGTGTTCCACGCCGAGATCGCCGGCAAGCCCGCCTTCGACGCCATCGGCGGTGATCGCGGCTGGCTCGAGCACGAGTTCATCCCCACGGTGCAGCAGCGGGGCGCAGCGGTCATCAAGGCCCGTGGGCTGTCGTCCGCTGCCTCGGCCGCCAATGCCGCCATCGAGCACGTGCGCGACAGGGCGCAGGGCTCGCCTCCCGATGACTGGGTGTCGATGGCGGTGCCATCCGATGGCAGCTACGGCGTGCCCGAGGGCCTGGTCTCCGGCTTTCCCTGCACCACCGCGGGCGGGGACTACGAGATCGTTCCGGGCCTGGACCTCGACGACTTCAGCCGCAGGCGCATCAACGCCTCGGTGGCCGAGCTGGCCGGCGAGCGTGACACCGTGGTCGCGCTCGGCCTGATCTGAGCAGGACCGCCGCGAGTCCTACTTCAGGAAGCGGCTGGTGGTGTTGTCCGCCAGCACCGTGCCGCCGGTTTGGCAGGTGGGGCAGTAGTTGACCGTGTAGCTGCGGTACTCCACGGCGCGCACGGTGTCGCCGCACACGGGGCACGTCTCGCCCGTGCGATGGTGGACGCCGCCAGGGCGCTCCGCGGACGACGACATATCGTCGCGGGTGCGCTCGTAGTCGAGCGACTCGTCGATGCACTCGCCCATCGCGACGTGGAGGCGTTTGACCTCGTCGGGCGAGAGCTTGGCGGTGTTGGCGAAGGGCGACAGCTTGGCCCGGTAGCAGATCTCGTTGGCCAGGCGCCGGCCGATGCCTGCCAGGATCCCCTGGTCGCGCAGCCAGCCGTGGAGGCGCATCGAGTTCTCGGCCAGCAGGCGAGCCATCGCTGGCTCGTCGAGCAGGTGGGCCTCGGGACCGAGGGTGTCCAGGGGGGCTTGGCTCAGCGGGTCGCCTGCCACGACCCACACGCCGGCCTTGCGCTCGGTGCCCGCCTCGGTGAGCAGCAACGCCCGCCCATCGGCGAACCGCCATCGTCCCTGCCCGTTCCGGGGTCGGGCGGCCTGCTTCTCGTCGACCCGGAGACGCCCGCCCTGCATGAGGTGGACCACGAAGGTGCACGGCTCGAACCGCAGGAGCAGGTGCTTGCCCCGCCGGCCGACGGACTGGAGTGCGTGCCCCTGGGCGGATTCCGGTCCGGGCGTCGCCGTCTTGAGCACCGTGAACGCCAGGGGGGTGAACCGCTGCAGCACGGCGCCCTCGAACGCCTCGGTCAGGCGCTCGGCGTGGGCCTGGAGCTCGGGCATCTCGGGCACGGTCGTTGCATCCTATGTGCCGATCGTCCGGGCCCGGACCCCGGCCAGGACGTCGTCGATCGTCGACAACGCCTTGTGGTGGCGGATCAGCACGCCCAGGTCCCCGCCCAGTCGCAAGCGGCCCTCCACGAAGGCTCGCTGCGCGCCCAGCGCGCCCCCGGCGATCTGGGCGGCCGTCGCGTAGTCGGTGGTGAACCGCAGGTCGGGTGCCACGGCCGGGCCCTCGATCAACCCGACCCTCCCATCGTCGATGGTGACGTGCCAGCGAATCGGCCCCCGGGGCCCATCGATCACCACGTGCTCGACCGTGAGGCTCACGCCGGCGGTGGCGCGGGCCAGGCTCGCGTCACCTGAGACGGCCAGGCGGGCAGCCTCCATCCACTGGGGGCTCAGGTACTGCACCCGGCGGAAGCTACCGCCCCGCCCCCACGCTGCCCGCGTGGATCAGGAACGCCAGTGAGGCATGTACCGGCGCAGGCCCCGGCGCTGGCTGCGACCCGCACGCACCAGGGCGGCATCGTCACGCAGTTGCCGGGCTCGCTCGTCGGCCAGGAAGGGAAGCATCTGGTCCATCGTCGTTCCTCAGGGTGTAACCAGTGATTAGACTTCGGTGGTGTCACTATACCGGAAACCACCGTTGGTTGTACAGTGGTTTCATGGCTTCTGTCCGGTACAACGAGGCGGACGTCGAGCTCGTAAGATCGTTCGCCAACACCGCCGACGTCGAGGACGGCATCGACCAGCTGGCGTCGATCCACGGGTTTCGCCGCTGGCTCCAGGACCAGGGCCTCGACGGCGCGCAGCAACCGATCGGCGACGACGACCTGGCCCTGGCGCGGGACCTGCGTGGAGCGCTGCGAGCCGAGATGGCGTCGCATCACGACGATGTGCCCGACCCCCTCGCCCGGGCGACCCTCGACCGCCTCGCAGCCGAGCTGCCGGTCCACATCGTGCCCTCGACCGGCGGACTCGAACCCGTGGCCCAGGGCTCCCGCGGCGCCCTGACCCGGGTGCTGGCGTCGGCGCACAGCCTGGTGCGCGCCGGGGTCTGGAACCGGCTCAAGGTCTGCCCCAACGACGACTGCGCGTGGGCGTTCTACGACGAATCCCGCAACCGCTCCCGCCGCTGGTGCTCGATGAACGTCTGCGGCAACCGCCACAAGGTCCGCGCGTATCGCGACAGACTCGGTGGGTGACCGATCTCACACCCGCGGGATTGACCGCCGCCGACGAGTCCTACCACGTGGTGGGGGACGGCGACTGGTGGGGCGAGTCGTGGTACTACGACTTCGCCACCCGCGACGCCACGCTCGGCGGCTACGTGCGGCTCGGGCTCTATCCCAACCAGACGGTGGCCTGGTACTGGGCCTGTGTGGTGGGCGAGGGCCGGCCGCTGGTGACGGTGGTCGATCATGATGTCCGGCCGCCCCGGCCGCCCTCGCTCGAGGTCCGCGCCGAGGGTTTGTGGGCCGACCACAACATCGAGACGCCGTTCGACCACATCTCGCTCGGCTGCGAGGCCTTCGCGCTCGGGCTGGAGGATCCGGCCGCCATGTACGACGCCCACGGGCGGCCGGTCGGTGACCGCGTGCCCTTCGGCCTCGCCCTCGAGTGGGAGACCGACGGCGCCGCCTACGTGTACCCGCCGGGCACGACCCGCTACGAGGTCCCGTGCCGCGTCCACGGCGAGGTCCTCGTGGGCGACGAGCGCATCGAGCTCGACGCCATCGGCGAGCGCGACCACTCCTGGGGCACTCGTGACTGGTGGACGCTCGGATGGACCTGGTCGGCGGGCTGGCTCGACGACGGCACCCGCTTCCACGGCACCACCGTGCGGCTGGGCGACGAGGTGGTGCCGTACCACCCCGGCTTCGTCCAGCCGCCCGGCGTCCCGCTGGCCGGCGTCGAGCGCACCGCGTCGAGCTGGGTGCCCGGCCCCCACGGCTTCCCCGCGTCGGCCACCGTCGGCTACGACGACCTGCACCTCGACGCGGACCCTGTGGCGTTCGCCCCGGTCCTCCTGGAGGACGGCGCCGGCAGGGTCTCGCGCTTCCCGCGGGCGCTGTGCCGGTTCCGGGACGCCGCCACCGGGAGGAAGGGCGCCGGCTGGGTCGAGTGGAACCAGCCGCAGTAGCGCACCCCCTGGTCGCTACCGATAGCCTCTCCCAGATGCTCGGACGAGTGCTCGCCGCTGGGGGCCTGCTCGACCCGAAGAGCCTCATCGACGACATCGGTCTCTGGGGGGTCTTCGCGGTCGTCTTCGCGGAGTCGGGGATGCTCGTCGGGTTCTTCCTGCCGGGCGACTCGCTGTTGTTCACCGCCGGGTTCCTGGCGTCGGGGCCGTCGAGCGTCGACGAGGCCCTGCACCTGCCGCTCGGGTGGCTCCTCGTGGGCACGTTCATCGCCGCAGTGGCCGGCGACCAGGTGGGCTACGTGATAGGCCGGCGGGCGGGTCCGGCGATCTTCAACCGGCCGGACTCGCGGTTCTTCAAGCAGGAGAACGTCGACAAGGCGCACTCGTTCTTCGAGCGCTACGGGGCCAAGACCATCGTGCTCGCCCGCTTCGTGCCGGTGGTGCGCACGTTCGCGCCGGTCGTCGCCGGGGTGTCGAGCATGCGGTACCGCACCTTCGTGACCTTCAACGTGGTCGGCGGGTTCCTGTGGGCGATCGGGGTCACGCTGCTCGGCTACTTCCTCGGCCAGGTGGACTTCATCGAGCAGAACCTCGAGCTGGCGATCCTCATCGTCGTCGCCATCTCGGTGCTGCCGATCGCCCGCGAGCTCTGGCTGTCCCGCAAGCAGCGTCGCGCCGCCGTGCCGGTCGCGCAGCCGGAGGTCGACCGCACTGGCGCCTAGCAATCGGCGGCGATGAGTTGCGGGTGGGGTCACCTGCCACGGTCAAACGAACTAGGGCGCCTGCACCAACTCGGCTTGTGAGGGAGCGGCTGTGGCTGGCTGCTATCCATCCATCGCTTGGACCAGGTCGGCCCACGAAGCGGCCGCGGCGTCCCGGGGGCTCATCTCGACCGGCAGCGGCCACGAGATGGCCAGGTCGGGATCGTCGTAACGCACAGCGCGGTCTTCGCTAGGGTCGTGCCCCCGGTCGATCCGGTAGCAGACGTCGGCCACGTCGCTCAGGACCTGGAAGCCGTGGAGCAGGCCAGAAGGGATGTACACGTGCCTGTTCCGCCGTTACTTCGTCGAGGACGTGAAATTCCTGTCGATCGTCGGGCGCGAGTTCCGCACAGCGCGAGCGGATCGGCGTCAGCTCCGGCAGGTGGGCATCGCTTGGAGACTGTCGCGCATGTTCGTCGCCCGGCGCTGAGCTAGCCGGCAGCGGGGACGGGGAAGATCCGCCAGGGCGACGGGTCCAGCGAGGGGTCGTAGGGCGCGTCGACGCGCTTGGCCACCAGCGTCTCCACGCCGGACGCTGCCGCCGCCTCGAGCAACGGGGCCGGGTCGCCCTCGTAGGCCGACGGCGTCGTCCACGCCGGGCCCTCGAGCCCCAGCTCGTCCAGCCGGCCGCGCCGCTCGTGCCAGGGGCGTTCCGTGAGCGGGTGCCCGTCGAGCCACAGCAGGTCGAAGGCCACGAACGCCACGGGCTGATCGCGGCCCAGCCGCCGTCGGGTGGAGTCCGAGCGGGCCTCGAGGCGACGCCGCAGGTAGGCGTCGCCGCCGTCGGGCGCCGCCACCACGCCGTCGAGCACCAGCTCGGTGATGCCGAGCGCCCGGCCGATCGGCCGCACCTCGGGGAAGTTGTCGTCGACCGCCTCCCCGCCGGCGGACACGAGGTCGACGACCCCGCCACTCGAGGTCAACACGCAGCGCAGCCCTTGCCAGCGGGTCTCCAGCGCCCAGCCGCGGTCGGGGGGCACCGCGCCCGGCTGGGCCTGGACGAGCTCGAACCGCTCGGGCGGGTGGCGGCGCGTCGGGTCGTCGGGCGGGTCCATGCGGTGGATGATCCAGTTGCGGCCGTCGGTCTGGAACAGCGCATAGCGACCCTTGGAGCGCTTACCTTCCAGCACGACCACCAGCTTGCGGTCCTCGATCTTCTCCGGCCGGTAGGTGCCGGTGTCCCAGACCGTCATCATCCCCGCCGCGTAGCTGCCGTCGGGGATGTCGCCCTCGAAGGTCAGGTACTCGAGCGGGTGGTCCTCGGTGTGCACGGCGAGGTGGTTGCGCCCGGGGTCCCAGGGCAGACCCCGAGGCAGCGCCCACGACATCAGGACTCCCTCGTGCTCCAGGCGCAGATCCCAGTGGAGCCGGGTGGCGTCGTGCTGTTGGATCACGAACCGCCGCGCTTCACCGTCCGGGACCGGAGGGGCGCCCGCCGGCTCGGGGGTGCGTTCGAAGTCGCGCTTGCGGGCGTATTCGTCGAGCCCACGCTTGGACTTCGACGACTTGCCGGCACGCGTGCGCTGTGCCATCTCGGGGTCGAGCCTAGGGCGCAGCCCCGGCTCGCAGAACCTGACGAGCCGCGGTGGAGCGTCGTCCCCGTAGGCTGTCCGTTCGTGACCACGCGCTCAGGCGACGTCGACCGGCGCTCGGAGCTCGAGGCTTACCGTCAGGGGCTGACCGGCTACTGCTACCGGATGCTGGGCTCCGGGTTCGAGGCCGAGGACGCCGTCCAGGAGACCATGGTGCGGGCCTGGCGGGGAATCGACCGCTTCGAGGGTCGGTCGGCCCTGCGGTCGTGGCTGTACCGCATCGCCACCAACGTGTGCCTCGACATGCTCCGGGGCCCCCAGCGGCGGGCCCGGCCCATGGACCTCGGGCCGTCGTCGACGGCGGACGGAAACCTGGGCCCCCACGTGTCCGAGAACACCTGGGTGCAGCCCATCGCCGACGCCAAGGTGCTGCCCCCGGCCCCGGACGATCCCGCCGAGCTGGCCGCGTCGCGGGAATCGATCCGCCTGGCCTTCGTGGCGGCGCTACAGCACCTGCCACCGCGCCAGAGGGCGGTGCTGATCCTGCGCGAGGTTCTGCGCTGGCAGGCCGCCGAGGTCGCCGAGCTGCTGGACACGAGCGTGGCGTCGGTCAACAGTGCGCTGCAGCGCGCCCGGGCCACCCTGGCCGACAGTGATGTCGACGGCACGCCCCCACAGGTCGACGCCGGCCAGCAGGAGCTGCTCGCCCGCTACGTCGACGCGTTCGAGCGCTACGACATCGACTCGCTGGTGACCCTGCTCCACGAGGACGCCGTGCAGTCGATGCCGCCCTACGCGCTCTGGCTGCGGGGCCGAGATGAGATGGGCAAGTGGTACGTGGGCCAGGGGATCGGCTGCAAGGGCTCCCGGCTGCTGCCGACCGCCGCCAACGGCTGCCCAGCGTTCGCCAGCTACCGGCCCCAGGGACCGGGGGTCTGGGAGCCCTTCGCCCTCCAGGTCATCGAGACGTCGGGCGGGCGGATCTCGGCGATCCACAACTTCCTCTACCCCGAGCTGTTCCCCGCCTTCGGGCTTCCTACCCGCCTCGAGCGATAGGCGGCTCACGCCGCGGGGCCCTCGGGGTCGGGCGGGCCGGCGCCATCGATCACGACGTCGGGGCCATCGATCACGACGTCGGGGAAGACATCGCTCAGGCCGACGAAGTCGAGCAGGGCACGCAGTCGCTCGCCGGGGTTGCGCAGGCGGATCGAGCCGCCCACCTGCCGCGCCGCCAGCTGCAGTCGCGCCAGGGCGTCGATGACCCCCAGATCGGGATCGGACATCCCGTCCATGCGCCAGAGGACCACCTCGACATCGCCGCCGAGGACCAGCACCACGTCTCTGGTCGTGCCGCCTTCGGCGTTACTCGGCGTCACTCTGTGGCTCCCGCCCCGTCGCCAGCGACCTCCACCTGACCTCCCCGTCTCGTGCCTCAGAGAGAAGACGACGGCGGCGACCGGAACTGAGCGTTCTGGTGACGGGTGGCCTTGACAAAAATAGTTGTCAATGCGAGGGTGGACCCTCGTGCACGACGTCGAGGTCATAGAGGACCTGAGTGCCGCGGCCGTGGCCCTGGACCCACTGAGGGCCCGGCTGCTGTCCGAGCTCGTGGAACCGGGCTCGGCGGCCACCGTCGCCGCCCGCGTCGGGTTGGCCCGTCAGAAGGTCAACTACCACCTCAAGGCACTCGAGTCGCACGGCCTGGTCGAGCTGGCGGAGGAGCGCATGCGGGGTGGCATCACCGAGCGGGTACTCCGGGCCACGGCCGCCGCCTACGTTGTGTCGCCGGCCGCCCTGGGCGAGTCTGCCGCCGATCCCGACGAGGCGCCCGACCGGCTCTCGGCCCGCTATCTCATCGCCCTCGCCGGCCGGGTCGTGCGCGAGGTCGGCGGCCTGGCCCAGCGGGCGGCCGCCGCCGGCAAGCGCCTGCCCACGCTGGCCATCGACACGGAGATCCGGTTCCGCTCGGCGGAGGATCGTGCCGCCTTCGCCGACGAGCTCACGGCGGCCGTCATCGACCTCGCCGCCCGCTACCACCACGACGACGGGCGGCCCCACCGCCTGATCGTGGCCGCCCACCCCCGTCCCGAGGAGGACTCATGACAACCGACCCCAGCGTCCCGCTCCGCCTGGAGATGACCTTCGAGCTGCCCGGCACGCCTGAGCAGCTGTGGGACGCAATCGCCACCGCCAAGGGGATCAACGCGTGGTTCATGCCCACGGACCTCGAGGAACATGAAGGCGGGACCATTGTGACGCACATGGGCGAGGCCTCCTCGCCCGGAACCGTGACCGGCTGGGACCCGCCCCTTCGCTTCGCCTACGAGGAGCCCGACTGGGCCGGCCTGGCCGGCCACGGGGGCGACTCCGTCACGCCGCTGGCCACCGAGTTCCTGATCGAGGCGCGCTCGGGCGGTACCTGCGTCCTCCGGGTGGTCAGCAGCGCGTTCGGCACCGGCGCCGACTGGGAAGAGGAGTTCTTCGAGGAGATGGAGAAGGGCTGGCGGCCGTACTTCGACCGGCTGCGGCTCTACCTCACCCACTTCCCGGGGCAGCAGGCCACCGCGCTGGACGTGAGCCATACGCTCAAGGGCCGGGCCGGTCCGGTCTTCGCGGCGATGCGCCAAGCCCTCGGGCTGGCGGAGGTCGGGCAGTCGGTCGACGCACGTGGTCTCACCGGGACGGTCCAACGGATCGGCGACGAGGACGCGCTGCTGCGGGTCACCGACCCGGTTCCCGGGTTCCTGGCGTTCGCGGCGTGGGACAGCAGCGAGGACGAGGCGTCGGCCGTGGTCCAGGCCCAGCTGTTCTCCGCGGACGCGCCGGGCCTGGTCGAGCGCGAGCGGCCCGGCTGGCAGGAGTGGCTCCGGACGCTGGCGGTCCCGGCCGCATGAGCGACGTGCGAGCGATGAGTTTCGGCGGCGTGTCACGTCTGAGACATACGACCCTGAGGGCGACCGCACGAGCGCGAGCAAGGAGTCCCCGGTGACGCAGGCCATGGGAGTGGAGGTCGACGGCGCGTTGGCCATCGAGACCGAGGGTCTCGCCAAGTACTTCGGCGAGACGCGGGCCGTCGACGGCATCGATCTCGTCGTCAGCCCCGGCACCGTCTTCGGCGTCCTGGGCCCCAACGGTGCCGGCAAGACCACGACCCTGCGCATGCTGGCCACCCTGCTGCGGCCCGACGCCGGCAAGGCCCGGGTGCTGGGGCACGACGTGGTCGAGGACGCCGACGCCGTGCGTTCCTCGGTCAGCCTCACCGGGCAGTTCGCGTCCGTCGACGAGGAGCTCAGCGGCCGCGAGAACCTCATCCTGATCGGGCGCCTGCTCGGCTTCTCGCACCGGGCCGCCGACGAGCGGGCCGGCGAACTGCTCGAAGCGTTCGGGCTGGCCGACGCCGCCGGCAAGCTCTGCAAGGACTACTCGGGCGGCATGCGCCGGCGGCTCGACATCGCGGCCAGCATCGTCACCACCCCGCCACTGCTGTTCCTCGACGAGCCGACCACGGGGCTCGACCCCCGCAGCCGCAACCAGGTATGGGAGATCGTCCGGGTGCTCGTGGCCGAGGGCGCGACCGTGCTGCTCACCACGCAGTACCTCGACGAGGCCGACCGGTTGGCCGACCGCATCGCCATCATCGACCACGGCCGGGTCATCGCCGAGGGGACCAGTGGCGAGCTGAAGGCCCTGGTCGGCTCCGGCAGCCTGCACGTCCGCGTGCTCGACCCTGAGCAGCGGTCCGAGGCCGGTCGCATCCTCACGGCGGCCCTGGGCGCACCGTTCCAGCTGGAGTCCGACCCCGCCGCGCTCTCGGCGCGTGTGACCGATCCCGAGCTGGCCGCCACCGCCCTCGCCGAGCTGGCGCGGTGCTGCGTGCCCCTTGCCGAGTTCTCCCTAGGTCAGCCGAGCCTCGACGAGGTGTTCCTCGCTCTGACCGGTCACCCGGCCGAGGACGCCACCCCCACGGAGGATGCCGCATGACCGCAACGGAGACGCAGACCGACCTCCTGGAGGTGGCGGCGCTCCGGTCCGCGCTCCACACGCGGGTCCGGCCGAGCCGGCCCAGCGCGCTGTCGGCCTCGCTCAGCTTCGCCTGGCGGGCCCTGCTGAAGATCAAGCACGTGCCCATGCAGCTGTTCGACGTGACGGTGTTCCCCATCATGTTCGTGCTGCTGTTCACGTACCTGTTCGGGGGCGCGCTCGCCGGCTCACCCCGTGACTACCTGCAGGAGCTGTTACCCGGGATCCTGGTCCTGACGGTGGCCTGGATCACCGTCTACACGGGGATGGGGCTGAACACCGACATCAGCAAGGGGGTGTTCGACCGCTTCCGGTCCCTGCCGATCTGGCGGCCCGCGCTGCTGGTGGGCATGCTCCTCGCCGACGTCGCCCGCTACACCATGGCGACGGCGATCATGCTCGCGCTGGGCTTCGCGCTGGGCTTCCGGCCAGACGGCGGGCCCGTCGGCGTGGTCGCGGCCGTGGCCCTGCTGCTGCTGTTCTCGTTCAGCCTGTCGTGGATCTGGACGGTCCTGGGCCTGCGGATGCAGACGCCCGAGGCGGTGATGCAGGCGAGCATGACCGTGATGTTCCCGCTGACCTTCGCCAGCAACGTCTATGTCGATCCGTCCACGATGCCCGGCTGGGTGCAGGCGTTCGTCAACAACAACCCCATCACCCACCTGACGACCGCCGCCCGCGGCCTGATGCACGGCACCACGGGCTATTGGGACGACGTCGGCTGGGTCCTGCTGTGGAGTGTCGCACTGGTGGCGATCTTCGCCCCGCTCACCTGGCGCCTATAAAACCGCGCGGGGTAGTTGGTTGGTTGGGGCGGCCGCGGGGGGCCGCCCCAACGACGCCAACCGCGGTCGGCCCGGTAGGTAGAACGTCCTACGGG
>JBKPHE010000076.1:0-6414 GCA_046744485.1 Actinomycetota bacterium | reverse complement strand
GCTGTGCACGGCGTGGCTCACCGAGCCCGAGCCCAGGAACAGGCACGCCTTGAAGAAGGCGTGGGTGAAGAGATGGAAGAGGGCCGCGGTCCACGCGCCGACGCCGAGCGCCATGACCATGTAGCCGAGCTGCGACACCGTGGAATAAGCGAGCACCCGCTTGATGTCGTTCTGCACGAATGCCAGCCCCGCCCCACCGAGCACGGTCACGCCGCCGACGAGCGCGAGGAGGTTGATGCTGGAGATGCCGATCGACAGGCCCTCCCAGAAGACCCCGTAGAGCCGGGACACCATGTAGATGCCCGCCACGACCATGGTGGCGGCGTGGATGAGGGCGGACACCGGCGTGGGGCCGGCCATGGCGTCGGGGAGCCAGGTGTGGAGGATGAACTGGCCCGACTTGGACATGACCGCGGCAATCAGGGAGCACGACGCCACCAGCAGTGCCAGGTGGCTGATGTCACCGCTCAGCGCCTGGGTGTTGATGTCGAGGATGTCGAAGGTCTGCCCCGCGGCGAAGAACAGGATGACCACACCCACGATCAGCCCGATGTCGCCCACCCGGTTGGTGATGTACGCCTTGAGCGCGGCGTCGCTGTTGGCCCTCTCCTCCCACCAGTGGCCGATGAGCACGAAGGAGCAGACGCCGACCAGCTCCCAGCACACCATGAGTTGCAGGGTGCTGCTGGACATGACCAGGCCGAGCATCGACGCGGTGAACAGGGACAGGAAGGCGAAGAAGTGGGTGTAGCGGCGGTCGCCGGCCACGTAATCGGTCGAGTACACGTGAACCAGCAGCGAGACCACCGTGACGACGATCAGCATCATCACGGCCGGGCCGTCGATCAGCGTGCCGACCTTCGCTTCGGTCTCACCGAACTGGAACCAGGTCCATTGGCGGGTCACCGGTTCGATCGAGGCATGCTCCTCCGACTCGTCACCCTCCTGTTCTGGCGTCTCTGGTGCCGAGATCTCGCCGTCGGAGCCGCCAGAAATGGCAACGACCGCCGCGGCATGTGCCTCCGAAGGCTCCGACTCGTGCTCGGCATCGTTCACGTGCTGGAACCACTGGACCTGGGTCACGATCGCCAGTACGAACGCGGCGCCCACGGCGGCGACGCCGAGCTCGCTGCCCTTGCGAGGTAGCCGCTTCCCGAACAGCAGGATCAGGAAGAACGAGACCGCGGGGATGACGGGGATGATCCACGCCTGCTCGAGCACGCCGCGTCCCTATCCCTTCATCGAGTCGACCTCGTCGAGGTCGACGCTCTGGCGGTTGCGATAGATGATCAGCACCATCGCCAGGCCCACGCCGACCTCGGCGGCGGCCACGGCGATCACGAACAGGGCGAACACGGCGCCGGCGACGTCGGTGTTGGCGGCCCCGAACGTCAGCAGGTTGATGTTGACGGCGTTGAGGATCAGCTCGATCGACATCAAGACCATCACCGTGTTCTTGCGGGCGATGACCCCGTAGACGCCGATCGAGAACAGGATCGCGGCCAGCAGCAGGAACTGGTTGAGCATCAGGTCGTCCATCGCGCCGCCCTCACCGGTCCTTCCGCGCGATGACGATGGCGCCGACCAGCGCTGCGAGCAGCAGCACCGACACGATCTCGAACGGGATCAGGTACTGCGAGAAGATCGAGTCGCTCACGGTGGCGGTGTTGCTGCCGCCGACCGAGTTGACCTGCCGGTCGGCGGGCAGCGCGTCGTCGCCCCAGCGGTCGATGAGCGAGTACGCCATGACCGCGGCCAGCAGCAGGGCCGTGCCCACGCCGACCCACCAATGGGCGTTGGTCATGTCGACGTCGCGCCCGATGCGGGCCCGAGTCAGCATGATGCCGAACAGCATCAGGACCATGATCGCCCCGATGTAGATCAGCACCTGGGTGACGGCCACGAACTCGCCGGCCAGGAGGATGAACTGCGCGGCGACGCCTGCGAACACGGCGATGAGGTAGAGCGCGGCCCGCACCACGTTGCGCGTCGTCACCACGGCCACGGCGGCACCCACCATGCCGGCGGCGATCACGTAGAAGAAAATGTTCTCGGCGACCATGCGATCAGCTCGGCACCATCAGCGAGGGACCTTGCGCACCTTCTGCTCCGACCCTGTCTCGTAGGGCTCGAAGTCGGGCACCGTCTGCATCCACTCCCCGAGGCGGTCCTTGTCGTGGAGCAGGTCGGCCAAACGCAGCTCCGAGTACTCGTACTCGGGGCTCCAGAACAGGGCGTCGAACGGGCACACCTCGACGCAGATGCCGCAGTACATGCACAGCGCGTAGTCGATGTCGAAGCGGTCCAGCTTGTTGACCTGACGGGGCTTGCCGCCGGGTCGCCGGGGCGGCGCGGTGTCCTTGTGCCCCTCGATGTAGATGCACCAGTCGGGGCAGCTGCGGGCGCACAGCATGCAGACCGTGCAGTTGTCCTCCTTGAGGGCGATGACGCCGCGGGCCCGCGGCGCGGGCATCTCCTTCTCGTGGGGGTACTGGACGGTGGCCGCGCCGATCGACGGCGCCGGGATGAGCGTCTTGACGCCCCGGGACGGGAACGTGGTCTTCATCATCGTCTTGAGCGTCACGCCCAAGCCCTTGACCAGCCCGGGTGCCTTGGGAGCGGTGAACTTCATGAGAACTCCTCGTCTCGGCCGAAGGCCGAGGCCGCTCCTTCGCCGTCGGCGGAGGGCGGGTAGCGAGCGGGTGGCGCTGAGGATGCGGGGCCGCTGTCGGCGCGTAGCGGCGCCGCCGGCGGTAGGGCCCGAGCGGCCCGGCGGCGAAGCCGCCAGGAGCGGGAGTCACAGTGTCGGAGCCCCCGCACCGGAGGCGACAGGACCCGTGAGCGGAGGGGTGCGGACGGGCGTAGCCGGTCCATCAGAACATCACCTTCAACGCCATGGTCGCCAGGATGTTGACCAGCGACAGCGGGATGAGGATCTTCCACGCGAGCTGCTGCAGCTGGTCCTCGCGGAAGCGTGGGTAGGTGAACCGGGCCCAGAACACCAGGAACGCGACCAGCATCATCTTCGTCAGCAGCACCACCGGGCCGATCACGTTCATGATGTCGGCATCGAGGTCGACCCAGGGGATGCTCCAGCCGCCGAGGAACAGCGTGGCCGCCACGGCGGCGAAGGCGCCGGCGCTGGCGAACTCGGCGATGAAGAACAGCAGGAACCGCATGCCCGAGTACTCGGTCATGTAGCCCGACACCAGCTCGGACTCGGCGATCGGCATGTCGAACGGGGCCTGCGTCAGCTCGGCCTGCGTCGCCACCAGGAAGATGAAGAACCCGATGATCTGGGTGAAGATGTAAGGGTTGCCGATGCCGCCGAAGCCGAAGATCTCCCCGCTGTGCTGGGCGGCGACGATCCCCTGCAGGTTCAGCGTGCCGGCCTGGATGACCACGCCGACGACGGCGAGCACCATCGGCAGCTCGTAGGCGATGAGCTGGCCGGCGGCCCGCAGGCCTCCCAGCAACGAGTACTTGTTGGCCGAGGCCCAACCGGCGATGAGGATGCCGAGCACCGAGATCGAGGACACCGCCAGCACCCAGAAGATGCCGACGTCGAGGTCGGCGAACCAGGCGTCGGGTCCGAACGGCACAGCCAGCAGGATGAGGAAGACCGACGTCACCACGACGTAGGGGGCCAGGGCGAACAGGCGGTGGTCAGCCCGCCACGGGATGATGTCTTCCTTCTGGATCCACTTGCCGACCTCGGCCAGCAGCTGCATAGACCCGTAGGGCCCGGCCTCCATGGGCCCGAGCCGGCTCTGCATGAAGCTCATCATCTTGAACAGGAAGACGTAGACGAGCGTGCCGGCGGGGATGAGCACGGCCACGAGGACGCCAACCGTCCGTAGGACGGTCTGCTGCCAATAGGCGAGCTCGATCGCGAGGCTCACCGGACGACCTCAACTCGGCCGACCAACCGTGTTTTGTTCGCGGGATCGGCTGCCCGAGCGACCAAGCCCGCGAACAAAACACGGGGGAACACCTCGACTCCCCCGGTCATCGGTCGATGTCCCCGAGGATGAAGTAGAGGCTGGCGAGAATGGTGATGATGTCGGGTACGTACACGCCCCGCAGCAGCCAGGGCAGGATCGACACGTTGGAGAAGCTGGCGGAGCGGATCTTTACCCGGAACGGCCCCAGATCGCCCCTGCTCACCACGTAGTAGCCCATCGCACCGAGCGGGTTCTCGGTTTCGACGTAGGCCTCGCCTTCCGGCACCTTGATGATGCGGGGGACCTTGGCCATGATCGGCCCGCCGGGCAGCCCGTCGCAGAGCTGATCCACGATCTTGGTGGCCTCGCGCGTCTCCTGCAGCCGGACCCAGCAGCGGGCGAAGCTGTCACCGTCGGGGTGGGTCCAGACCTTCCAGTCCACGTCGGCGTGCGCGAGGCCCGTCACCCCGCCGTCGCGACGCAGGTCCCAGTCGACGCCGGAGCCGCGGATGCTGGCGCCGGTCAGCCCGTAGGACAGCCCGACCTCGGCCGGCACCACGCCCACGCCCCGCGTCCGGGCCTCGAAGATCTCGTTGCCGAACAGCAGCTCCTCGACCTGGTCGCAGAAGGCGCGGATGCGCTCCATGACGGCCTTGGTGTCGGCGATCCAACCCTTGGGCAGGTCGTCCTTCAGCCCGCCGATCCGGTCGAAGTTGGGGTGGAAGCGTCCGCCGGTGACCGCCTCGATCTGGTCGAGCACGTGTTCGCGGTCGCGGAAGGCGTAGAAGACCGGCGTGACCGCGCCGAGCTGGGCGCCCAGGTCGCCGAGGAACAGCACGATGTTGGCCACCCGGGCCATCTCGAAGAGGATCGTGCGGATGTGGCGGGCCCTCGCCGGCGCCTCGATCTCCATGAGCTGCTCGGCGGCGAGTATGAACGGCACCTCGTTGGCGAAGCTGCCGAGCCAGTCGATGCGGTTGACGAGGGTCGTGACCTGGGGGAATGTGCGGACCTCGGCGAGCTTCTCGTAGCCGCGGTGCATGTAGCCGGGCACGACGTCGGCCCACACGACCTGCTCGCCGTCCAGCTTGGCCACCACCCGCAGCGTGCCGTGGGTGGCCGGGTGCTGGGGGCCGATGTTGAGGGTCATGCCCTCGTCGGTCTCGAGCTCGACGTTCACCCGGGCGTCGGCGGCCTGGGCGTCGACGTAGGCGCGCTGCTGCCGCTCGGTGACGGTCACGCCTCGGCCCCGTCCCCGTTGGCACCATCCTCGGCGTCCTCAGTGGACGCGGGCTCCCCGGGCATCGGTTCGACGTCGACGATCCCGGGCCAGGGCTTCACCAGCCGGGCCAGCAACGGGAAGTCCTTGCGCAGGGGATGGCCCTCGAACTCGCCCGGGAGATAGAGGTGCCGCAGGCCCGGGTGACCGTCGAAGTTGATGCCGAACATCTCCCAGCACTCGCGCTCGTGCCAGTTGGCCCCGCCGTACAGCGGCACCAGGCTGCGGATCCGCAGGTCGTCGTCGGGCAGGTCTGCCTTGAGGATCACGTCGGTTCGCTGTCCGTCCCGCCCCCGGACGTTGGCCAGGTGGCAGAACACCTGGAAACGTGTGTCACCGCCGGCCACCCCGGTGGCGAAGGAGGCCGACGGATCGAAGGGCTTCAGGCCGACGTCCACCGCCGAGTCCTCGTAGCGACCCCAGGGCGAAGGCATCCAGTCGATCGCCGACAGGAAGTCGAAGAAGGTGCAGCCCAGCCGGCCCTTGGCCGCCTCGGCGGCATCGAACCAGGAGTCGCGAGCGACCCGCACCCAGAGGGTCCGTCCGAGGGCGATGTGACTCCCGACGACGGCATCACCCAAGGCCTCGGTCATGGTGGCGAGCCAGCCCTGGCGCAGCTCGTCGACCTCTGGCGCCTGTTCCTTGGTTTCCGTGGCGGCGTCGTCCGTGGTCGTCGCGTCCGCCATCACTGCACCACGAGCGGGTCACCCCGCCACCGCTCGGCCGGATCCTCCCTGCCGATGCGCTGCTGCAGGAGCACGATGCCCTCGAGCAGGGCCTCGGGCCGGGGCGGGCATCCCGGGATGTAGACGTCCACGGGCACTACCTGGTCGACACCCTTGGTGACCGAGTAGCTGTCCCAGTAGGGACCGCCGCAGTTGGTGCACGCGCCCATGGAGATGACGTACTTGGGGTCGGCCATCTGCTCGTACAGACGCTTGATGGCAGGAACCATCTTGTCGGTGACCGTGCCGGAGATGACGACCACGTCGGCCTGCCGGGGGCTGGCAGGCAGGGGGATGACGCCGAGGCGCATCACGTCGTAGCGCGGCGAGGCGAACGCGGCGCCCATCTCGATGGCGCAGCAGGCCAGGCCCCACTGATAGGCCCAGAGGCTGTACTTGCGGGCCGTGTTGAGCAGGGAGGTCAACGGCTTGGGCAGCTTGCCGCTCTCCACGAGGCCCATCAGCG
>JBKPHE010000221.1:0-12496 GCA_046744485.1 Actinomycetota bacterium | reverse complement strand
GCGCAGCGGCAGGGGCGTCCGGGGCGTCGGCGCCCTCGCTGATGACGCCGCGCTGCGGGGGCGCTGCATCGGGGAGGTCGTCGAGCTGATCGCGCAGCGTCGCGGTGAGTAGCTCGGCGCTGGTGAAGCGGGCGGGATCGTCGGGCACGGTGCCGCGGACTCGGCGGTGCAAGGAAACGACGAGGTGGTCGCGCGCCCGCGTGCAGGCGACGTAGAGCAGGCGGATGCGCTCGTCGTGCGACATCTGCTCGTCGATCGGCAACCACGCCTCGAACGCCGGCGAGCGGACCTTGTTGCCGACGCGGATGATCGCCGGCCCGTCGGGTGGCCAGGCCACCTCGGCCCCGACGCTGCGGCGCTGGGGCTGCGTCGAGAGGCCGGCGACGATGCTGATCGGAAACTGCAGGCCCTTGGCCGCGTGCACGGTCATGATGCGCACGGCGTCGTCGTCGGTCTCGGGCAGCACGGCCTCGGCCACGCGGCTGCCCTCGGCGGTCTGCTGGCGCACCCACTCGAGGTACTGCCGCAGCGAACCGCTGGTGGCGTCGGTCCAGGCGCGAGCCTGGTCGAGCACGAAGCGCACTCGCCGCCACAGGTCACGCGGCCGACCCTCGGCCGGACCCAGCTCGAGCAGCCGTCGGTCGCGGACCACCGCGTCGGCCACCTCACTGGGCGTGCGCCACGACCGGAGCTCGTGCATCCGGCGGAGGTAGGCGAGCCCGCGGGCCACCGGATCGTCGTCGGGCATGGTGTCAGGGAGGCCGGCGGTGGGGTCGAACCGGCCCCCGTGGTCATGCCGGAAGCGGAAGAGGTCGTCGTCGCCGCACCCGAACATCGGTGACCGCAGGGTGCCTACGACGCTCAGCTCGTCGCTCGGATCGTCGATGGCGCGCAGGGTGAGCAGGAGGTCGCGGACCAGCCGGCTGGCGTACACCAGCGAAGCCGACTCGGCCCGGTAGGAGATGCCGGCGTCGGTGAGCGCGTCCTCCAGGGCTGGGAGCGACAGCCGCGTGGGCACGAGGATGGCGACGTCTCCGGCTCGGGCCGGCTGCCAGTCGTGGCGGTCGGCGTCGGGCGAGCGGTCGACGAGCCAGCCCTCGCCGAGCGCGCGCCGGATGGTGGCTGCGACCTCCGCCGACTCCAGCCGGCGTATGTCCTCGGCGGAGAGCCGAAGTGCCCTCCGTGCCGAGTCGGCGGGGCCGGAAGCGTCGACGGTGGCCTCGGCCTCGGGTGGCGCCTCGCCGTGCTGCCTGCGTCCGAGGACGCTGACGGCCGGGCCGACCGGCGCGTCGTCGCGCACCGCGACGAGGGCCTCGTATCGGGGTTGGGATCGGACACCACCGTGCGCTTGGGGCTGGATGAGCTGCCCGAACACATGGTTGACCATCGCAATGATCGATCGTGTCGACCGGTAGTTGGTGGTGAGCGCGAGCTGCCCCCCGTCGCGACCGAAGCGATCGGCCGCCCGCAAGAACAGGGAGATGTCGGCCCGGCGGAACCGATAGATGGACTGCTTGGGATCGCCGACGAAGAACAGGTGGCCGGGACGCACCTCCACCTTTTCCCAGGGCATGTCGCGCGCCCCCGGATCGAGCCCTGCGATCAGCACCGCCAGCTCGATCTGTATGGGGTCGGTGTCCTGGAACTCGTCGATCAGCAGGTGGCGGTAGCGGCGGTGGAGCGCGGCGCGGACCACACGAGCGTGCGGGCCGCGCAGCATCTGGCGGGACAGCACCAGCAGATCGTGGAACTCGAGCTGGCCCGCCTTGCGGCGCTCGGCGGCGGCAGCAAGGGTGAACCGGCGCAGCTCGACTGCCAGCCGCGTGACCGCGGCCAGCGCCACCTCGTTGCGCAGCTCGTCGCAGCGGGTGCACACGTCCTCGATCCGGTCGCGTAGACCGCCGAGGTCGTACTCGTCGGGCCAGCGAGCCTTGGCGCCGCGCCCCCCGCCCTTGGGCCTGTTGTCGCTGGAGAGCAGGCCCAACTTGGTGTACTCGTCGCTGGCCGCCCCCACCCGGCCTGCCCAGTCCTCCAGCTGGCACAGCCGCTCGTGGAGCGTGTCGTCGTCATCGGCCTGGTCCCGCTCGTCGCAGAGGTGGGCCAGCTCGCCAACCAGTGCGTCGAGCCGCGGCGCCCACTCCGGCGGCTCAATGGGCTCCGATGGTGCCTGGGCCTCGGCCAGGTCCCAGTTGTCGTTGAAGGCGAGGGCGACGACGCGGAGCGCGGTGAGCCGCACCCCGGCCGCGGTGGCGAGCAGCAGCGGGCGCTCGATCGCGTCGTTGGCCAGCAGCTCGTCGACGAAGCCGGCCCAGCGGTCGTCGAAGGCCACCGTCGACGCCACCTCGTCGAGCACCTCGATCCGCGGTGGCAGCCCGGCCTCGATGGGATGCTCGACCAGCAGCCGTTGGGCGAAGCTGTGCAGGGTGCCGATGGCGGCGCCGTCGAGGTCGTCGAGGGCGCGGGCACAGCGGTCGGCCACCGCGGGGTCGTCGGCGCTGCGGGCCCGTTCGAGCGCCCGCTCGAGCTGACGCCGGACGCGGTCGCGCAGCTCGCCGGCCGCCTTCTCGGTGAACGTGATCGCGGCGATGGCGTCGATCCCGGCGGTGCCCGTGGTGACGAGGTTGACGATGCGTCCCACGAGCTCCCGGGTCTTGCCCGACCCCGCGCCGGCCTCGACGAACAGCGTGTCGCCCAGCGCCGCGGCGATGCGGGCACGCGCCGCACCGTCGGGCTGCGCTGGGTCGTCGGCCACCGCGGGGCCCGCGAGCGCGATGGGAGCACCGGCGGCGTTCACGGTTCCGCCATCTCGGCGTAGGCGGCGACGGCCGGATGGTTGCGCTTGCGCTCCCAGTCGCGCCGCAGGTCGGCGACGCCGAGCCCGTCGGGGTCGCAGTAGGGACAGGTGACCCAGGGCGTGCCCGACGCGTCGGGCCGGGCAGGAAACGCCCCCCGCTCGATGCCGTCGACGATCGTCGCCAGCGTGTCCCCAACGCGGGCCAGCACCTGATCGTCGACGGCGTAGCCGATACGCCGGAAGCCCTCGCGGTCGGAGATGAACCAGTAGTGGGCCTGTACGGGTGCGTCGGGTCGGCCGACGAACTGGCGGGCGGCCAGGCCGTAGACGGGAAGCTGGAGCTTGGTGCCACGCTCGTCGGGGTTGTCGGGGCCGAGGCGGCGGAAGTCGTCGGACTTGCCGGTCTTGTAGTCGACGACGTGGACGGTGCCGTCGTCGCTGACGTCGACCCGGTCCGCGGAGCCGCGGAAGCGAAGGCTCCGGCCATCGGCCAGCGCCAGGACCACGGGCCCGGGGCCCTGGGCGTCGTCGCCGTAACCGAAGCGCAGCTCGGCAGCGACCGGGCGGCTGCCATCGCGCTGTCGGTGGGTGTCGTCGTCGGTCAGGAAGCGGTCGGCCAGCGCCAGTATCTGCGCCCGCTCACGCCTCCAGAAGACCGGCCGGCCGGTGAGCCCTCGCGCCTCGTAGTCGTCGCACACCCGCTCGGCGAGCTGGCGCATGCGCGCATGGTCGATCGCGGACCACGGCTGGGCGGGACCGGGTCGTGCAGCGGCCGGGCGGGCGAGCACATCGTCGACGAACAACTGGAGGATCTCGTGGACGAGCGACCCCCGATCCCAGGCCGAGATCGTGAGCAGTCGCGCCGGGTCCTCGACGGGCTCGACCTGCAGCAGGTGGTTGACGAAGTAGGCGAACGGGCACTCGGCCCACGATTCGAGCCGAGTGGACGACACCACCTCGTCGAGCGGCGACGGGACCTCGACGCCGGCGAGATTGCCGTCGAAACGGGTGAAGTCGCGGCTGCGGCGCGCCCGCACCACTCGGCTGCCGGCCTCGACGACGGGATCGTGGCCGGCGCCCGCCCGCAGCCGGTACTCCTGCTCGGTGGCCGGAAACTCCGTGTGGGTCACCGCATGGGCGAACGATGGCACGTGCTCGGGCCCGCCACCATGCGCCGGTGACCACGCCGGCAGATCGACCAGCCACCGCGACGGGACCCGCTCACTGCTCGACCGCAGGTCGCCGCGGGGCGAGCACAGCAGGCGGCGGTCGGCCGCGGCCAAGGCGGCCAGGAGGCGCCGCTGCTCGCGGCCCACCCGGTCGCGGCGCAGGGGCAGCTCGCCCCCGGCCAGGCGCCGCTCGCCGTCCGGCAGGAGCGAGTCGTCGTGGACGGCCGCCGGCAGCGTCCCCTCGGCCAGTCCGAGCACGACCACCAGGTCGAGATCGAGACCGACGGCGAACGACAGCGGCCCGACCAGCACGCCCTCGCCGAGCCGGCCGACGCGCCCGAGGTCGGCGTCGAGCTCGAGCTCCAGGGTGCGGCGGAACACCTCGAGCGAGGGGGGTTCGTCGATGCGGTCGAGCGAGGCCAGACGCTCGAGCGCGGCCTCGACCCGGTCGGCCGCCCGCTGCTCGTCGGGGGCCCATTCGGCACGCCGGTCCGCATCGCCGATCAGGCGGCGGGCGAGGCGCCGCAGCCACCGCACCCGGGTGCTCCAGGGCTGGGGCGCGGCAGCGGCGTCGGTGATGTCGTCGATGAGCCCGACGACGATCGTGGCCAGGTCGCGCACCCGCTGGGCCCGGCGCTGCATCCGCGCTGCGGCCTCGCGGCGCCGCTCCGCGCCGCTCTCGTCGAACGGATCGGTGCCGGCGACCTCGATGTCGCGCGCCCTGCGGTCGAGCTCCAGGGCCAGTCGCTCAAGCCGCTGGCTCCACTGGTCGCGTCCGGCCACCACGCCCGCCTGGCGCGATACGTGCTGCCACTCCGCCGCCGGAACCCTCCGTGCGGACCCGACCCCGCCGGCGCTACGGCCGAGCAGACCGACGACGTCGGCGCGCCGGAAGTCGTGGTCGGGAAGGGCGAGCAGGTCGAGGTGGCAGCGTCCGGCGACGCTTCCGGTGAGGGGACGGACAGCGGCGCCGTTGCGTGGGACCCCGGCGGCCTCCAGGTGTTCGTGAACCAGGCGGCCGTACGGCTCGCGCGTGCCGAACAGGATGGCGATGCGTTCGAGCGGCGTGCCGCTGCGGGCGGCGTCGACCACCGCTCGCACCGCGGCCCGCACCTCGTCGTCGGCGTCGGAGGCGGTGAGCACCCGGGTGGTGCCGTGGGCTCCGGGGGCTGTCGCGACGTCACCCGCCGGCATCTCGACACCGAGGCGGGCGAGCGAGCGTCGCACGCCGGTGTCGGGCCCCACCGCGCCGGCGACGCCGGCCACCGCCGTGGTGGGGCAGACCTCGGCCACGGCGGCGACGAGGCGGGCCTGCCGCTGGAGCAGATCCTGCGGGAGGTGCACGACGACGTGCCCGAGCTCGCGAGCCACCCGGGCGGGCTCGCTCCGCACCGCCTCGACGGCCGCCTCGGTCAGGTCGGCCTCGTCGTACCAGCTCTCGCTCAGGACGCCCCGGGCTTGACGGCAGAGGCGCACCACGTCGCCCGCCCGGCGTCCGGCCCCCGCCAGCGCGTCCAAGCCCTCGGGCGAGACGTCGGACAGCTCCCCGAAGGCGGCCACGAGCGCGGCCTCGGTGGCAGGGTGCTCGGCTACCGGCGCGAACAGGCCCGGCTCGCGACGTAGCACCTTGCGCAGGGCGGCAGCAAGCACCGGGGTCGATACCGGACGACGTTGCTCGGCCGCCAGCGGCGCCGCCCCGAGCAGCTCGGCCAGCCGGTAGACGGTGAGGAAGGTCACCGCAGCCACGCCCGCACCCCCGTCGCTCACCGGTCCCAGCGAACCACTGGCCAGGGCGCGCCGGGCGGTCACACCGACGTGGTTGGCCGGCACGATCACCGTGACGGGGGCCAGCGGATCGCCCTGCTTGGCCGCGGCAACCGCGCGCCGCAGCGCCAACAGGGCGGGGCGTCCGTACGCGGTGGCCACGACGTCGAGGGGCACGTGGCCAGGGTCTGCACAACATGTGACAGTGTCGGTCGGAGACCGACGCCGTCACGGGGTGGCGGGTGGGGGTCGGGGTGGACAGTGTCGGTCGGAGACCGACGCCGTCACGGGGTGGCGGGTGGGGGTCGGGGTGGACAGTGTCGGTCGTGGACCGACGCCATCACGGGGTGGCGGGTGGGGGTCGGGCTGGACACTCAGCTGCGATCATCATCAGACGCCGACTCGGACACGACGCCGCCGCGGTTGGTCTCGAGCGGCACCTGGCCGCTGATGTGCGGGACCTCGATGTCGACGGTGACGGTGCCGTGGTCGTGCTCGTAGCGCACGACGTTGAGCGCTGCGGCGTAGACCACCAGCCGTGCCGTCAGCGCGAGCCAGGCCAGGATGGCGAACACCACACCGAGCGACCCATACAGCGCCGACGACGAGGCCACGGCCCGCGGCACGTACACCGATCCGATGATCTTGAGCACCTCGAGGCCGACGCCGCCGAGCAGGGCGCCGGGCAGGTGGACGCGCCACGGCAGGTTCACGTTGGTGAGCACCACGAACATCCACACGAACAGCAGGACGTCGAGGACGAACCCGGCCACGATCGTCGGCACCGCCGCCGGTCCCGGCAGCTCGTTCAGCAGTGGCCCGAGCGCCATGGATCCGAGGAACAGCAGGCTGGACCCGAGCAGCCAGGCCGCGCCCACCAGTCGGGAGGTGATCCCGCGGCCGCTCACCTGCCAGGTGGCGTTCAGGGCGTTCTCGAGCGCCCCCGCCACCCCGAGGCCCGCCCACGCGAGGCCGATCAGACCCACCACCGAGGCCGCCCGCCGGCTTTCCTCGGCGGTGTCGATGACGTCGACGACCTGATTGGCCGCCTTTCCCTCGAGCCCGAGCTGGTCGACGACCTCGGAGGCGAAGTCGGTGTTGCCGGCCGAGACGAAGCCGAGGACGGCGACACCGACCAGCAGGAGTGGGAAGAGCGACAGGAACCCGGCGAGCGCGATCGACGACGACAGCGGGCCCCCGCCGACCGCGCTCACGCGCTCGTGCACCGGCAGGATCGACCGGACGATGGGGAGCCGCCGAAGTCGTTCCACACCCCATGTCGTACCCCCTGAAGGGGGTCGGTCGTTCGCCGGGTTGCAGGAGGTAGGTTGCGCGAGTGACCCCCGACGGCTCCACGACTCGCGCCACCGTGGCCGCCGGCATCGACCTCGCGCGCATCCCGACCCACATCGCGTGCGTGATGGACGGGAACGGCCGGTGGGCGCAACGTCGCGGCCTCCCCCGCACCGAGGGCCACGCCGCCGGCGAGCAGGCGCTGTTCGACACCGTCGAGGGGGCCCTCGACATCGGGTTGCGGTGGCTGACCGCCTGGGCGTTCTCGACCGAGAACTGGCGGCGGCCGCCGGACGAGGTCCGCTATCTCATGGGCTTCAACGAGGCGCTCCTGGTGCGGCGGCGGGACGAGCTGCACGACAAGAACGTGCGGGTGCGCTTCATCGGGCGACGCGACTGGCGCGTCCCCCGGCGGGTGCTGCGCCGCATGGACGAGACCGTCGAGCTCACGCGCCGCAACAGCGGGCTGACCCTCACGATGGCCTTCAACTACGGCGGCCGGGCCGAGATCCTCGACGCGGTCCGGGCACTGGTGGCGTCCGGGACGCCGGCCGACAAGATCACCGAGAAGAGGGTGCGCAATCAGCTGTACGCCCCCGACATGCCCGACCCGGACCTGGTGGTTCGCACGTCGGGGGAGTTCCGGCTCTCCAACTTCATGCTCTGGGAGCTGGCGTACAGCGAGCTGGTCTTCACCGACGTGCTGTGGCCCGACTTCCGGCGGGAGCACCTGTTCGACGCGATCCGTGAGTACCAGAGGCGAGAGCGCCGCTTCGGTGGCGTGCGCTCCGGCTAGCCGTGCCGCTCTATGACGACCGTGGGGTCGTACTGCGGACCCACAAGTTGGGTGAGGCCGACCGCATCGTCGTCCTGCTCACCCGCGGGCACGGCAAGGTGCGGGCCGTGGCCAAGGGGGTGCGCAAGACCAAGAGCCGGTTCGGCGGCCGGCTCGAGCCGCCGTGCCACGTCGACATGTTGCTCTACGAGGGCCGCGAGCTCGACATCGTGAGCCAGGCCGAGACCATCGACCACTTCCGGACCGTGCGCGACGACCTCGACCGGCTGGGCCGGGCGGTGTCGATGCTCGAGGCCGCCGACCAGCTGGCGCTGGAGCGCCAACCCAACGCCCGGCTGTACGACATGTTGGTCGGCGCCCTACGCGCCCTGGCGGAGCGGGACGCGCCGCTGGTGGTGGCGGGGTTCTTCCTGAAGGTCCTGGCGCTCGAGGGCTTCGGGCCGCACGTCGAGGCCTGCGTTGTCTGCGGCTCACCCGGGCCGTTGGTGTCGTGGGCGATCGAGGAGGGCGGCCTGCGCTGCGGCGCCCATCGGCAGGGACCGGCGGTCAGCCCGGAGGCGGTCGAGGTGCTCCAGCTGGTCCTCGGTGGCCGTCTGGGGAGTGCCCTCAACGAGACCCGGGCGCCGGTGGTGTCGGAGGTGGAACAGCTGGCGACGCGGGCGCTGGAGCACCAGCTGGAGCGGCGGCTGCGCTCCGTCACCGCGCTCCATCGCGCCTGACCCCGCGCCGCCCGGGTTCCTGGCGCCCCATCGGTTGCCCAGCAACCAGAACTGCGCCACGAAGTCAGCGTGACGTGGTCAGAGCGCCTTCCACTCCTTGGCGGCGTCGTCCCAGCCCAGCCACTGGCCCCGCTCCGCGGACCACACGATGTACGTGCCACGGGCCGGATCCCACTGCGGGTTGTAGTCCTGCGTGCCCGTCTCGGCCGTCGACGCGGTCTCCGCCTGGGGCTGCCCGGTCGTCGCTGCGTCCCCGGCCGAAGGCTCGGCCACTTGCTCGACGTCGCCTGGCGCGGGTTGGGGCGTCGGAGCGGCCTCCTCGGGCGGTTGCGGTTCCGTGGGTGCGGCCTCCTCGGGCGGTTGCGGTTCCGTGGGTGCGTCGCCGGGCTCGGCGTGGGCGCGTGGGGGTGCCTCCTCGGCGGTCGTCTGCGGGGGCGTGGTCTCGGGTGGCGCTCCCCACGTCGGGGGCGGCCCCCAGGTGGGCGGCGGGGCCCAGGCCTGCGGCTGCTCCCCGGGCGGCGGGCCGGGTTGGGTGCCCCAGCCGGCACCCGGCTGACCAGGGGCCCCCGGGCCACCGGGGTAGCCGGGATAGGCCGGGTAGCCCGGCGTCATGCCGGGCACGACGATCGGGTGCCCCATGTTCTGGCCGCCCACCACGAACGTCTTGGCCGCCATGTCGCCGACCCGGCGATGACCTCTGCTGGTCAGTGCCACGATGAACCCGACCAGGCCGGCACAGAGTCCGTCGACGATGAGCAACAGCCAGCGGATGATCGCCCGGCCGATCCCGGGCGCCCGCCCGTCCTCGGCAACGGTCCGGATCCCGAAGAGCAGCTTGCCCGGCGTCCAGCCCTTGAGCCCCTGGATCAGCACGTAGATGAGGACGCTCAGGCCGAGGCCAACGGCCCACGGCGCCACCGGGACCCCGTCGCTGAAGTAGACGCGATCGCCGACGTCGAGGCACACCCCCTCCTCCTGGTCCATGTAGTCCTCGCAGAAGTCCATGCCCGACTGGTCGAGGTCGGACTCCTCGAGGTACTCGAGGTCGCTCGTGAACAGCGCCACCGACGGCACCAGGATGATGACCGAGTCGACGACCCAGGCGGCCACCCGGCGCCCCATCACGGCCGTCGGGTCGCCCGCCGGGAGTGGGGGGGCGTACGACGGCTCGGTCGCCGGATACGGATAGGAGGAGGTCACGGGCGCGTGTCTACCACCGCACCGCCGAGCGCTCGTGAGATCGGAGGCGCCCAAACCACGTTCTGGCTGCCCGCCGGCGCTCCGTACACTTGGGCGCCATGTCCCCGGCCCCCGATCCCTCCCTGTTCGACAAGGTCGTCAACCTCTGCAAGCGGCGGGGCTTCGTGTTCCCGTCGGCCGAGATCTACGGCGGGTTCCGCTCCACCTACGACTACGGGCCGGTGGGCGTGCTGCTGCTCCGCAACGTCGAGGAGGCGTGGTGGCGCTCGATGGTGCAGCTGCGCCACGACATCGTCGGGATCGATGCCGCCATCCTGTCGCCCCCCGCCATCTGGGAGGCATCGGGCCACCTCCAGAACTTCACCGACCCGTTGGTGGACTGCCGCAACTGCCGGGAGCGGTACCGCCTCGACAAGCTGGACGATCCCAACGAGTGCCCCAACTGCCACGCCAAGGGCAGCTTCACCGAGGCCCGGCACTTCAACCTCATGTTCAAGACCTATGCCGGCCCGGTCGAAGGGACCGGTGCCGAGGTCTACCTGCGGCCCGAGACCGCCCAGGGCATGTTCGTCAACTTCAAGAACGTGCTGGAGACGTCGCGCAAGCGGCCGCCGTTCGGCATCGCCCAGATCGGCAAGTCGTTCCGCAACGAGATCACGCCCGGCAACTTCGTGTTCCGCACCCGCGAGTTCGAGCAGATGGAGATGGAGTACTTCGTGCCGCCCGACGAGGCCGGTCAGTGGTACGAGTACTGGTGCAACGAGCGGCTCCAGTGGTACGTCGACCTCGGCATCCCGAAGGACATGCTGCGGTTGCGAGCCCATGACGAGGAGGAGCTGTCGCACTACTCGTCCGCGACGTCCGACGTGGAGTTCCTGTTCCCGTGGGGTTGGGACGAGCTCGAGGGCGTCGCCAACCGCACCGACTACGACCTGCGGCAGCACGCGCAGGCGTCGGGCGAGAGCCTCGACTACTTCGACCAGGCGCTCAACGAGCGCTACGTCCCCTACGTCATCGAGCCGGCCGCCGGCGCCACCCGCGCGGCCATGGCGTTCCTCATGGCGGCGTACGACGAGGAGGAGGTCGCCCGCGAGGGCCAGGGCCAGGGTGAGAGCCGCACCGTGCTCCGCTTCCACCACCGCGTCGCGCCGTACAAGGTGGCGGTTCTGCCCCTGTCCAAGAAGCGCGAGCTGCAGGAGCCGGCGAACGAGGTGCTCGGCCTGCTCCAGCCGCACTACATGTGCGACTACGACGAGACCCAGGCCATCGGGCGCCGGTATCGGCGACAGGACGAGCTGGGCACGCCCTACTGCGTGACCATCGACTTCGAGACGCTCGACGACCGGGCCGTCACCGTGCGGGACCGCGACTCGATGGCGCAGGATCGGGTGCCGATCGACGCGCTGCTCGACCACCTGGGACCGAAGCTCACCTGACGTCACCGGGACGGTCGGCGATCCAGATCATGGTGCGACCGGAGTGGGGCGGTGCGAGCGCCTCGTCACGCTCGACGCGGTCGAGCCGGTAGCCGAGCCGGGCCGGCACCGCGGCGCTGGCGACGTTGGCCTCGTCGCAGTGGATCTCCACCCGCTCGACATCCGGCAGCGCCCAGGCCGCATCGGTGAGCGCCCGGGCGGCGGCTGTGGCATGGCCGCTCCGGGTGTGGTCGACGTGGACCCAGTAGCCGATCTCGATCGCCCCCGGACCGACCCGGCGCATGAGCCCGCAGCCCCCGATGATCCCGCGCTCGTCGCCCGGGAGGATGGCGAACTCGTAGTCGCTGCCGTCGGCCCAGCTGGCATCCGCCACCACCAACCGGTCGCGCTGCACCGCGGTCTCGGCGGCGACCGGGACCGCCCACGGCATCCAGCGGCGAAGGTGGTCGAGGCTCTCGCGCACCGCCTCGCCGAAGGCCTCGGCATCGGTCGGGCGCGCCCGGCGCAGCACGGCCCCGCTGGCGGTCTGCATGCGCTCGGGCGGGTGCCCGCGCTTGGTCGGAACCGGCGCTCGAACCGCCGACCGGCCGGGCGCGGCATGCAGTCGCAGGCCGATGCCCGCGCCCAGCTCCCGGTCGGCCCTGGCGTAGGCGGCCGACGCCCGCGGTGCCAGCGGCGGCCCCACCGGGGTGGCGCTCGGCGTGGCGGTGAAGCGGATGAAGCCGCCCTGGCTCGAGGGGCCGGTGGTGACCACGCCGTTGGCCGCGTCGGCGTCGGTTGCCGCCTCGCAGCCGTCGTCGGTGACGACGACCGGATGGTCGCAGGTGTCGCGCCACCGCGTCCGTCCGGTCACCCACCCGCCCCCCGCCCGGTGAGCGTCGGCCGCCGCCACGATGGTCGCCTCCAGCTCCTCGGGCGTCACGGGGCACGGCCATCCGGCGGCGACGGCCGAATGGAGTGCGACGAACGGCAAGTCGGGCACGCCCCCGACCAGTGGCGTGAAGCCCGCCCCGAGCCGGGGATTCACCTCGGTCGGCATGAAGCCGTCCTCGGTCAGAACCCCGTCGATCGTGTAGCAGCCGAGGAAGCCGACCTCGTCCCGCAGCAGCGAGCCCACCCGGCGGGCCACGATCCGCATCCGCGCCCGGTCGGCCTCGGGCGGATCGAAGAAGGTGGCCGCGCCCCCGTAGTGCAGCGTCGGCGGATCCGCCGACCGCAGCGTGATCGCCTCCACAGGGCGGAACACCGCCAACCCATGGTCGGTGGCGAAGCCATGGATGTTGCAGGGTGTTCCCTCCAGGAAGGGCGCAACCCGGACCGACCGG
>JBKPHE010000018.1:0-4191 GCA_046744485.1 Actinomycetota bacterium | reverse complement strand
GCTCCGGGTGGGTGCCGCCGTGGGTGTCGGTCCCGACGCCCTCGACCGGGCCGAGCGGCTGGTCGACGCCGGGGCCGACGTGCTCGTGGTCGACACCGCGCACGGCCACAGCCAGGCGGTGCTCGACGTGGTCAAGCAGGTGAAGGGTGCCTTCCCGGTCGGCGTGATCGCCGGCAACGTGGCCACCGCCGAAGCGGTGGACGCGCTCGTCGGCGCCGGGGCCGACGGGGTGAAGGCGGGAGTGGGCCCAGGGTCGATCTGCACCACCCGCGTCATCGCGGGCGTCGGTGTCCCCCAGGTCACGGCCACCTACGACTGTGCGGTGGCGGCCGTCCGGCACGGGGTGACGGTCATCGCCGACGGGGGGATCCAGTACTCGGGCGATGTCGCCAAGGCCATCGCCGCCGGCGCCGACACGGTGATGCTGGGCGGGCTGCTGGCCGGTGTGGACGAGTCGCCGGGCGAGGTCGTGCTCCACCAGGGCGAGCGGTACAAGGAGTACCGCGGCATGGGATCGATGGGCGCCATGAAGGCCCGGTCGTTCTCGAAGGACCGTTACTTCCAGGGTGACGTGATCGACACCGACAGGCTCGTGCCCGAGGGCATCGAGGGCCGGGTGGCCTACAAGGGACCGGTCGCCAACGTGCTGTTCCAGCTCGTCGGGGGCCTGCGGGCCGCCATGGGGTACTGCGGCGCTCCCACCATCGCCGAGCTGCAGCGCACCGCCCGGTTCGTCCGCATCACCGGCGCCGGCCTGCGCGAGTCGCACCCTCACGACATCACCATCACCAAGGAAGCGCCCAACTACGGGAGCTGGTAGGGCGCTACGCCCGTCCGCGCCCCTCCGCTCACGGGTCCTGTCGCCTCCGGTGCGGGGCCTACCGCCTTCGGCGCAATTAGCGCCTCAAGCGGCCCCGTGTCCTCAGCGCCACCCGCTCGCTACCCGCCCTCCGCCGGAGAGGATGAAGTGGCCTCGGCCTGCGGCCGAGTCGACACACCTCAGGTGTCGGGATGATCGAGGTCGCCCCGGCCCAGGGTGCCGGTGACGGCCCCGAGGAGCTGGCGGAGCAGGTTGGCCGTCGCCCCCCAGACCGTGTCTCCCACCAGCTCGAAGAAGTAGATCGGCCGGGGGTCCCCGCCCGGGAACGTCCAGATCTCCTGGCGGAAGTTGTCGGGATCGAGCAGCTCGGCCAACGGCACGTGGAGCACAGCCTCGACCTCGGCCGGGTTGGGGTGGGTCTCGGGCCGCCCGGGCAGTGCGCCCACGTAGGGTATGATGAACGACCAGCTCGTCACCGTGGCCAGGTGGTCGAGCTCGCCGATGAGCTCGACGGTTGACGGGTCGAGGTCGATCTCCTCCTTGGCCTCCCGCAGCGCGCCGTCGACCGGAGTTTCACCCGGCTCGACGCGGCCCCCCGGAAAGCTCACCTCGCCCTCGTGGGTCCGCAGGCCCCACGTCCGCCGGGTGAGCACCACCATCGCCTGGCCGTCCGCGTCGTACAGGGGAGCGAGCACTGCGGAGGGCCGGGCCGTGGCGTCGGCGATCTCCCGTTCCGACCGCCGTGCCGGGCCCAGGGCCGCCAGCGCCCGGGTGACGTCGCCAACGGTGGGGTGCCGGCGCTCCGGCGGCAGATGGGCCCACGGCGCCGGACCTCCGGCGCGTGCGTTGAACGGCCGGGGTATCCGCTGCTGTCCACCCCGACCCGGCGGAACCGGCGCCGGTGGACCGGGCGGCTCGTCGCCGGGGCGCGGCCACCCCGGAAGCCCCCGCGCCGCCGCGGCGCGGGCCGAGACGTTGACCACCTCGGGCCACTCGGTCGACTGGGCGTCGGCGGCGTCGGTCGGGCGATCGGGCACGGTCAGGTACCGGACTCTGCGCCCGAACCCGCCGTCTGGGTCACCAACGTCTCGAGCAGCTGGCGCATCCCGCCGGTCTTGAGGTTGCTCATGACGCGCCCGGGCGGCGTGTCCCCACGCTCCCATTCCATCCAGTGGGCCAGGAGCTTCTGCGGATCGGGGGGCGGCGTCTCCATGCCCCGGCAGGCTACCGGCGCCGTCTTTGGCCGCCGCCGGAACCGGGCGGTGCGGGACCGACGGGCCCGGATGGGTCGCGTGCCGGCATGACCTGTCAGGCTGGCTGGGTGCCTCTCCGCCGCCTCGTCCTGGCCTCGGCCTCGCCGGCGCGCCTGGCGTTGCTGCGCGCGGCCGGGCTGGAAGCCGAGGTCATGGTAAGCGGCGTGGCCGAGGACGGGGTTGCCGGGCTCACGGCCGCCGAGGCCGCCCGCACGCTGGCGGAACGCAAGGCCGAAGCGGTCGCCCGCCGCCTGCACGGCGCCACGCTGCCGGGGCACCCGGCTCCGCTCGTGGTCGGCTGCGACTCGTTGTTCGAGATCGACGGGAAGTTGCGGGGCAAGCCCGAGTCGGCGGACCAGGCCCGCGCCTGGTGGCACCACCAGCGGGGTCGATCGGGCGTCCTCACCACCGGCCACGCCGTCGTCGACCTGGCCACCGCCCGGCGCATGTCCGGCGTCGCCGACACCCTGGTGCGCTTCGGCTGCCCCTCGGATGCCGAGATCGAGGCCTACATCGCCACCGGCGAGCCGCTGGCCGTGGCGGGGGCGTGCACCATCGACGGCTACGGCGCGCCCTTCGTGGCCGGCATCGACGGCGACCACGGCACGGTGATCGGCCTGTCCCTCCCGCTGCTGCGGACGCTGCTGGCCGACCTCGGCATAGCCATCACCGACCTGTGGACACACACGCCATGACCACCATCGACCGGGCCTGCGTCGGGACACCGCTGCGGATCGGCCCCCTCCCCGTGTGGCCGCCCGTGGTGCTGGCGCCGATGGCGGGCATCACCAACGCGCCGTTCCGTCGACTGTGCCGGACGTTCGAGCCCGGCGGGCTGTTCGTGAGCGAGATGATCACCGCCCGTGGGCTCGCCGAGCGCAACGACAAGACACTGCACATGGCCCGGTTCACCGACGACGAGCCGGTGCGGTCGATCCAGTTGTACGGGACCGAGCCTCGCGCCATCGCCGACGCCGTCCGGTTCCTGGTGGGCGACCAACGCGCCGATCACATCGACCTCAACTTCGGCTGCCCGGTCGCCAAGGTGACGAGGAAGGGCGGGGGGGCGGCGTTGCCGGTGCACCGGGCCCTGTTCCGTGACATCGTGCGCGCCGCGGTCCGCAGCGCCGGCGAGGCCCCCGTCACGGTGAAGCTGCGGATCGGTGTCGACGACCGCTTGCGCACCTACCTCGACGCCGGGCGCATCGCCGAGAACGAGGGCGCGGCCGCCGTCTCGCTTCACGCCCGCACGGCCGAGCAGCACTACTCGGGCCGGGCGGACTGGACGGCGATCGCCGCGCTCAAGGCCGCCGTCGCGTCCATCCCGGTGCTGGGCAACGGCGACATCTGGGAGGCCGCCGACGCCCTGGGCATGATCGACGCCACCGGCTGCGACGGCGTCGTCGTGGGCCGGGGCTGCCTGGGGCGCCCGTGGCTGTTCCGGGACCTGGTGCTCGCATTCGCCGGCCAGGAAGCACCCCCGCCGCCCCGCCTCGGCGAGGTGCGGGACGTGCTGCGGCACCACGCCCGGCTCCTGGCCGACTGGCTCACCGAGCCGGTGGCGGTGCGCGACGTGCGCAAGCACGTGGGCTGGTACCTCCAGGGCTATCCCGTGGGCGGCGAGACGCGCCGACGGCTCACCGCCACCAACAGCATCGCCGACCTCGAGGCCGAGCTCGATCGGCTCGATCCCGACCTGCGCCCCCTGCCCGGGACGACGGCCCAGCCCCGGGGCAAGACCTCGGGGCCCATCCCGGTGACGCTGCCCGACGGCTGGCTTGCCGGTGCGGACGATCCGTCGCCCGTGGTGGACGACGAGCTCGAGGCGGTCAGCGGCGGCTGACCACCGTCAGGCCGATGCCAGGGTGCGGGCCTCGGTGCCGCGGCCGTGGGTCAGGTTCTCACCCGAGGCGGGGTCGAACAGGTGCATGCGGCTGGGGTCGAGCCAGAGGCTGGCGTTCTCGCCCTCCGACACCCGGCTGTCGGCGTCGAGAATGACCACCAGTTGGGTGCGGATCTGTTCCATGTCCAGCTCGGTCGCCAGCTCCGCGAGCGGGGCCCGCACCTCCTCGGGCGCCTCGAACGGGATGTAGGCGTACTGCTCGGCGCCCAGCCACT
>JBKPHE010000071.1:0-9324 GCA_046744485.1 Actinomycetota bacterium | reverse complement strand
CCGGGGTGAAGCGGTCGAGCGCGGCCAGCCGCCCGAGCAGCTCGCGCACCTCGGCCGCCTCGGTGGCGAGGACCTCGTCGGCCAGGTACGCGTAGAGCGTGCCGCCCGGGCGGCGCAGGCGCTCGAGGGTGGCGAGGCGTCCGTCCGGCGCCTCGTGGGCCAGCGCCTCGCTGGCCAGCCGCACGGCTGCCGGCCATCCCGACGTGACCCGGTGCACCTCGGCCGCGAGCTCGCTGTCGGCCCCGCTGTCGGCGGCATGCCCGGTGCCGGGGCCCACGGTGGCGGCCACGAGCTCGCCGGTCTCGGCGGCGGTGAAGGCCAGGTCTGCGGCGACCACGTCGAGCACCTGGCCCTGACCGCGAAGCCGGGCGAGCGGGAACGGTGGATCGCTACGGGACGCGAGGACCACGTGCAGCGTCGCCGGCGCCTGCCGGCAGAGACCGGCCACGAACGCCACCGACTCGGCGGCGCCATCGATCGCCTCCAGATCGTCGAGCACCAGCACCAGGTCCCGCGGCTGCGCCGTGGCGAGCGCTTCGCAGATCCTGGCGGCGTAGGCATGGGCGCGGCCGGCCTCGTCGGTGCCGGTGTCGGGCCCCCGTGCCGCCCGCACCGCCGCCAACAGCTCGGGCGGCATGCCCGGCACCCGGGCCCTGAGCACGTCAGTGACGCGCCGGACCAGTCCCCCGAGGGTCCGATCGCCCGGACCGAGGCCGTGCCATGCCGACGCGGTGCCGGCCGCCCAGCGGGTGAGCAGCGTCGTCTTGCCGAAGCCCGGTCCCGCGACCACACACGTGAGGCGACGCCCGAGCGCGCCGTCGAGTCGGCGCTCGAGGCGGGGTCGAGCGATCATCGACGGCTGGTACACGCAACCAGGAAGTTAGTTTGGGGGGATGAACAGCGAGACCCGCATCGCGTACCGGACCTGTCCACTGTGCGAGGCGGGTTGCGGCCTCGAGATCGCCCTCCACCGCAGCAATGGATCCGAGCGCGTGGGCCGCATCCGCGGTGATCGCGACGACGTGTTCAGCCACGGCTTCATCTGCCCCAAGGGCTCGACGCTGCGGCAGCTCCACGAGGATCCGGACTGGCTACGCCAGCCGCTGGTCAAGCGTGACGGCCGGTTCGAGCCGGTCAGCTGGGACGAGGCGTTCGCCGAGGTCGAGCGTCGCCTGCTGCCGATCGTCGAGCAGCACGGCCGCGATGCCGCCGGCGTCTACCTCGGCAACCCCAACGCGCACTCGCTGTCCGCGCTGATCTTTCTGCGACCGCTCATCCGCGCCCTCGGCAGCACCAACGTGTTCTCCGCCAGCACGGTCGACCAGCGACCCAAGGAGGTCTCGGCAGGCCTCATGTTCGGCGTGGCGCTCACTGTGCCGGTGCCCGACGTCGACCGCACAGATTTCCTGCTGATGCTGGGCGCCAACCCCTACGCCTCCAACGGCAGCCTGGCGACCGCCCCTGACTGGCCGGGCCGCATCGAGGCGCTGCTCGATCGGGGTGGGCGCCTGGTCGTGGTCGATCCCCGCCGGACCCAGACGGCCGAGGTGGCGAGTCAGCACCTCGCCATCCGGCCCGGTGCCGATCCCTTCCTGCTCATGGCGCTGGTCAACGTGCTGGCCGCCGACGGCCTGATCGGGCTCGACCGGCTCGAGCCCTATGTCACCGGGCTCGACGAGGTCGTGCGGCTGTCGGAGCCGTTCACGCCGGAGGCGGTGGCGCCGGCGACGGGCCTGGCCGCCGAGGAGATCCGGGCGCTGGCGCACGACCTGGCGGCCGCGCCGTCGGCGTGCGTCTATGGGCGCATCGGCACGACCACGGCCGAGTTCGGCACGCTGACGTCGTGGTTGGTCGACGTCCTCAACGTGCTGACGGGCAACCTCGACCGCCCCGGCGGTGCCATGTTCGCCACCGCCGCGGCCGGCGCCGCCAACACCCGGGGCATGCCCCGCTACGGCCGGGGGCTCAAGCTCCACCGCCGCCTCAGCCGGGTCCGCGGCCTGGGCGAGACGATGGGCGAGCTGCCGGCCGCTTGCCTGGCCGAGGAGATCGACACACCGGGCGAGGGTCAGATACGCGCCATGGTGACCGTGGGCGGCAACCCGGTGCTCTCCACCCCCAATGCCGGCCGGCTGGACGCGGCCCTGGCCGGGCTCGAGTTCATGGTGGCCGTCGACCCCTACGTCAACGAGACCACCCGCCACGCCGACGTGATCCTGCCGGTGCCCTCGGCGCTGCAGAGGCCCCACTACGACCTGGCACTGCTGCAGCTGGCGGTGCGAAACGTGGCCAACTACAGCCCGGCGGTGCTCCCGCTGGACGAGGGCCAGCCCGACGAGTGGCATGTGCTGGCCCGGCTCGCGTTGCTGCTGCAGGGCTTCGGGGCCGACGCCGATCCGGCCCTCGTGGACGATCTGGTGCTGCGCACCCTGGTGGAGGGCGCCGTCGCCGACGAGACCAGTCCCGTGGCAGGGCGCGAGGTCGATGAGGTCATCGCCCTGCTGGGCGAGCGGACGGGTCCACCGCGAATCATCGACTTCATGCTGCGCACGGGCCCGTACGGCGACGGCTTCGGCGCCAACCCCGGTGGGCTCACCCTGGACGTGCTCTTGGACCATCCGCACGGTGTCGACCTCGGTCCGCTCGAGCCGCGGCTCCCCGACGTGTTGCGCACGCCCTCGGGCATGGTGGAGCTCGCGCCCGAACCGCTGGTGGCGGACGTCGAGCGCCTGCGGTCGGCCGTGGCCCGGCCGGCCAGTGGCATGCGGCTCATCGGCCGGCGCGACCTGCGGTCCAACAACTCCTGGATGCACAACGTGGAGGTGCTGGTGAAGGGCCGCCCCCGCTGCACGCTCCACGTCCATCCCGACGACGCGTCCCGCCTCGGCCTGGTCGACGGCGAGCCGGCGTCGGTGCGGTCCCGGGCCGGCACGGTCACGATCCCGGCCGAGGTGACCGACGCCATCCGGCCGGGCGTGGTCAGCATCCCCCACGGCTGGGGGCACGACATGCCCGGCGTGGAGCTGTCGGTTGCCCGGCGCTACGCGGGTGTCAACAGCAACCTGCTGGCGGACGAGGAGCTGGTCGACCCGGTGTCCGGCAACGCCGTCCTCAACGGAATCCCGGTCGAGGTGGCGCCGGCGGGCTAACCTGAAACAGTACACCGGTGTACTCATCGTCCGAGGGGGAAGATCGATGAGCCGCAAGCTGCTGGGCGCGGTGGGTGTCGTCATCGCGGTACTGGTTTCGAGCCTCGCGGGCTCCGGGCCCGCCGGCGCCGGTGGACCGCAGCACGCGCCACCCCGGCCGGTCATCTTCGTCCACGGCGGGTCTGGGTCCGGGGCCCAGTTTGACACCCAGGCGTTGCGGCTGACCAGCAACGGCTACCCGGCCGACAGGATCGCCGTGCACGAGTACGACTCCACGTTCGGCACCAACACCATGGATCAGGTGTGGGCCGGGCTGGACCAACTCATCACCGAGCTGCTGGACGAGACGGGCGCCGACGGGGTCGACCTGCTGGGCCACTCTCTCGGCACCACCGTGTCGCAGGGCTACCTCAACAGCTCACCCGAGCGGGCCGCCCGGGTCGTGCACTACGTCAACATCGACGGCCGCACCGCGGAGGCGCCACCCGGTGGCGTGGACACGCTGGCGGTGTGGGGGGAGGGCGACCAGACCCGCCAGATCGTCGGCGCGCAGAACTACTACGCGCCCGACCAGTCGCACGTGCAGGTGGCGACGTCCGCCGAGACGTTCGCGCAGATCTACACGTTCTTCACCGGCCGGGCGCCCGAGACCACCGACGTCGTCCCGGAGCGGGGACGGATCCGGCTGTCGGGCGAGGCCAACGTGTTCCCGCAGAACCAGGGAGCCGACGGCTTCACCCTGCGGATCTTCGAGATCGACGGCCGCACCGGAAGGCGCGAGCACCCGCGCCCCGACGCCACCTTCGCGATCGGCCCGGACGGCGCCTGGGGCCCCTTCAAGGCGCATGCCGGTAGGCCCTACGAGTTCGCGCTGACGCGCACCGACGGCTCAGTCCACCACCTCTACTTCCAGCCCTTCCTCCGCAGCGACCACCTGGTCCGCCTGCTGACGTCCCGGCCCGGCGAGGGCCTCGACCTGCTGAGGGAGCCCAGCGACACGTCTGCGGGCTTCGGCGTCATCCGCTACAAGGAGATGTGGGGGGACCAGGGCGCCAACAACGACACGCTCGAGGTCAACGGGGTGAACGTCCTCAACCCGGCCACCGCACCCCGGGCCAAGCGGGTCAACGCGATGTTCGTCTTCGACAACAACCTCGACGGCGTGACCGACCTCAGCGCCCCGGTGCAGCCCTGGTTCTCGCTGCCGTTCATCTCGGCGGTCGACCTGGTGGTGCCGGCGGCGATCCCGCCCGACGACACCGTCCGGATCGAGATGGTGGCGCGTGCGGGCGACGGCGACGAAGAGGTCGTGAACGTCCCGAACTGGGCGACGTCCGAGAACATCGTCACGATCACGCTCCGCGACTTCCAGCAGTAGGGCCGCGGCCGCTAGACGGCTTCGACCACCCGGCCCGAGTCGAGCACGAGGACTTTGTCGGCGCGCTCCAGGACCTGCGTGCGGTGGCTGACCAGCAGCGCGGTGGCGAAGCCGCCATCGCCGGCGCGCTCCCAGAGGCGTGCCTCGGTCACGACGTCGAGCGCGCTCGAGAGGTCGTCCACGACCAGTAGCTGCGGTGAGCGGACCATGGCCCGGGCTGCGCCGGCGCGCTGGATCTGCCCGCCCGACAGGCGCAGTCCCCGGGGCCCGATCACGGTGCCCGTGCCGTCGGGCATGCGGGACAGGTCCTCGTCCAGGCAGGTCAGCCACAGCGCATGCTCGAGACCCTCGCAGGAGGCACCGAGCAGGATCGTGTCGCCGAGAGACTCGCTGAACAGGCGGGGAACCTGGGGCAGGTAGGCGGCACGCGGCGGCACCAGCATCGTGGACGGGTCATCGACGGCCACGCCGTTCCAGCGGATGGTTCCGGAGTCGGCGCGTATCAGGCCGAGCAGCGCCCGGAGCAGCGTTGACTTGCCCGATCCCACGGGACCGGTGACGACCACCAGCTCGCCGCGGCGGACCACGAGATCCACGCCGCGGACGCCCCGTCCCGACACCGGGTGGCGGACCGTGAGGTCCTCGACCGCCAGCTCCTCGAACGGGGCCAGGTCGCCCGCCCCGGCGTCGCCCCCGTCGGCAGTGGCGAGCGGCGGAGGCCCGTGGCGAAGGTGTGTGCGGGTCGGGGCCACCACGGCGCGTCGGTCGGGCGCCCGCAGCAGCTCGGCCAGCCGGTCCACCGACACGTCCGCCTGGCGCTGGTAGACGAGGTACCGGCCGACCCATTTGGGCAGCTCGGCGATCACCGTGGCGTAGGCGGCGAACAGCCCGAGGTCGCCGATGCTGAGGTCGACGCCCCGGAACGCACCCGCCACGGCGACGAGCACGACGCCGACCGCCACCTCGCCGGTCCCGTAGCCAAGAGAGCGCACGAGCTCCGAGCCGACCTGATCGCGCCGCGACACCTGGGCCCGCTCGGCGTTGAGGCGCGCGAACCGCTCCTCGACCGCGGCCCCGGCACTGCCGGCCTGCACCGCCAGCACACCGCCGAAGGTGTCGCCGATGAACCCGGTCACCCGCGCCGTGGCCTCGCGAGCGGCCCGGCGCCAGCGCCGGAGCCGGGGGCCGAGCCACGTGGTGGCGATGGCCGCGAGCACGATGGGCACGACGATCGCCAGGGTGGCGCGCGGGTCGATCGCGATCAGGACCGCCACGGCAATGGTCGACGACACCACCGCCCCCGACAGGTCGAGCCACACGTCCAGCACCATCGCCAGGTCCTGGACGTCGTCACGGAACCGGCTCACCGCCTCGCCCGGCGAGCCCGGAAGCCGGCCGGCGGCCGGGCCCGGCGCCGCCACCAACGACCGCAGCAGGTTCACCCGCGGCACCGTCTGCCAGCCGACCCAGCAGCCGTGCCACTGAACGGCGATGAGGATCAGCCACGTCCAGCGGGCCACCTCGATTCCGACCAACAGCGCCAGGAGGCCCCACGGCGTGGAGACGCCACCGTCGGGAGCGTCGGCCACGCGATCGAGCACGACCTTGACCAGCAGGCCGGTCAGCAGGGGCGTCGTGAAGAAGGTGACCCACCCGAGCCAGGTGAGCCCGTAGGCCACGGGCTCGTGGCGGGCGAGCCGCCACGCCACCCGGGTAGTCGAGGCGACGTTCCCGAGGCGCATCCTCATGCCGTCGCCTCTTCCGCCTGCCTGGGCCCGAGCGGCCCGCCGCCGGAGGCGGCAAGAGCGGGAGACATCGCGTCGGAGCGGAACAGGCCGTGCTCGGCCGTCCGCAGCAGGCGGGCGTAGCGGCCGTCGGCGTCGGCAGCGAGCCGATGGCGGTGACCGTGCTCGACCAGCCGTCCGTTCTCGAGCACCGCGATCTCGTCGACCTCCGCCAGCGTCTCCAGCCGGTGGGCGATGACCACCGCGGTCCGCCCGTCGAGCAGACGGCGGGTGGCGGCGCCGATGCGCGCCTCGGTCAGCGGGTCCAGCCGACTCGAAGCCTCGTCCAACACCACGATGCCGGGGTCCGCCAGGAATGCCCGGGCGAAAGCCACCAGCTGGCCCTCGCCCGCCGAGAGCCCCTGGCCGCCCGCGAGGATCGTGTCGAGCCCGTCGGGCAGCGACGCCACCCAGTCGCCGAGCCCGACACGCCCCAGCAGGCCCCGCAGGTCGGCATCGCCGGCCGCGTGCGTACCGAACAGCGTGACGTTGTCGCGCAGCGACGCCCGGAACAGGTCGACGTCCTGCGTGACGATGCCGATCCGCTGCCGCAGCGCCGCCACCCGAAGGTCGCGCACGTCGACACCCCCGACCCGCACGGCGCCGGTGTCGACGTCCCACAGGCGGAGCAGCAGCCGGGCCAGCGTGGTCTTGCCGCTGCCCGTCCGGCCGATGACGCCGAGGTGCCGGCCCGCCGCCAGGTGCAGGTCGATCGCCTCGAGGGCCGGGGCACTTCCGCCGTCGTAAGCGAACGTCACGTCCTCGAAGTCGACCGACAGCCCGCGGCCCCGCCCTCGCCCGCGGGCCGGGAGGGCGCTGCCGTCGAGCGGGCCGTCGGTGATGCGGGGTTCGGTGGCCAGGAGACTCGCCGCCCGCCGGGCACCTGCCATCGCCTTCTGGAACTCCTTGAGCTGCTCGGCGATGCGCTGCAGCGGCTGGCGCAGCATGTCGGCGTAGCGGTAGAGGCTGAGGACTGCGCCGACGGTGATCGCACCGCGCTGCTGCAGCAGGATGCCGGCCAGCAGCGTGGCGGCGGTACCCGCGGCGAACACCATGGCCGCGGCGGCATGGGCGCTGTCGCCGTGCAGCGAGGCGCGCCGGGCCGCCCGCCACGATCGGGCGCTGTGGTGGTGCAGCCGGTGCACGGCGTACGCGCCCGCCCCGTTGGCCCGCAGGTCCTCGAGGCCGCCGAGCCGCTCCTCGAGATCGCCGTAGAGCTCGGCGTTGACCTGGGCCTCGGCCTCGCGGGCGCTCACGGCCGCCACCCGCAACCGGATCATGACGGCGGCCCCGGCGCACGCGGTCACCGCCAGGATCAGGCCCGACCACGGGTCGATGGCGGTGGCGACGATGAGCATGCCGGCGATCAGCGCCACGTTGCCGGCGATCTCGATCGCGATGCCGGAGAAGAACACGACCATTGCCTCGACATCACCGTCGATGCGCGCGATGAGCTGTCCGGGGCTGTGACGCCCGTGCCAGGCCTGTTCCAGCCGCAGCGCGTGGGCCGCCAGGCGCTCCCGGAGCCGGTTGCCGGCCCGCCAGGACAGCCGCACCGATCCCCATACCACCCCGAGGCCGAGGGCCTCGCTGACCAGCGCCAGCCCCACGTACGCCACCGCCAGCCGGGTCAGCGTGTCGGCCGACCGCCCAGCCAGCGCGTCGTCGGCGAAGCGCCCGAGCAGCAGCGGCAGGCTGAGCCGCAGGGCCATGGACGCGCCGAGGACGGCGAGCACGCCCGCCAGGGGCTTCGCCTCGGAACGCAACGTGGCGGCGAGCAGGCGCGCCGCACCTCGGGAGGACTGCGGCATGGGGATCCGACGCTATGTCCCGGCCGCACCGCCCCCCGAGCGAATTTCGCCGGCTTCGGCTGTTTCAGGCCGGTCTCGCCCGGGCCCGGAGAAACGGCGCTAGCCTCGACGGGACCTCGGGCTGAGATGGGTGGTGCTGCTGCACCCAGCCCGGTGACGCACTGCCGGCGGTCCGCCGGTACCGACACGACGTCATCAGGGAGAGAACCCATGTCCACCCTTTCCGAGGGCGACTTCAAGGTCGCCGACCTGTCCCTCGCGGGTTGGGGCCGCAAGGAGATCGAGCTGGCCGAGGTCGAGATGCCCGGCCTCATGTCCCTGCGGGCCGAGTTCGCCGACAGCCAACCCCTGGCGGGCGCCCGCATCATGGGCTCGCTGCACATGACCATCCAGACGGCGGTGCTGATCGAGACGCTGACCACGCTGGGCGCCGACGTGCGCTGGGTGTCGTGCAACATCTTCTCCACGCAGGACCACGCCGCCGCGGCCGCGGTTGTCGGCCCCGACGGCACACCCGAGGCACCCCGGGGCGTGCCGGTCTACGCCTGGAAGGGCGAGAGCCTCGAGGAGTACTGGTGGTGCACCGAGCAGGCCCTGCGCTGGCCGGCAACGGGGCCGGAGGCGACGACGGGACCCAACATGATCCTCGACGACGGCGGGGACGCCACCCTGCTGGTGCACAAGGGCGTCGAGTACGAGAAGGCCGGGGCCGTCCCCGACGCCAACGACGACGACCCCGACGAGTGGCACGTCATCGTCGACCTGCTGAAGCGCTCGCTGGCCACCGATCCCGGGCGGTGGAGCGGCATCGCCGGCGGCATCAAGGGCGTCACCGAGGAGACCACCACTGGCGTCCACCGGCTGTACCAGATGCACCAGGCCGGCCAGCTGCTGTTCCCGGCCATCAACGACAACGACTCGGTCACCAAGTCCAAGTTCGACAACCTCTACGGCGTCCGCCACAGCCTCATCGACGGCATCAACCGCGCCACCGACGTGATGCTGGCCGGCAAGCTCGCCGTCGTCTGCGGTTACGGTGATGTCGGCAAGGGCGCCGCCGAGGCGCTGCGCGGCATGGGCGCGCGGGTCGTCGTCACCGAGATCGACCCGATCTGCGCGCTGCAGGCGGCGATGGACGGTCTGCCCGTCGTGCGACTGGATGACGTCGTCGCGACCGCGGACTTGTTCATCACCGCCACCGG
>JBKPHE010000070.1:0-12766 GCA_046744485.1 Actinomycetota bacterium | reverse complement strand
CGTCGACCTCGATGTGCTTGGCGAAGGTCACCGACGGCAGCCCCAGCAGCTCGGCCACCTGCACCGGGGTGGTGCCGGTGTAGCCGTCGGTCGACTCGGTGGCGGTCAGGACCAGGTCGGCGTCGGCCCGCTCGATCGCCTTGGCCAGGACCTTGGCGGTGTCGAGGACGCCGGCGCCGGACAGCGCCTCGTCGGAGACGAGGATGGCCTTGGCGGCGCCCATGGCCAGCGCGGTCCGCAACCCCGAGGTCTCGTTGTTGGGAGCCATCGAGACCAGCGTGACCTCGCCACCACCCGACGCATCGGCCAGCTGGAGTCCCATCTCGACGCCGTAGCTGTCGGACTCGTCGAGGATCAGCTTGCCGCTGCGGTCGAGCGTATTGTCGGCCTCGAGCTTCCCGGGCTCGGCGGGGTCCGGGATCTGCTTCACGCACACGACCACGTTCATGGCCAGCCATGCTGCCCGCCGTTTCGCGGGGCGACCAAATCGCCCCTGGCCCTCTTGCGGGTAGTTTCCCCGCCGCTGTGAAGCTGCTCCTACTGGTCAACGAATCGGCGTCGGCGGTGACGCCGCGCAGCCGCGTGGTCATACAGAAGGCCCTCGCGGCCGACCACGACGTCACTCTGGCCGAGACCAGCCGCCGTGGCCACGCCACCCGTCTGGCGCAGGGCGCCGCCGCCAACGGGATCGACGTCGTGGTGGTGCTGGGCGGGGACGGCACGCTCAACGAGGCGGCCAACGGGCTGGCCCGCACCGCCTGCGCGCTGGCGCCCCTGCCGGGCGGATCGACCAACGTGTTCGCCCGCACCATCGGCCTGCCCAACGACCCGATCGAGGCGACGGGCGTGTTGCTCGACGCGTTGGCGCGGCGCTCGATCCGTCGGGTGGGCCTGGGTTCGGTCAACGGCCGCTACTTCCTGTTCCACACCGGCGTGGGCTTCGACGCCGCGGTGGTGGAGCAGGTCGAGCGCAGGGCCGCGCTCAAGCGGTACGCCGGGCATCCGCTGTTCGTGTTCGCCGGCTTCGACACGTGGATCCGCCACTACGACCGCAGCCGGCCCCGCTTCGCGGTGCACCACGCCGACGGCTCGGTGATCGACGACGCCTACCTGACCATCGTCCTGAACACCAACCCCTACACGTACCTGGGTAACCGGCCGCTGAACCTGGCGCCCGAGGCCACGCTCGACCGGGGTCTGGCATCGGTCACGCTGCGCACCATGGCCTTCGCCCGGACGATGCGCATCATCGCCTCGGCGCTGGGCAGTGGCTCCGTCCTGCGGCGCAGCCGCTGGGTCGACTACCGCACCGACCTGGCGGCGCTGGGCGTGCGGGCCTACGGGCCGGTCCCCTATCAGGTCGACGGCGATCACCTGGGCGACACGGAGCAGCTCGACTTCCGCCACGAGCCGGAGGTGCTGGACCTGGTCCTGCCGTAGCCCTTGGCGTCAGCGCCGGCCGAGCGCCGCCAGGGCCACGTCGGGGACGTCGGTGACGATGCCGTCGACGCCCGCCTCGGCGGCGAGCCAGCGGATGCGATCGGGCGCGTTGCACGTCCAGGCGTTGAGCGCGAGCTCCTCGTCGTGGGCCCGCTCCACCAGCGCCGGGGTCACGAGGGCGTGGTGGGGATGGAGCGCCCGATGACCGTGGTCGACGGCCTCGGCGACGACCTGGGCGCCGTCGTCGGGCCCGACGACGCCGACCAGCCAGGCAGTGACGAGGTCCGGGGCCAGCTCACGCACGCGATCGACCGTGGGCAAGTGGAAGCAGGACACGACGTAGCGCTAGCGCTCGGCAGCCGGGCGGGCCGCCAGCGCCTCGACGACGCGGTCGGCGATTTCCAGTGACTCGTCGAAGTCGCTGTCGAGGGGCCAGTTCTTGATCTCGATGTTGACGAGCGCCAGCCCGGCGCAGGCGTCGAGGACCGGCGGCAGCGTGGCGATCCCATCGGGCAGCTCGTCGACGGCCACGTCGAGCAGCGTCCGGCCGTCGTCCAGTGTCGGGTCGTGGTGGACGGCCAGGGCGTGGCGGGTCCGCGTCCGGCGCACATCGAGCTCGACGCCGTCGGCGCCGACCTCCCGCGCCACCCTGAACGCGGTCAAGGAGTTCTCCGGCGCCAAACCGGCGGCCCCCTTGTGTCCGATCACCAGCGTCACGACACCGGTGCCTCCCGCTGGGGAACCACTGACCACTCGGTGCGACCGTGTTTCCAGCGGCAGGCACCCTTCTTTCGCGGTGGGAAAAAATCCTTGCCGGGCAAGACAACTCCCAGTATCGTTGCGCCGTCGCAGCCACACGCACTCTGTGCAGCATCGCGGTGGCATGTGAAACTCATCACAATCTCGGTGACCCGAATCCGCCGTGGAGGTCCCGTGGCCCTGACGCAGAGCCGCAGCATCAACCTGTCCATCGAAAATGACGACTGGCGCGAGTACAGCGCCTGCCGTGACACCGACCCCGACCTGTTCTTCCCGGTCGGCACCACCGGTCCGGCGATCGAGCAGATCGAGACCGCCAAGTCCGTGTGCCGGCAGTGCGAGGTCCAGCGGGAGTGCCTCGAGTATGCGCTGGCCACCAACCAGGACAGCGGTATCTGGGGGGGTACCTCCGAAGAGGAGCGCCGTGCGCTGCGCCGCCAGTGGGTGGCCCGCCAGCGCCGCGCCGCTTCCTGATCTTTCGTAGTACGCACGTCCTGCTGGGGTTGCTGGGGCGGCCGAACCCGAGGGTCACCGGCCATCGGATCGATCACAGTGACAACCGTCGCGTGTGATCGAGGTCGTCGTCGCGCATCGCGTCGACGGCCACGCTGAGCGCCACCTCGGTCCCGGGCCGGTCACCGTTCCCCCTGCCGGGGGCGATCGAGATCTCGCCGGCCAGGTCCCCCGTCACCAGGGTGCGCACGATAGACAGGCCAAGACCCGTGGACTGGTCGAGCTGGAACCCCGGGGGCAGGCCCACGCCGTCGTCGGCCACCCGGAGCCGCAGCACGCGCCCGTCCCGTGCTATCTCCACCCGCACCTGGCCAGGCGTACCGGTGAGATCGAGGTCCGGCGGATAGGCGTGGTCCACCGCGTTCTGCAGCAGCTCGTTGAGCACCACCGCCAACGGGGTGGCGACTCCGGCCGGAAGGATGCCCCCGTCGCCCTCGACGTCGAAGCGGATGGGGTGCTCGGGCGAGATCATGCTGTCGGCGACCATCCCGACGACCGGCTTCACGATCTCGACGAACGGCACGTCGTCGCCCGCCTCCCGGGACAGGATCTCGTGCACGAGCGCGATCGAGCGGATGCGCCGTACCGACTCCTCGATGGCGGTCTTGGCCTCACCGCGCGCCAGCCGCCGGCCCTGCAGCCGCAGCAGCGACGAGATGGTCTGGAGGTTGTTCTTGACCCGGTGGTGGATCTCCCGGATGGTGGCGTCCTTCGATAGCAGCAACAGGTCGCGCCGTCGGAGCTCGGAGATGTCCCGCAGCAACACCACGGCACCGGTGACCGCGCCCTGGTCCAGCAACGGGATGCCCCGGATCAACACGGTGATGTCGACGCCGCGGGACAGCTCCTCGGTCGCCGGCGTCCCGGTGTCGAACGCGGTGCGCATCACCGTCTCCTCGAGCCCCAGCTCCGAGAACCGCAGGCCCTCGGCATTGGCGTGGACGCCGAGCCGGTGCAGGGTCGACACCGCGTTGGGCGACGTGTACTCCACCCGCCCGGAGGAGTCGAGGACGATCGCGCCGTCGCCGACCCGGGGCGCCTCCTCGCTCTCGACGTCGTCACCGTCGAAGGGGAAGTCGCCGCTGGCGATCATGCGGGCGAAGCGGTTGAACACGTCGACGTATGTCCGCTCCAGCTCACCGGGCTGGCGTCCGAAGGAGGGCGCCGACTCGCGGGTGAGCACGCCCACGACCCGCCCCCGGTGGCGGATGGGGATGCACAGCACCCGCACCCGTTCCTTGAGCGGCGAGATCACCATCTCGCCCTCGATGATCTCGCCCAGGCGGTACGCGCGCGCCACCAGCGGCCTGTCCTCCTCCTCGAGGACTGTGCCCACCCAGTCGGCCCGGTAGACCGTCTGGGACGTGGTCGGGCGGACCTGGCCGAGCACGACGAACCGGTTGGCGCCGCCCTCGCGCGCCTCGCCGACCACGCCGAACAGCAGGAGGTCGGCAAAGCAGAAGTCGGCGAGCATGCCCCAGCTCGCCACCAGGCGTTGGAGGTGCGCCACCGCGTCCGCCTCGAGGCGGGTGAAGAACCGGGCGAGCTCGGCGAGGGTGGCCATCTGCCGATGATTCTGGCAGCGGACCGCGCCAACCGGTGCCACCCCGTGGCCCCGCCTAATCGACCAGCCGGCCTCCCACCACGACCGGGAACTGGCGGTCCGGTGCATCACAGGGCACGCGGGCGGCCGGCGGTCCGGCAGTCGGGTCGCCCTCCAGGCGCTCGGCGCCGTCGGGGGCGTACTGCACGATGTAGGCCTTGCGAACCTCGGCGGTGAGGTTGGGACCGGTGAGGTGCGGTGTCAACGACGAGAAGACCACGGCGCCGCCGGCGGCCACGGGGGCGGCGACGCGGTCGCGAGGATCGTCGAGGCACTCCCACCCCAGCGGCTCGACGTAATGGTGCTCGAGGGTTCCCCGCCGGTGGAGCCCCGGAACGACCTGGGGGCAGCCGTTCTCGGTGCTGGCGTCGGTGAGGGCCAGCCAGATCGTCAGGTACTGCTGCGGCTCCACGTACGCGTAGCCGTTGTCCTGATGCCAGGGGAAGCGGCGGGGTTTCTCGGGCTTCTTGTACACGGCCTGATCCCAGTAGAGGCGCACGTCCGGCCCGATCAGATCGGCGGCAATGCCCGTCAACGCCGCGTCGGTGACGAGACGCCGGAGCACCGGCGACCGGGCGGCCAGGTGCACGCTGAAGGTGATGGCGCCGGCCTCCGCGATCGAGAGGCGCTCGCCCTCCACCGAGCGAAGGTACGACTCCGCCTTGGCGTCGAACGGGTCGACGGCGGCGGTGACCTCGGCCAGGAGCTCGGGCGGCACCAGGTCGGGAACCACGACGTAGCCGTCACGGTCGTACTGGCGGACCTGCCCGCCATCGAGCGCGCGGAAGGGGCCGGCGTGGTCGTGCCACTCGAAGGCACGGTTCCACGGATGGGGGCGGGGGTCCACGTGCTATCGACAGAGCCAGGAGCCCAGCTCCAGCAACCCTGCGAGGTCGGTGATGTCGTGGTCGGCGTAGGGGACCGTGGCCACCACGTCGGACACCGCCGCCAGCTCGGCGCGTTGCTCGGCCTCGCGGGTGGCGACGACCTGGAAGTTGAGGAAGCTCTCGCTCACCTCGGCCAGGACCCGCGCCACCTGGTCGGGTACACCAATGCCGGCGCCGCCGGGGGCCTCGGTCACGGCCTTCGCCAGTCCCGCCGAATCGGCGGACACGCGCTGTGCGACGGCCGTGGCGTCCCGGTCGCCGAACCAGTCGGGCAGCACCTTGTTGAGCACCACTGCGCCGAGATGCAGCTTGCGGTCCGACAACGCGTCGACGAAGAACTCGGTCTCCCTGACCGGAGACGGCTCGAGCGTCGACACCACCACGAACGTGGTGCGCTTGTCGGACAGGGTGCGTGTCACCGCCCTGGCACGCTCGACGAAGCCGTCGTACATGGTCTGGAACAACAGGAAGAACTGGGCGATGTCCTGCAGGAACTGCGAACCGAGGATGCGGTCGGCCACCGTGTAGAAGGGCTTCGACGCCATCGTGAACACCCGGCTCCGCGCGGGCACCGTGAGCCAGCGCAGCAGCCGGCTGGAGAAGAAGTCGGCCATGCGCTCCGGCGCTTCCAGGAAGTCGATGGCGTTCCGGGTCGGAGGCGTGTCGACGAGGATCAGGTCGTAGCGACCCGAGGCGTGGATCTCGTAGAGCCGCTCCATGGCGATGTAGTCGTGGCTCTGCACGAACCGGCTGGTGATGTTGTCGTAGAGCGGGTTGGCGAGGATGGCGTCGCGGGTGGCGCCGTCGGGGGCGTGGGCCCGCACCAGCTCGTCCCACGACCGCTTGGTGTCGAGCGTGGCCGCCCACAGCTCCCCCCGGGGCTCGGGGACGCCGGCGGCGGCGAACCCCTCGGGTGGGATCTGCGTCTCCACGTTGCCGAACCGCTCCAGCCCGAGGGCGTTGGCCAGCCGCCGGGCCGGATCCACGGTGATCACCAGCACCTTGCCGCCGAGGTGGGCGGCCGCCATGGCTGCGGCGGCCGCCGCCGTCGTGGTCTTGCCGACGCCGCCCGACCCGCAGCAGATGACGATCTCCTTGGCGGCGAGCAATGGCTCCAACGACGTTCCCTTGGCCGCCCGGGCCGGCGCCGAGCGACGGGCCGCCATCAGTACCCCAGCTCCGCGCCGAGGGCCTCGGCGATCTGGCGGGTGGCCCGCACGCCGTGGCTGCGCTGGAACAGCTCGGGCACGTACAGGAGCTGCGTGCCGGGCGGCAGGCCATGGCGCAGCCTGCCGAGGTGCTCGGCCCTGGTCCTCCGGAGCTTGACCGCCAGGTCGGCGCCGTCGAGCAGCGGCTCCACCGATCCCCGCTCAGGGTGACCCCGCGGGTCGGCGACACCCACGGCGGCCACCAGTGCCTCCGCGCGGTCGGGACGGCGCAGCTCCCTGAAGATCTTCTCCTCGCCCCGCGTGAACAGCTCGGGCAGCACCCGGTTGACGACGACCCCCGCCAGGTCGACCACGGTCTCCTCCCGCAGCCGGCCCGCCAGCTCCAGCGTCTCGTTCACCGGCATCTCCTCTGCGGTGGCCACCACGACCACTCCCGTCGTGGCTGCGTTGCCGAGGATGTCGAGCATCCACCCGGTCTGGTCACGCACGAGGCCCACCTTGACCAGGTCGTTGATGGCCTCGGGGGCGGCCAGCTGGCCCACGATGTGGCCCGAGGCCGGCGCGTCCACAACCACCAGGTCGTAGTGGTGCTCCCGCACCTCGTAGCACAGCTTGCCGACGGTCAGGATCTCCTTGACCCCCGGCGCGGCGTTGGCCACGAAGTCGAACGTGCGGGCCAGCGGCCCCAGCCGGGCGAGCAGGGGAAGCTTGAGCTGGAGCCCCAAGTACTCCTTGAGCGAGGCCTCGGTGTCCATCGTCATCGCCCAGAGGCCGGGCGCGATCTCGCGTTCCCGGAACTGCGTCGGGGCGGTCTCGAAGGCGCCGGCCAGGTTGCCCTTCGCGTCGACCTCGCACAGCAGCGTGCGCTGTCCCCGCGAGGCCGCCAGCGACCCGAGGGCAGCGGCGATCGACGTCTTGCCGACGCCACCCTTGCCGGTCACGAACAGCAGGCGGCGCTCGAGCAGGTCGGCGGGCGGAGCCGGTGGCGCCACCTAACCCACCGGGGTCACGGCGCTAGCCGCCGAACCCGATCCGGCGGGCCACCTCGGGGCTGCCGATCTCGACGTAGGCGACCTTGTCGACGGGCACACCGAACTGGCGACCCCGACGGTCCGTGAGCCACAGGGTGCCGCCGTCCTTGAACGCGGCGTCGATGTGCTCGCGCACCGCGTCCGAGTCGGTGTCGTCGGCCAGGATCACCTCGAGCTCCTTCGGCGAGCTTCTCACCCCGATGCGGACGTCCACGTGATTCCTCCTGAATCGAGCGGCCGTCATCGTATGGGGATGGTGGCCCGTCAGGCGACGCCGGGACCCCTCAGCCCGGCCACTGCCGATGCTCGCGGTGTTCCTCCCCGCGATCGGTCTCCCACCCGGCACGCCCGCCGTACTCGGTGCCACCGGCCGAGCGCGACGACCGTGGCACGCGCCGACGGCCGCTGCCGTCAGCCGACGGGTCTCCGTCGCCCGCAGCCTCGCTCGCCCACAGGGGGTGGCGGTCCTCGGCCCAGCGACGCGTCACCTGGCCGGTGAAGATGCCGCGGAGCGCGCCGGCGTCGGCCAGGGCGAAGCCGATGTGGCCGGCGACGATCAGCCAGGTGGCGATGGCGGTCCAGTCGTGAACGAACGTGGCGCCGGTGCGCCACTCCAGCGGGAAGGGCTCGAACCAGCGCATGATCGAGCCCGAGGCGAGCATGACCGGGATCATCCCGGCGATGAACGCGGCGTTGGCCTTCTGCCCGGCGTTGAACTTGCCGACCCGTTCGCGTCCTTCGAGACCTCGGGTCCACAGCCAGCGCCGGTCCGCCCGCGTCCAGCGCGACAGCCGGCCGATGTCGGCCCGCACCGCGGTGCGCCAGCCGCCCAGATAGGCCAGGATCAACGGCACCGGCATGCTGAGTCCGGCGATCACGTGGATGTCCTTCACCAGGTTGCGCCGACCCACCATACTGCTGAGCGGCCCGACGTACAGGACGAGCCCCGTCAACGCGCACGTCAGCACGGCCGCCGCGGTGGCCCAGTGCATGGCTCGCTCGGCGGGCGTGAACCGGTCGAGCAGCTGTTCCTTCGTGGCGTGATGGTGCGCAGGCCTAGACCGGCTCGTCATCGCGGCCGTTCGACCTCCCGATCCAGGCGTCCACGTCGTAGCCCCGCTCCTCCCAGTAGCCGGGATCGAGCTCGTTGACGACCTCGATCCGCTCCAACCACTTGAGGGACTTGTAGCCGTACATCGGGGCCACGTAGAGGCGAACCGGCCCGCCGTGCTCGCGGGTGACGGGCCCGTCCTGCATCTCGTGGGCCACGAGGACATCGTCACGGCGAGCCTGCTCGAGCGTGAGGCTCTCGTAGTACACGCCGTCGAACGACTCGATGCGCAGATGGGTGGCCGAAGCCTGCACGCCGGCCTCGTCCAGCAGCTTGGACACCTTGACCCCACGCCAGGGCACGTCGGCCACCCGCCAGCCGGTGACGCACTGGAAGTCGCGCACCAGCTCGGTCTGGGGCCGGCTGCGCAGGTCGTCGAGGGTCAGCTCGAGCGGCCGGTCGACCAGGCCGTCGACGTTGAGGCGGTACTCGGCGTCGCTGCGCTTGGGCAGGTGGCCGACCACCGAGTAGATGCGAAACCTCCCGGCCGTGGGGACGAACGACGTCAGCCCGGTCGGATCGTTCTGCGTGAGCGGCCGCAACAGCCGCTCGAGGCGCACCTGCGCCGTGTCGCCGAAGGCGATGCCGAGCGCACCGAGGCCCAGCATGCCGAGCACCACACGCCGCCCGATCGGCGTCCCGCCACGGTCTTCGGGTTGGACCTGGTAGGGGCCCCCGGCAGTGCTCACCGCTAGGAGCGTATGCCTCCTGGACCGTCGTGTTCCTGTCGTCTGGCTGGAGAGACATCCGGCGGCACCGCGCGTCGGTCCCGCAGCCGATCGCGGAGGCGGGCCAAGCGGTCGTCCCAGCGCCGGCCGGTCTGTTCGGCCCAGGCCGCCAAGTCCTCGAGCGGGGCACCGACGGCGACGAACCGCGTCTCCCGGCCGGCGCGATCCGCCATCACCAGGCCGGCGTGCCGGAGCAGCCCCAGGTGCTTCGCCACCGCCTGGCGGCTGATCGGCAGCTCGTCCGACAACGCCGTGGCGGTCAACGGGCCCCGCTCGGCAACGGCACGCAGGATCGACCGGCGGGTGGGATCGGCGAGCGCTGCGAACACCGCGTCGCTCGGCTCGCGGGCCATGACCGGGTCGGCCGACGGGGTCAGCGGGTGAGCACCCCGGCCGCCACGAACAGCAGCTCGAGGCCGAGCAGGCGATAGGTCCAACGATCGCCGACTCGGAGGGTGGCCGCCCCCGGACGAGCCGATGCCCTGGCGACACCGACGGACGCGGCCGCCAGAGTCTCCGTGACGGTGACCCGGGTGCCGCCCGCGGTCGGCGCCAGCACGATCTCGACCGTGGAGGCACCCGGCTCGTCGTCGGGGCGCCACCAGGTCCAGACCATGCGCCGGCGGTCGTCGACCTCCTCGAGCCGGAGCTCACGCGATCGGGCGTCGTCGTCATCGAGCCACAGGGCTCGCAACTCCGGGTCGCTGAGGGTGGACCACACCTCGTCGGTGCCCGCCTCGACCTCGACCGCCCGGGTCACGCGCCCGCCCGAGTCCGGAACGGCCGAAGCATCAGGGTTCTCGTCGGTCATACCCGCAACTCTACAGTTGCGAATTCCGGGTGGTGGTCCTACCGTGAAAAGACGCAACCATCCGGTTGCGCCTGCGACCCGGAGGCCAGGCCCATGCTCATCCCCACCGTCATCGAGACCAGCAATCGTGGCGAACGCGCCTACGACATCTACTCCCGCCTGCTCAAGGACCGGATCGTGTTCCTCGGCGGGGAGCTCGACGAGACGGTCGCCAACCTGATCATCGCCCAGCTGCTGCACCTCGAGGGCGAGGACATGGACCGCCCGGTCAACCTGTACATCAACTCGCCGGGTGGCGACATGACGGCGCTGTTCGCGGTCTACGACGCCATGCAGTTCCTCGGCCCGCCCATCCACACCGTGTGCGTGGGACAGGCCGCCTCGGCCGCGGCCGTGCTCCTGGCGGCGGGCGAGGCCGGCCACCGCTCGGCGCTGCCCAACGCCCGCATCCTGATCCACCAGCCGCACGGTGGTGCCCAGGGCCAGTCGGTCGACATGGAGATCGCCGTCCGCGAGATGGTGACCATGCGGGAGCGCATGGTCGACGTGCTCGCCGAGCGAACCGGCCAGCCCCGCAACCGGATCCAGGCCGACATCGATCGCGACTTCATCCTCCGGGGCCAGGGCGCCGTGGACTACGGGCTGGTCGACGAGATCATCGAGCACCGCAAGCCCCGCCCCGTGCCCGCCTTGCGCCCGCCCGAGGTGGCGGCCACCGGCTGATTGGGCGGCACATCCGGGCCGGCGGGCAGACTGGCCCGATGGACGCCCCCCTGCGCCTGCGCGGCCATGGCCTGGAACTGGCGGCCGACTCCTACGGGCCCGGCGACGGTCCACCCGTGCTGCTGTTCCCCGGCGGCGGGCAGACCCGGCACTCCTGGGACGGCACCGCCCGCCTGCTGGGCGACAAGGGCTGGCATGCCACCACGGTGGACATGCGCGGCCACGGAGACAGCGACTGGGCCGCGGACGGCGACTACAGCCTCGACGCCTTCGCCGACGACGTGCGGGACGTGGCGCGGGCGATCGGCCGGGCATACGGGCGGGGTCCCGCCCTGGTGGGCGCTTCGCTCGGCGGGATCAGCTCCCTGATCGCCATCGCCGAGGCGGACCCCACCGACCCCCAGGGGCCTCCGGCCAGCGCGCTGATCCTGGTCGACGTCGCGCCCCGGCTCGAACCCGCGGGCGTGGCCCGCATCGGCGAGTTCATGCTCGGCCACCTCGACGGCTTCGCCAGCCTCGAGGAGGTGGCCGACGCCGTGGCCGCGTACAACCCCCACCGGCCGCGCCCGTCGGACCTGTCGGGCCTGCGCAAGAACGTCCGCCAGCACGACGACGGGCGCTGGTACTGGCACTGGGACCCGCGGTTCATGACGCCCGGTCGCATCGACGAGCCCCGGTCGATCCGCAACGAGGACCGCCTCGAGCGGGCGGCGCAAACGCTCACGCTGCCCGTTCTGCTCGTCCGGGGCCGCCAGAGCGATGTCCTGTCCGAGGCGGGCGCGCGCCACCTGCAGGCGCTCGTCCCCCACGCCCGGTCCGTCGACGTCGCCGGCGCCGGTCACATGGTGGCGGGCGACCGCAACGACGTGTTCAACGACGCGGTCGTGGGGTTCCTCGAGGAGACGCTCCCGGTCTGAAGCGACGCTCCTCCGTCAGCTGATGCGCAGCTCGGAGCGGTAGATCCGGCGGGGCGCCAGCTCGACTTCGATGGTCTCGGCGATGCGGGCGAACACGCGGGCGGCCTCGCCGTCGGGGTCGGAGGCCACGATGGGCGAGCCTGCGTCCGCGCCGGCACGCAGCGCCGGCACCAGCGGCACCTGACCGATGAGGGGCACGCCCAGGCGGGTCGCCAGCTCCTCGCCTCCGCCGGCGCCGAACAGCTCGTAGCGCTTGCCGTCGTCGCCGGTGAACCAGGACATGTTCTCGATGACGCCCTTCACCTCGAGGTTGACCTTCTGGGCCATGAACGCCGCCCGCTGCGCCACCCGCTGGGCGGCTGGCTGGGGGGTGGTCACCACCAGCACCTCGGCCCGGGGCAGGAACTGAGCCAGGCTGATGGAGATGTCGCCGGTGCCCGGCGGCAGGTCGACCACCAGGAAGTCGGGCTCGTCCCAGAACACGTCGGTGAGGAACTGCTCCAGCGCCTTGTGCAGCATCGGGCCCCGCCAGATGACCGGCTGGTCCTCCTGGGCGAAGAAGCCCATTGAGATGCAGCGCACGCCGTGCGCCTCGGGCGGCACCAGCATCTGATCGATGACCACCGGGGCGTGCTGCACCCCGAGCATGCGGGGGATCGAGAAGCCCCACACGTCGGCGTCGACCACGGCAACGTCCTGCCCGCGAACGGCGAGCGCTACGGAGAGGTTGGCGGTGACCGAGGACTTGCCCACCCCGCCCTTGCCCGAGGCGACGAGCAGCACCCGGGTCTTGCTGCCGGGATCGGCGAAGGGGATCTCACGGCCCTCGGCATGGCCGTGCGCCTGGTGGGTGCCGGCGGTGGCGGCCGGGTTGCCGTGGAGCCTGGTGCGCAGTGCTGCCCGCTCGTCGTCGGTCATCACCGTGAAGTCGAGGTCGACCGCCTCGACCCCGTCGAGCGCCGACACCGCGCTGTCCACCCGGCGGGTGATCTCGCTGCGCAGGGGGCAACCCGCGACGGTGAGCGCCACGGTGACGTCGACCCGCGGCCCATCGACGGCGACCCGCCGGACCAT
>JBKPHE010000107.1:0-4784 GCA_046744485.1 Actinomycetota bacterium | reverse complement strand
TGTCAGGGTCGCCCGGCGTGCCGTACGGCGACCGGTGGACCAGGACGACACCGTCCGAGGCGCCGCCGTCGCTCCAGTGGTTGGCCACGATGTACAGCGTGCGGCCGTCGTCGCCGCCGGGCATGCACGAGAAGTAGCCGCGGTCGGCCATGACGGTGTCCAGCACCTCGCCGCCTTCGGCGACTCGGGTGCAGCGCTGTCCGGGAACGCTGGCGTACCAGATCGCCCCTTCGGCGTCCGCGCAGATTCCGTCCGGAGCCGAACCCGGTTCGAGTTCGGCCCAAACACGTGGGTCTACCAGCTCACCGGAGTCCGTGATCGTCCAAGCTGTCAGCCGGTCCGCGTGCGACTCGGCGACCACGAGCGTGTCCTCGCCCAGGACGACCATCCGTTCGGAAACCACACGTCGTCGGCGACCTGGCGGCTGCTCCCATCGGGCAGCACGACGGTCACGATCCCCGGCTTGGGCTCCTCCCACGGCATCGAGCCCCGCATGTCCACCCACGCCCGGCCAGCGGCATCCACGACGATTTCGTTGAAGGGCTGCCCGTTCGCGCCATACGGCTCACCGGCCATCCAATCGCACATCCAGAACCGGTCGTCGTGCCACCGCGGGGACTCGCCCATCTGAATTCCGGTCGCGACGAATACGACCGTCACGAGAGCAAAGACAGAACCGGCAAGGAACGCCGATCCCTCCTCGCCGGGTATGGCCGAGGTGTTCGATCAGACGCCCGCCCCCTCCCGACTCGTCGGTCCTCGGGCAGCACCAGCACCCGGCGGTATGGGATGAGTGGCGACAGCCACCCGAGCGACCAATACTCCTTGGGCTAGGTCGCAAGTTCAGTTGATCAGGCCCGCGATGAGGGCTCCAGTGCGGTTCCGCTTCGTGTCTAGAGGGTCAGCAGGACCTTGGTGGCGCGTCGCTCGTCCATGGCCTTGTAGCCCTCGGCGATTTGCTGGAGGGGCAGCTCGAGGTCGAAGACCTTGCCCGGGTCGATGGTCCGGTTCCAGATGAGGTCGATCAGGTGGGGCAAGAAGCGGCGAACGGGGGCGGGACCGCCGTGCAGGTGGACGTGGGAGAAGAACAGTTCGTCGCCGGGGAGCTCGACGTCATGGGCGACGCCGACGTAGCCGACGTGGCCGCCCGGCCGGGTGGCGCGGAGGGCTTGCATCATCGACTCCTGGGTGCCGACCGCCTCGATCACTGAGTGTGCGCCGAGGCCGTTGGTGAGGTCTTTGATCCTGGCCACGCCCTCGTCACCTCGCTCCGCGACGATGTCGGTGGCGCCGAAGTGGCGGGCGAGCTGCTGTCGTGGCTCGTGGCGGCTCATGGCGATGATCCGTTCTGCGCCGAGCTGCTTTGCGGCCAGCACCGCGAGCAGGCCGACTGCGCCGTCGCCGACCACGGCGACGGTCTTGCCGGGGCCGGCTTCGGCGGCGACGGCACCGAACCAGCCGGTGCCCAGCACGTCGGAGGCGGCGAGGAAGCTCGGGATCAGGTCGGCCGGCGGCAGGTCCGGTGTCGCCACGAGCGTGCCGTCAGCGAGGGGAACGCGGGCCAGTTCCGCCTGCGTTCCGATGCTGCCCATGAGCACGCGGTGGACGCACGAGCTCTGGTAGCCGGCCTGGCAGATCTCGCAGGTGTTGTCCGAGGCGAAGAACGAGCCGATCACGAACTGGCCCGGCTTGATCGCGCTGACGTCGCGGCCGACCGCCTCGACGATGCCGACGTACTCGTGACCCATCGGCGCCGGCCCCTCGACGGTCTCGATGCCCCGATAGGGCCACAGATCCGACCCGCAGACACACGTGGCGGACAGGCGGATGATCGCGTCCGTCGGCTCGACGATCATCGGGTCGTCACGCTCCTCGACCCGGACGTCGCCGGGGGCGTGCATCACGGCTCCACGCATGGCTCCTCTTGTTCATCTTGTGGTGCCGCTGCAGAGCGCCGGGCGGCCGTCGCCTGTCGGATCGTCAGCACAGAACGCCGTAGCGCCGAGCAGCAGACCTGTCACGGTGTGTGCTGTCCCCGATCGAATCCTCTTCGGGGGCCCCTGGCGTCCGCGTCGCGTACGGGGACCACACCGTCGAGCCCAACCTCGCGCCGAGCGGGGTGAACAGCCTCTTCGACGAGTTCCGGCTCGGCCCGACGAGCGAGCTGGTGCCGGCCTGGGGCGACGAGGTGACGCACGGCGGACCTCAGGGCTGAAGGACGTACCTCCCGCGCACGCCGCCCTTCGCGACCGCGCGGTGGGCGGCGGCGACCTGGTCGAGCGGTACGACGGCGTGTACCCGCGCCGGCAGGCGGCCGCTCGCGGTGGCGTCGAGGAGTTGGGCGAGCCGGGCACCGTCGGGCTTCGCCACCACCACGTGGACGGTGACGCCGCGTTCCTCTGCGGGCGCCGCGCCCGGCTGCACGCCGACGAAGAGGCCGCCGTCGCGGACCAGCGCGACGCCTTGCTCCTGGAGCACGGCACCGTCGGCGACCGCGTCCCAGCCGGGGGCGGCGTCTGTGGTGAAATCGGCGCCGAGGCCGCGCACGAACTTCTCGTCCTTGGGCCGGGCCAGTCCGGTGACCTGCCAGCCGCGGTCCTGGGCGAGCGGGATGACGTACCCTCCGACCGCGCCTGCGGCCCCGGTCACCAGGAGCCTCCGGCCTGCGCCGTCGCCGAGCAGGTCGACCAGCTGGGCTGCGGCCAGGCCGTTGAGCGGGACCGTGGCTGCCGTGGTCAGGTCGAGGCCGTCGGGCACGAGGGCGGTGTCGCTGGCCGGGACGACGAGCTGCTCGGCGTAGGTGCCGAAGTCGCGGTCGAACCCATCGACCAGCCCCGCGACGCGGCTGCCGATCGGGAGGTCGACGTCCGGACCGGCCGCGGTGACGGTGCCGGCGAAGTCCCAGCCCAGGCCGGTGTGGTCGGGCTGGTGGATCAGCCCGAGCCCGTGGAACACCCCAGCGGCGAGCGCCAGGTCGACGGGGTTGACCGTGGCCCCGGCGATCTCGACCCGGACCTGGCCCGGCCCGGGCTCGACGACGGGAACGTCGATGATCTCGATGGAGTCGGGACCGGCCGGGGTGCGGACGACCGCGGTGCGGAAGGTGGTGGACATGCTCGCCTCCTGCGGGACATCAGAGAGTGCTGCTCCATCACGATGGAGGAGTTATTCTCCAACGGGAAGTAGGCACCTTGAAGTGCGTATCCCCCGCGTTAGGAAGGGAGCGGTCGATGCCGACGACGACGGCGGCCCAGAAGCGGGCGCAGGCGAAGCTGGACTACGACGCGTTCCTGGCGAACTGTCCCAGCCGCCAGCTCCTCGGCCGCATCTCCGACAAGTGGGTGGCGCTGGTCCTGGCCGCGCTCGGCAGCGACGGCCCGCACCCCGGGCAGGACTGCGTCGGCGAGCCGCGGTCGATGCGCTACTCCGAGCTGTCCCGCCGGCTGGCCGGGGTCAGCCAGAAGATGCTCACCCAGACGCTGCGCTCCCTCGAGCGCGACGGCCTGCTCACCCGCACGGTGACGCCGACCGTGCCTGTCACAGTCACCTACGAGCTGACCGACCTCGGATCCTCGCTCCAGGAGCTCATGGGCGGCATCAAGGTGTGGGCGGAGGCGCACATGGACGAGGTGCTCGCCAACCGCCAGGAGTACGACACCCGCGTCGCCTAGCGCAGCAGGGCTTCGGCGGTGCGCCGCGACACGCCCGGGATCGTGATGAGCAACTCGATCGCCCACTCGTGTGGGGCCAACAGGATCGTGGTGGCCCGCGTCACGGTGTCGATCGCGTTGTCGAGCTGATCGAGGTGAGTGAGGGCCGAGCGGGCGATGGCGGCGTGGTGGTTGTCGAAGTGGTTGGCCAGGGCCTCGCGCAACGCGGGGATCTTCGAGCGCAGCCGTCCCTTAACAAGCTCGGCCAGCTCGTCGGGGTCGGTGAACCCGGCAAAGAGGCTTCCATGATCCGCCGTGACGAGACCGACAGGGTCGCCGACGCCGCGCTAGTGAGCTTGACGCCCGCGTCTTGCAGTGTCTTCTCGAGCCGCTGGATCACCCGGCTTCGCTCGTTGATTAGCGTCTTGCGATAGCGGGGTGGGATGGCGCAGCCGTCGAATGTCGGGTGGCGGCACTGGCGCGCCACCGGCGCCGTACAGCATGCACGGCATGCAGCCGAACCGTGGGCCGTCCGCAAGACCGACGTCGCCGACGCGACCTGGCACGCGCAGCTGCTCGAGTGCGAAGCCGACCGCAACAGCCCGGTGCTCAGTGAAGCCATAGGGGCCGCGGACGATTCGTCCTACGCGTGGTTCGGAAGGACGTCCCGGTCATCACCGCTCCTTCCGGACGGCGGTGCCCAGCACTGACCGCTAACGGTCGCTCGACACCCGACGGCGGCGCATCGCTGGGACGAGTCGGTGGTAGAGGGGTCGGGCCAGCCAGGCGGGGAGGTAGCGGTGGCGTTCCTCATACGCCACCCGGGCTCGGCGGTGTGGCTTGACCATCTGCAGGCCGAGGTGTACCAGCAGCGAGGGGTGGTAGCGCACGTTGGGCTCGGTGTCACAGACCTCGATGCGGCAGAGGTGCTTGGTGCTGATGAATCCGTACTGGCCGGGACTAACCAGGCGGACGGGCGCGCCGTGTTTGGGGTCGAGGGGCCGGCCGTCGAGGTGGTCGGCGATGACCACGTCCTCAGCGAGCACGTCCTCGAGCAGCACGACCGATCGATAGCCATCGAGGCCCTCGAAGACGACGTGGGTGATCGTGGTGCCCGAGCGGACCGAGGGCTCG
>JBKPHE010000021.1:0-4056 GCA_046744485.1 Actinomycetota bacterium | reverse complement strand
GGCCGTTGTCGAGGATCACCACGTGCAGCTCGTTCGCCCCGTCGACCTCGCCGTCGCCCCGGGTTCCGGTGACGATGTTGGTGTACGACGAGAGCCGCTGCCCGGTGGCGGACCGGGCGAGGAGCGCCAGCAGCAGCTCGGCCTGGGCCCAGTCGGCTGCGAGCCGCTCCATGCCCAGCACCACGACGTGGACCGGCGGGAGGGCGGTCACCAGGCGACCGTTGCCCTCGTTGGTGACCAGCACGATCGAGCCGGTCTCGGCCACGGCGATGTTGGCACCGGTGATGCCCACCTCGGCGGCCAGGAACACCTCCCGAAGCCGTCCCCGCGCGAAGCCGACGAGCTCGGTGGGCTCGGTGCCCAGCGCGGGTTCGGCGCCAACCGTATCGACGAAGAGGTCGTGGATCTGGTTGCGGTCGCGGTGCAGCGCGGGCGCAATGATGTGGCTGGGCGTCTCGTGGGCGAGCTGGATGATCCACTCACCGAGGTCGGTCTCGACCACCTGGGCGCCCGCGGCTTCGAGCGCCGCGTTGAGGTCGATCTCCTCGGTGGCCATCGACTTTGACTTGGCGACCCGGGTGGCGCCATGGCGCCGCACGACGTCGACCACGTAGCTGCGGGCGTCCTCCGCGGTGGATGCCCAGCACACGTGCCCACCCCGGTCCAGCACCTGGTCGGCGAATCGATCCAGCAGGCCGGGCAGGTCGGCCAGGACCTGCTGCTTGACCGCCCGGGCGGCGCGCCGTAGGCCGTCCGGATCCTCGAGCTCGCCCAGCCCTTCGCGGCGGTGGGTCGCGAAGCGGTCGACGGCGCGGGCCACGTTGGTCCGCAGGCGTTCGTTGGCCACCGCGTCGGCGGTCCGGCTCCTCAGCGTCGTCCCGGGGCCCATGAGGTGGTGGCCGCTCATCGTCCGGCCTCCGCGTCGTCGGGGAGGGCCGCGGCCAGGACCTCGGCCGTGGATGGGTGCACCCGTCGCGTCGGAGCGGGTCTGGAGGTGCATGAGGCAGGGCGTGTCGCATCCGACCACGACGTCGGGCTCCACCACCGCCAGGGCCCGTAGCTTCTCGTCGGCCATGGCCACCGACGCCTCCGGGAGCTTGACGCTGAAGGTGCCGCCGAAGCCGCAGCAGCGATCGGCGCCGTCCCACACGGTCGTGGCGCAACCGTCGACGGCCCCGAGCAGGTCGGCCGGCTGGTCGACGATGCGCAGCTCGCGGAGCATGTGGCAGCTCTGGTGCGGCGCCACACGCACGGGCCGGTCGAGGCGGAGCGAGGGCAGCGCATCGGCCCGGGTGGCCAGGAGCTCCGACAGCTCGTAGGTGCGGGCGCCCACTCGCCGCGCTCTGGCGACGGCATCGGCGTCGCCGACCACGTCGAACAGCTCGGGCCAGAACTGGCGGACCATGGTGGCGCAGGACCCGGCCGGCACCACCACCGCCTCGGCGCCCCGGTCGAGCTCGGCCTCCAGCGCGCCGAGGGTGGCACGGGCCACCTTGGCGGCCTCGCGGGCGAAGCCGGCGTTCCACGCCGGTTGCCCGCAGCACGTCTGCGCCAGATCGCAGGACACGTCGCAGCCCGCGGCGCGCAGGACGCGCACGCTCGCTTCGCCCACCTCCGGCGCCACCACGTCGACGACACACGTGATCATCAGGGAGACCCGCACCGGCTCAACCCTACGGGCCGACCGCCGTGGGGGCGTGACCCGTACGCTCTTGGCTCCATGCCCACCCGCCCGTGTCCGTTCTGCGAGATCATCGTCGGCAGCCGGCCCGCCCACATCGTGCTGGACGACGAGGTCGTCGTCGCCTTCCTCGACATGCGCCCGCTGTTCCCGGGCCACACCTTGCTGGTGCCCCGCGAGCACCTGGAGACGCTGGCCGACCTGCCCGTCGAGCGGCTCGGCCCGTACTTCGAGCGGGCGCGGCGCTTGGCCGGCGCGATGGAGGGTGCGTTGGGTGCCGCCGGATCGTTCGTGGCGATCAACAACCGGGTCAGCCAGAGCGTGCCGCACCTCCACACCCACGTCGTGCCGCGCAACCCCAAGGACGGACTCCGCGGCTTCTTCTGGCCCCGGACCCGCTACACGGACGAGGCCGAGGCGGCCGCGGTTGCCGCCCGCCTTCGAGAAGCCGTTACCCCGCACTAGGTGCTAGGGCTCCAGGCGGAGGGACGGCGCGCCGTCGCGCACCGTCAGTGTGGCCGGCACCCCCAGCAGATCGAGCGGGTCGGTGTCCCCGAGGTCGGCGGTCCGCAACGACACCACCTCGCCCTTGGCGGGGCCGGCGAGGATCGTGATCTCGACCCCGATCGAGCCGTCATCTCCCGTCGAGGCGTCCACCACCAGAGCGTCGTAGGTGCCGTCGGCGAGAAGGCTCACCCGAGGAGGTTGCCACCTCGGTCGGCCGACGTGGCCGGCCAATTGCCGGCCATGTCCCGCGCGCTCACCGTCGCTCGGGGCATGCTGGTGACGGTGACTGGCGCAGACACGACCGTCGGCAAGCTGCTGATCGCCGAGCCGATGCTCGGCGACCCCAACTTCGAACGGACGGTCGTGCTCATGATCGAGCACCGCACCGAAGGGGCACTGGGCGTCGTGCTCAACCGCCCCAGCGACCTGGAGGTCGGCGCCGTGCTCGAGGAGTGGGCCGACCTGGCAGCGGCGCCGTCCGTGCTCTACGTCGGCGGTCCCGTGGAGCCCAACGGTGTGCTGGCGCTGGGCCGCAGCCGTGGGGGCTCGGCGGTCCCCGGCTGGACACCCGTGGTCGGCGACGTCGGGACGATCGACCTGCACCTCCAGCCCGACGAGGTGTCGCCCGCGGTGGCCGGGATCCGGTTCTTCGTCGGGTACTCGGGATGGGGCGGCGGCCAGCTCGAATCGGAGCTCGCCGAGGGCGCCTGGCTGGTCGTCGACGCCATCGCGGACGACGTGTTCGCGCCCGATCCGGAGACCATGTGGCGCTCGGTGCTCCGCCGCCAGGGCGGCAAGGTCTCGATGCTTGCGGACTTCCCCGTCCACCCCTCGCTGAACTGACGCCCGTGTCCGCGCCGCGTCAGCGGGCAGTGCCCACGTTCAGTGTGCGCACGGCGGTGACCATGAGGTCGTCACGCCGGCCGATGTAGGTGGCGTCGTCGGGGTCGAGCAAGCGGGCGATCGTGTCCCGATCGTCGGGAGCCAGGCGGTCGTCGAGCTCGGTGAGCGCCGACCGCAGGTGGCGCTCGGCCACCTGGCGGCCGAAGTCGTCGAGGGGCGGGGGCACCTCGGCGAGGAAGGAACGGGCGCGAACGTCGACCAGTCCCGCCCGCCGCAGCGCCTCCGGCCAGCCGTAGGGGAGCGGCGGCCCGCGCAGCTCGTCTCGCATGTCGGCGAACCACCGGCTGCGGGCCTCGTCCAGCCGGGCCTCGATGCCTACCCGGCCGAGCCCGATGTCGAATGGCAGGCACCGCAGCGGCAGCCCACCCTCGACCAGCGCCAGCCGCCCGCCCGGCCGCAGTAACGCCGCCAGCGTGCCGATTGCCGCCTGCTGGTCGGGCAGGTGGTGGACGACGCCCGACGCCCACACCAGGTCAGCGGATCCGGCCTCGACGGGCAGCGCGTCGACGGCGGCGCAGGCCCACCCGAGGATGTGGCCGGCCAGCCCCGCGTCCGCGGCCCGGCGGCGGGCGATGGCGAGGAGGCGCGGGTCCCGGTCGAAGCCCGCCACCACGCCCGGCCCCAGGGCCGCGGCGAAGGCACAGGCGGCCCCGCCGGCCCCGCAACCGACGTCGAGCACGCGCTGCGTCGGCCCCGATCCCTCGGGGCCGCCCGACGTCTCGCTGAGCCACGCAACCGCGTCTGCCACCCAGGGGGCGTCGAAGCGGGCGCTGGTCTCCAGGTTGGTCAACCACCACTCGGCGAGCTGTTGGTCGATGGTCATGGGCAGGCCCCTACACGTCGCTGATCGCCTTGAACGCCTCCCCGCGCGGGATGCCGGCGATCTTTCCGTGCGCCACGAGCCGCTGGTTCACCCGGGCGCGGAATGCCGCCAGCTGGGCCTCGCCCGCGGCGGAGTCCAGCTC
>JBKPHE010000119.1:0-21199 GCA_046744485.1 Actinomycetota bacterium | reverse complement strand
AGGTGTTGTAGATGCTGAACGTGGCGACCACGAGGGCGATGCCGGCGAACACCAACAGGAACGCCTTGAAGAACCCCAGGAAGTCGCTCTCCAGGTTGGACTGCTGCTCGTCGGTGAGCGCGGCCCCGGTGATCGCCTCGGTGCCGTCGGGCAGCGTGGGCCCCAGGCGGTCGACCAGCTCTCGCTGGCTCACCCCGTCGTCGGCCACCACCAACACGTCGGAGATCTGGCCGGGCTGCGGTAGCAGGACCTCCTGGGCGAAGTCGGTGGTGAACGCCGCGTAGGTCTGGGGACCGGCGCTGTCGGCGTCACCGAAGGTGGCGATGCCCACCACGGTCACGTCGATCGGCTCAGGGGTCCGGATGGTGGTGGCGTCGCCGACCGCCAGGTCGCCCTCGTCGGCCGAGGCCTTGTCGATGACCACCTCGCCGGGCGCCTCGGGGGCGCGGCCGTCGGCGATCTGCCACGGGTTGATCTCGGGATCCGCGATCCAGTTCCCGGCCTGGGTGGGAGGCCCGTTGCCCCCGAGTGGATCACCATCGGACCCCACGATCTGGCCGATGCCGTAGATCTCGGGCACGGCCGTGGCGACGCCATCGACGGCGGCCGCGTCATCGACGATCGAGGCGTCGAGCAGGCCCCGTTCGCTGATGTCGTCGTCGCCGACCTCGGTACTGCTGCGCACTACGGCGTCGGTGCCGGCGTTGGCCTCGCTGAACATGTCGCCGAAGCCGGTTTCCATGGTGTCGCCGAGCACGAGGGTGCCCGACAGGAACGCCACGCCCAGCACCACGGCCGAGCCGGTGGCGAGGAGGCGCCGCTTGTGGGCGCCGATGCTCTTGAGCGTCGTCCTCCACATGGCGATCAGCTCCCCATCGCCTTCATGCGTTCGAGCACGCGCTCGGCGGTGGGCGCCGGCATCTGGTCGACGACGCGGCCATCGGCCAGGAACACGACGGCGTCGGCGTAGGCCGCCGCCACCGGGTCGTGGGTGACGATGACGATGGTCTGCCCGAGCACGTCGACGGCCCGGCGCATGAACGCGAGGATCTCGGCGCCGTTGCGGGAGTCGAGGTTGCCGGTGGGCTCGTCGGCGAAGACGACCGAGGGCCGGCTGGCAAGGGCCCGGGCGACCGCGACCCGCTGCTGCTGGCCGCCGGACAGCTCGGAGGGTCGGTGCTTCAGCCGGTCGCCCAAGCCGACGGTATCGACAACGCTGCGGACCCAACGCTTGTCGATCTTCCGCCCAGCCAGGTCGAGCGGCAGGGTGATGTTCTCCCCTGCGCTCAGCATCGGCAGGAGATTGAACGCCTGGAACACGAAGCCGATGTGGTCGCGCCGCAGCCGGGTCAGCTCCTTCTCCGAGAGCCGACCGAGGTCGACCTCGCCGACGAACGCCCGGCCCGATGTGAGCGTGTCGAGGCCCGCCAGGCAGTGCATGAGGGTCGACTTGCCGGATCCCGAGGGTCCCATGATCGCGGTGAAGCGCCCGGCCGGCAGGGCGAGGCTCACGCGGTCGAGGGCGCCCACCGCGGTGGCGCCCTTGCCGTACACCTTCACCGCCTCTTCGGCACGGACCGCGATAGGAGCGGGGGACGCGCCCAACCCGGCCGTCGTTGTGGTCATCACGTCGCTTGCAGTCATTGTTCTCCGCTCTTGCTGCTTCGCAGCGGGCCGCTCGGGCCACGCTCGCTCTCTCGCCCTTCGGGTCGCTCGCTCATGCGTCCGACGGTACGGACGGGGGCTCGCAGCGTGAATGGAGCGCCCCGGCGTCTTCCGGGTGGGGGTAGCCCCACCCCGGCATGGGCGCGGCTCCACCTGTGCGTCCCGCTCTCGGCGCCTTGGGCGCCGGGGCCGCTCGGCTTCGACGCGCGCCCGATCAGGCTGTGCCATTCCGTGGCACGGACGTGTCACGCCCTGCCGGTATGGCGGAGAACATCGAGAGCATCGACACCCTCGTGGTCGGAGCCGGCCAGGCCGGGCTGGCCACCAGCTACTGGCTGACGCAGTCCGGCGTCGAGCACCTCGTCGTGGACCGCCGCGACGAGCTCGGCGGTGCCTGGCTGGACCGGTGGGACAGCTTCTGCCTGGTCGCTCCCAACTTCACCCTGCTGCTGCCCGGCATGCCCTATGACGGACCCGAACCGGATGGGTTCATGCCCCGCGACGACGTGGTGGCACACATGCGCCGCTACGCCCGCACCGTCGACGCGCCCGTGCGCCTCGGCACCGGGGTCAGCCGCTTGTCCGCGTCGAACGGTCACCTCGAGGCGCAGGCCGACGCCACGACCTTCCGGGCCCGAAACGTCGTGCTGGCGACCGGGCCCTACCCGCGTCCCAACGTTCCGGCCGCATCCCAGGACCTGGCGGAGTCCATTCAGCAGCTGCACTCCCACGACTACCGCCGGCCCGACCTTCTCGCAGACGGGGCCGTGCTGGTCGTGGGCTCGGGCCAATCGGGCGTGCAGATCGCAGAGGAACTGCACCAGGCGGGCCGGCAGGTGCACATCGCCGTGTCCATGTGTCCCCGAGCGCCCCGCCGCTACCGGGGCCACGACGTGGCCTGGTGGCTCGTCCAGGTCTTCCAGCACGGCGCCGATCACGGGATCCCCGTCCCGACGGTCGACGACCTGCCGTCGCCCGCGGCGCGGTTCGCCTGCCAGCCACAGGTATCGGGCAAGGACGGGGGTCACGACATCGACCTGCGTGAGTTCGCGCGCCGCGGCATCCGGCTGTACGGAAGGCTCGAGTCGGCCGCCGGCACCAGCGTGCGGTTCAGCGACGACCTCGGGGATCGGTTGGCGTTCGCCGACCGGTGGTTCGACGAGCGCTTCCGGCCGATGTTCGACGCCTACGACGCTGCCGCCGGCATCGGAGCGCCGCCTGACGACCGACCTGTGCCCGACGACTTCACGCCCACCACGTCAAGCGAGCTCGACCTCGAGACGGCCGGCATCGGCGTCGTCCTGTGGGCAACGGGCTACCGCCTCGACTTCGGGTGGGTCGACCTTCCGGTGCTCGACGAGTGGGGCTACCCCCGCCACACCCGGGGCGTCACCACCCACCCGGGCCTGTACGCGGTCGGCCTGCCCTGGCTGCACTCCCAGCCATCCGCGGTGTTTGCCGGTGTCGGCGCCGACGCCGCCCACATCGTCGAGCACATCGCGGGCCGGCAACTATGACCGCGCGCGACGTCGACCACGGTTGGCAGCTCACGGGCTCCAGCGCCGACGCCTACGAGCAGCTGCTCGTGCCGGCGATCTTCGAACCGTGGGCGCAGGGCCTCGTCGACATGGCCGACCCTCGGCCGGGTGAGAACGTGCTAGACGCGGCCTGCGGCACCGGCGTGGTGGCGCGGACGGCCGCCCCCAGGGTCCGGCCCGACGGCACCGTCACAGGTGTCGACGTCAACGCCGGCATGCTCGCCACCGCCCGGGGCGCCGACGCCGCCATCGAATGGCGCCAAGCAGACGCCACCGCCCTGCCGTTCCCGGACGGCACGTTCGACCTCGTGCTCTGCCAGCAGGGATTCCAGTTCATGGCCGACCGGGAGGCCGCCGCCCGGGAGCTGCGCCGGGTTCTCGCCCGGCCCGGGCGCCTGGCGCTCAGCACCTGGCGGGCCATTGAGTGCAGCCCCGGCTACGCCGCGTTCGCGGACGCGCTGGAGCGGCATGCCGGCGCCGGCGGGATCATGCGGGCGCCCTTCGCCCTCGGTGACCAGGAGTCGCTGCGGCGGCTGCTGCTCGGCGCCGGCTTCGACGGAGTCCGGATCGTGATCGACGTCAAGGTCTGTCGGTTCCCGTCGGTGGCCGACTTCCTGCGCTACGAGGTGTTGGCCTCGCCGCTGGCGGAGCCCGTCGGCCGGCTCGATCCCGGCGCACACGACGCGCTCCTCGCCCACCTGGAGGATGTGCTCGGCGCGTATGTCGACGACGACGGTCTCGCCCTTCCCATCGAGTCGCATGTCGCGGTGGCGACCGCAGGCTCCGGGCACTGACGTCAGCGTCAGGACCAGAACTCGTCGACCTGACGGGGATCGGAGAGGAACACGGTCCCGTCGGCCAGCTTGCCGTCGACGAAGCGGAACGCGTAGCAGTTCTCGGTGTCGAGGCGCCTCCCGCCGCGGTCCGCAGTCACGCGGCAGCGGGCGATGAGGTTCTCGTCGTCGGCGAGCACGGTCAGGGGCTCGAGCGCGATGGTCCCACCCGACTCGTCCCGCAACCGCCGCAGGATCTCGGCGAAGCCGTCGATGCCACGGAACTCCCCGGCGACCCGGCTGCGGCCGGGGATCCGGTACACGACGTCGGTGCGCACGTGGTCGCGGACCGCAACGAGGTCATCCCGGTTGAACGCGTCGAGGGCGTGCAGGTAGGTGGTGACGTTGGGGTGCAGGTCGGTCATCTGGCTCGGTGTCCTCTCGGGGCTGGTCACGGGCTCATCCACGAGGCGTGACGCCATCCGCGGGCTCGTGCCGTCGGATGGCACGGAGCGACGGCACCGCCGTCTCGAGCCGTCGACGTACCCGTGTTCACGGTGGCGTCGACGAGCCTCCACCCAACCGTTCGCGGCGGCGCCCTTCATCCGTGCGCCCCGCTGGCCTAGCCTGCATGCCGTGCAGTTGGCGTCGAGGTTGACCGCGCGGGCGTTCGCCACTGCCCTGGCCCTGGGAGGCTTGGGCGCGTCGCTGCTGCCGTTGCCGGCGGGGGCGGCACCGCCGGACCCGGAGCCGGCGCCCAAGCTGGCGGTGGTTCCGCCGATCAATGCTTTCCCGGTGCCGGCGCCGTACGAGGCGTCGTTCTCCGACGACTGGCATGCGTGCCGGGACGGCTGCCGGCGCCAGCACAAGGGCAACGACATCTTCGCCGCCGAGGGCTCCCCGATCGTCGCCGTCGAGCCGGGCGTCATCGCCAAGGTCGACGGCACCGATGACAGCAACGGCGGCCTGAGCATCTGGCTGCTGGGTGATTCGGGGGTGGCCTACTGGTACGCCCACAACTCGGCGAACTACGTGACCGCGGGGCAGCGGGTGGGACGGGGCCAGCTGATCGGTCGGGTGGGCCACACGGGAAATGCGCGGACGACGCCGTCGCACATCCACTTCCAGATCAACCGGTGCGGCGAGCTGTCCAGCAGTGAGCCCTGCACGGTGGACCCGTTCGGGTTGATCAGCCGCTGGACACCGGGCCAGGTGGGTGGCGGCGCGGACGCCGTGGGCCTGTACCGGCGGTCCCGGGCCAGCACCGAGCTGAGGATCGAGGGTGGCTCGGCGTTGCCGGCATTCCGGTACGGCCAGGCCCCGGAGGGCAGCACCCTGCCCGTGGCGGGCGACTGGAACGGCGACGGGACCGACACGGTCGGCATCTACCGGCGCCTCGACGCCACCTTCTGGCTGCGGGACGAGGCGGGCAAGGCGTCGGCGTCGGTCACGTTCGGTACGCCGGGCGACACGGACGTGGTGGCGGTGGCGGGCGACTGGAACGGCGACGGGCGCGACAGCGTCGGGCTGTACCGGCGGACCGACGCCACGTTCGTCGTGCGCGACGAAGCGGGTAGGACATTGCCCGGCGTCCAGTTCGGGTGGCCCGGCTCCGACGACGTGTTGCCGGTCGTGGGTGACTGGGACGGCGATGGCCGCGACAGCTTCGGCCTCTACCGGGCGGGTGACGGCGTGTTCCGCCTCCGCAACGAGGCCGGCGGCGACCTTCCCCCCGTGGGCTTCGGCACCCCGCGAGCCGCCGAGGTACCGGTAGTCGGGGACTGGGACGGCGATGGCCGCGACACCGTCGGCGTCTATCAGCGGGCAACGGGCACCTTCGAGCTCGCCGGCCCCGATCCGCGGAGGCCCACGCGAGGGGCCACCGTCCTGGCGACCGACGCGCAGCCCGCGGCCGACCTGTTGCCCTTGGTGGGCGACTGGAACGGGCTCGACGTCGTCACGCTCGATGACCTGGATGCCATCTTCGGCCCCTTCGCCGACGAAGCCGCCGTCGCCGCCCAACTCCCGGCGCTGAACGAAGCCATGCTCCGGGCCGGAGCCACCACTCCCGCCCGCAAGGCGGCGTTCCTGGCGACCATCCACAACGAGAGCGACTTCCGGGCCGACGCCGTCGAGGCCGCCAACCCCTCCACGTACCGGGGCCGCGGCTTCATCCAGCTGACCGGTGACTTCAACTACCGCGCCGCCGGCACGGATCTCGGCCTGGACCTGGAGGCCGAACCCGACCTCGCCGCCACCCCCGCGACCAGCGCCCAGGTCGCCGCCTGGTACTGGACCGTGGCCCGGGACATCAACCACGCCGCCGACCGCTATGACATGGCCGCGGTCAACATCGCCGTCGGGTTCCGGCCCAGCGTGCGCGAGGACACCGAACGCTGCGGGGACTTCGTGCGGGCCCTGAAGTGGTTCAGCGGCGGCGAGCTCCCCCAAGACGTGAACTGCGAACGCTCGGTCACCTCCCAACTGTTGGCCTGGGCCAGCATCCTCGGCTCCGGGGCCGGAGGAACCCCAACCGACCGCCAGGTCGCGACCGACGCCCACGACACCGACGTGGTGGCGGCCGGGGGCACAACCGTCCCGCGCCGCGCCGGTGACCGCACCGCGCTGGGACCGGCGAGGCCATCGACGACGACCGGGCCGACCTCGCCCCCGGCCACGACCACGCCCACGACGCGGCCTGCAAGCCCGGGCAGCACCACCACCACGACCCTGCCGCCCACGACCACGACGACGGCGCCGCCGCCAACCACGACCACCACCACGACACCCACGACGTCGAGCACGACCACCACGACCGTGCCCTGCGATCCCAACACAACCACCAGCGGCACCACGACGACCAGCACCACCGCCCCGACGCAGTGCCCGACGACGACCACCACCACGACGCCCACGTCGACGTCCGAGCCGACCTCGTCGACCACGGGCTCCGCGGACTCGACGACACCGTCGATGGGCGGCTGACCGGGCCGCTCGACCTGCGGCGAGTTCGGTTCAGTCCAGGGCGTAGGTGATCGTCACGTCGCCGTTGTCCGACGTCGCCGTGATCGTGCGGTCGCCGTCCGGGTCCGTCCGGATCGGGGTTGACACGGTGCCGTTGTCGCTGCCGGCATCGACGTTGTAGGCGATGCCCCCGACGTCGGGGATCACGACTTCGACCGAACCGTTGTCCGAACTGGCGACCACGTCGTCGGGCGGGTCGAGGAACTCGAGCCGCACGCCGCCGTTGTCCGAGGTCGCCTCCGCCCGGGACGCCCGCCGGATGCCCGTCGCCGTCACCGAGCCGTTGTCGCTGTGGAGGGCGACGTTCCCCTCGATCCGCGCCACCTCGACCCCGCCGTTGTCCGACGACGCCTCGATGTCGGCCGCCATGTCCGTCACGGTGACGCGCCCGTCGTCGGAGTCGGCGACGACCGCGAGGTCGGACGGCATCTCGATCGTGTATCGCACGTTGCACCAGTCGTCCAGGATCACGGGGCAGCTGCCCTCCACGACCAGCCGGTCCCCCTCGCGGCGCACGTCGTGGCCGGTCGGCCGCAGGCCGTCGCTGATGCGGGCTTTCACCGTGACCGTGTCCGCCTCCCGGACGCCGACGATGCGAGCCGAGCCGGAGGCGTTGTCGATCTCGACGCTCTGCAGCCCGGCGGCGTCGAACGTCGACACCTCGGTGCGCTCCTCGTGCGCCAGGGCGCTGGCCACCCGGCTCGCGCCTATCAGCAACACGGGCACGGTGACCAGGCTGCCGACGATGAGCCAGGTCCGTCGGACACGCCGCGAGGGGGTGATGGTGTCGGGCATCGCAGGTCCTCAGGTCTCGAGCCACCGCAGCACGGCGAGCACGCGCCGGTGGTCGTGCTCGGTGGGCGGCAGGTCCAACTTGGTGAAGATGTTGCTGACGTGCTTCTCGACGGCGCCGTCGCTCACCACCAGCTCGCGCGCGATGGCGGCGTTCGAGCGCCCCTCGGCCATGAGGCCGAGGACCTCGCGCTCGCGCGGCGACAGGCGATCCAGCGGATCCCGTCGGCGCGACCGCGCCAGGAGCTGGGCAACGACCTCCGGATCGAGCACGGTGCCCCCACCGCCCACGCGGTGGACGCCGTCGAGGAACTCGGCGACGTCGGCGATGCGGTCCTTGAGCAGGTAGCCCAGCCCGCTCGTGTCGTCCGCCAACAGCTCGGTGGCGTAGGTCTCCTCCACGTACTGCGACAGCACGAGGATGGCGATGGCGGGCCACCGCGCCCGGATCTGGAGCGCCGCGCGCAGGCCATCGTCGGTGTGGGTCGGGGGCATGCGGACGTCGACCACGGCCAGGTCGGGCTGATGGCGCTCGACGACGGTGAGCAGGTCGTCGGCGTTGTCGACGGCGGCGACAACCTCCTCCCCGGCGTCGGCCAGCAGCCGGGTGAGCCCGGCGCGCAGGAGCACGGAATCCTCGGCGATCACGATCCGCATGGGAGCTCCACCAGCAGCGTCGTCGGTCCGCCCGCGGGGCTGACCACATGCATGCTGCCCCCGTGGGCCATGACCCGATCCTGCAGGCCGCGCAGGCCGGTGCCGGACTCGGTGTCGGCACCGCCCCGGCCGTCGTCGCGCACCTCGATGACCAAGCGGTCGCCGGCACGCGCGATCGTGACCGCCGCGTTGGTCGCCTTCGCGTGGCGGGCGACGTTGGTCAGCGCCTCAGCCACCACGAAGTAGGCGGTGCTCTCGACCGCCGGCGAGGGCCGCTCGGCCACGTCGACATCGAGGCGGACCGGCACCGGCGAGCGGGCCACGATTGCCGAGAGGGCGGCATCGAGGCCCCGGTCGTCCAGGATCACGGGATGGATGCCCCGCACCAGGTCGCGGATCTCCTTCAGCGCCGCCTTGGCCTCCTCGTGGGCCTCCGCCACCAGGGCGCGCCCACCCTCGGGGTCGACCTCGAGTCGCTCGCGGGCGTCGCCCAGGTCCATGGCCAGGGCCACGAGCCGCTGCTGGGCTCCGTCGTGCAGGTCGCGCTCGATGCGCCGCCGCTCGGACTCGGCGCTGTCCACGGCCGCGGCCCGGCTGGTCTCGAGCTGCGCCACGCGGCGGTCGATCGCCTCCTGGGGGCCCAGGCTCAACAGCCGCCGGCCCACGGTCGTGTCGATCGCCGCCATCCCGTGGGTGACCCAGGGGGCCACCAGCACGAGTCCGGCGGCGCCCACCACGGCCGCCGCCGCCGAGCCGACGCCCTGGGAGGCCTCGAACAGCCAGAACTTGGCCGTGCCGCCCGGCATCTGGCTGACGTAGAACGGCAGCGCCAGCAGGGCCGCCGAGCCGCACCACGCGGCCACGGTCGGGAGCATGGTCAGCAGGCCCAGCGGCAACCGCACGACGCCGTAGACGATCTCGCGCCACCGCGGACGCGTCTTCACCCGCTCGACCAGCCGTCGCCACAGCGACGTCTCCCGCAACGGCGGGACCGGATCGATCATCTCGACGCCCAGCAGCGCCGCGTACCGGCTGCGTTCGACATGGCCGATGCCACGCGCCACCACGAACAGCGCCCACACGAACGGCAGGGCCAGCGGGAAGGTGATGAGCAGGCTGATGGACAGGGCCAACAGCACGACCATCAGCGTGAACGTGGCAGTGCCGATGAACACGCCGAGCACGACGTGGGTCAGCCGCCACCACGTCAGCGACTCCCGCCACGGTCGGAGCAGGTCTCGGATCACGAGCACAACCGTAAGTAACTCCCGCTCGGGGCGATATGGAGCAAGCGGGAAACGTGCGGGTGGGGTTGTCCCCACCCGGTCGGGTGGCGCAGCCGCCTACTCTGGGCGCGGTACGCACCGATGCTCCGGGGGGACGATGCCGGGGACCGGTTGCCGCCGTACCGTGCTGTCCGTGGCCACGACCGATCCGTCCCGCGTACCGCGCGCCCGAGCCGCCCTCCCTGGCGCGCTCGCGCGCGGGCGGGCCCTGGGTCGGTGGTGGATGGACGTGTTCCCGGTGCTGGTGGTGGCGATCCTCCAGGTCGGTGGCACGGCGGCAGCCGGTCACGGCCAGCCCGAGCGTTGGTCCCTCGACGCCCTCGGCGTCGCCCTGCTGCTCGCCGGGCCGGCGGCACTCCTGGTGCGTCACCGCTGGCCCGAGGTGTCCCTGGGCGTCGCCTTCTCGGCGGCCCTGGCGTACTGGTTGACCGACTACCCCCGGGGCCCGGCAGGCTTCCCGGCGCTGATCTTCGCCCTCGTCAGTGCGGTGCTGGCGGGGCGCCGGGCCTTCGCCTGGGGCACCCTGGCCGTCGGTTACGTGGGGTTCACCGTGCTCCCGCCCCTCCTCGATCAGGAGTCATGGAACGTCGGCCGGGCGCTGGGGCTCGCCGCGTGGCTGCTGGTGCTGGGAACCGGGGCCGAGATCCTCCGCGCCCGGCGTGAGCGTCAGGCCCAGCTGGCCCATGTCCAAGCCGAGGAGGCGCGCCGCCGTGCCAGCGAGGAGCGCCTGCTCATCGCCCGGGAGCTCCACGACGTCCTGGCCCACAACATCTCGCTCATCAACGTGCAGGCCGGCGTCGCGCTCCACCTGCTGGACGAGCGACCCGACCAGGCGCGGCCCGCGCTGAGCGCCATCAAGGACGCCAGCAAGGAAGCGCTCGGCGAGTTGCGGTCGGTGCTGGACGTGCTGCGGCGGAGCGAGGACGGGGCCACTGCGCCCCGGGCCCCGACGGCCGGGCTGCGTGGCCTGCCCGGGTTGGTGGAGCGCACGCGCGCCGCCGGGCTGGACGTCACGCTCGACGTGTCGGGCGAGTCCCGGCCCGTCGCCGCCGGCGTCGACCTGGCCGCCTTTCGCATCGTCCAGGAGGCGCTGACCAACGTCGTCCGCCACGCCGGCACCAGCGGCGCGCGGGTCCGGCTCGACTACGGCGACGCCCAGCTCACGGTGCAGGTGGACGACGACGGGTCGGGCACACCCACGCCGCTCCGTGAGGGCGCGGGGCGGGGAATCGCCGGCATGCGGGAACGGGTGCAGGCGCTGAGCGGGACGTTCGAGGCCGGCCCCCGCCCGGGCCGCGGCTTTCGTGTGCGCGCTCGCTTCCCGATCGAAAGTATGTAGCCCCGTGGCTGCCGTGATCCGAGTGGTGCTGGCCGACGACCAAGCCCTGGTGCGGGCCGGCTTCCGGGCGCTGCTCGATGCTCAGGACGACATCGAGGTCGTGGGCGAGGCGAGCGACGGCGACGAGGCCGTGCGGGTGGCCCGGCGCCTCGCACCCGATGTGGTGCTCATGGACATCCGCATGCCCGGGACCGACGGCCTCGCTGCCACCAGGACGATCGCCGGCGACGAGCGGCTGGCGGACGCCCGCATCATCATCCTCACCACGTTCGAGCTGGACGAGTACGTGTTCGAGGCCATCCGCTCCGGCGCCAGCGGCTTCCTGGTCAAGGACACGGAACCGGTCGAGCTGCTGCGGGCAGTACGGGCGGTGGCCAACGGCGACGCTCTGCTGTCGCCCAGTGTCACCCGCCGGCTCATCGGCGAGTTCGCCAACAAGACCCGGGAGTCCCGACCGGCCCCGGCCCTCGACGTGCTCACCGACCGCGAGCGCGAGGTGATGGCGCTGGTGGCCGAGGGGCTGAACAACGACGAGATCGCCGAACGGCTCTACGTCAGCCCCATGACGGCGAAGACCCACGTCAGCCGCGCCATGGTGAAGCTCGGCGCCCGCGACCGTGCCCAGCTCGTGGTCTTCGCCTACGAGTCGGGGCTGGTCCGGCCCACCGGGGCGTAGTCGCCGGCGCCGCGGCTACCACCGCCGGAGTAGGCCACAAGCCTCCCCCGGGGCGACGAATCCGACGGCGTGTGGCCCGACGATGGGCGCATGTTGACTTCCCTACTTGCCCATCACGACGGCTGGGGCGACGGCCCCGGACCGTGGTTCCTCATCTTCCCCCTGTTCTGGCTCACCGTCCTGGTGCTCGCCGCCGTCTGGTTCCGCCGACGCGGCGGCCCCTGGCGGCAGCCGTCCAGTGGCCGATCCGTCCTGGCCGAGCGCTACGCCCGCGGCGACATCTCCGCCGACGAGTACCGCGAGCGGCTGGGCGTGCTGCGGGAGGACGACCGATGACCGCCGCCGCGAGCACCCTCGCCCAGACGGACGCGGCCGCCCGGGCGGTCGAGGCCACCAAGGTCTACGGCTCGGGCGACACCGCCGTCGTCGCCCTCGACGAGGTGTCGGTCGAGTTCCCCACGGGGCGCTTCACCGCCATCATGGGCCCCTCGGGCTCCGGCAAGTCGACCCTCATGCACGTCGTGGCCGGGCTGGACACCCTCACCGAGGGCCAGGTGTTCATCGGCGACGTCGAGCTGGGCACGCTGTCCGACAAGGAGCTCACGCTGCTGCGGCGCACGCAGGTCGGCTTCGTGTTCCAGGCGTTCAACCTGGTGCCGACGCTGACCGCCCGCGAGAACGTTGTCCTGCCGCTCACACTGGCCGGGGCCAAGCCCGACGCACGCTGGCTCGACGAGGTCATCGACACCGTCGGTCTCGGCGACCGGCTGAAGCACCGCCCGGCCGAGCTGTCGGGCGGACAGCAGCAGCGGGTCGCAGTGGCCCGGGCCCTGGCCAGCCGGCCCCGGATCGTCTTCGCCGACGAGCCCACCGGCAACATCGATTCGCGCGCCGGCGGCGAGATCCTCGGCTTCCTGCGCCGGGCCGTCGACGAGATGGGCCAGACCATCGTCATGGTCACCCACGACCCGGTGGCCGCCTCGTACGCGGACCGGGCGCTGTTCCTGGTGGACGGCCGGATCGTCGATCAGCTCGACGATCCGACGCCGACGGCCGTGTTGGACCGCATCAAGGACCTGGGAGGCTGAGATGCTGTCACTCACCGTCAAGGAGATGCGGGGCCACGGCCGGCGCCTGGTGGGCACGGCCGTGGCCGTGTTCCTGGGCGTCGCCTTCCTCGCCGGCACGCTGGTGCTCGGCGACACCCTGCGCAACAACTTCGACAGCCTGTTCGCCGAGGTCAACGCCGGCACCGACGTCATCGTGCGCAACGCCACCGACCTCGGCATCGAGGCCGACGAACCCCGGGGCCTGATCGACCGGTCGCTGGTCGACCGGGTGGCGGCGGTCGACGGGGTGGAGGCGGCCGAACCCCAGATCCAAGGCCTCGGACAGCTGCTGGGCGCCGACGGCGACGCCGTGGGCGGCAACGGCCCGCCCCAGCTGGCCGGCAGCTGGATCACCGACGCCGACCTCAACCCCTACCGCCTGGCCGAGGGCCGGGCCCCGGAGGCCGACGACGAGGTCGTGGTCAACCGCCGGGCCGCCGACGAGGGCGACCTGGCGATCGGCGACCGCACGACCTTGCTCACCCCCGAACCGGTCGAGGTGACCATCGTGGGCATCTCGACGTTCGGCGAGGAGGACGGGCTCGGCGGCGTCACCTTCACCGCCTTCAGCCTCGAGGGCGCCATGCGCCACGTCACCAAGGACGCCGACGGCGTGTCGAGCATCGCCGTGCGGGCGGACGACGGCGTGTCGCAGGACGAGCTCGTCGCCCGCGTCGACGAGGTGCTGCCGGACGGCGTCGAGGCGGTGTCGGGCACGGCTGTGTCCACGCAGAACGCCGATGACATCAACGAGCTGTTCCTCGACATGCTGACGACGTTCCTGACCGTGTTCGCCGGGATCGCCCTGCTGGTCGCCACGTTCAGCATCTACAACACCTTCTCGATCATCGTCGCCCAGCGCACTCGCACCGCAGCCCTGCTCCGGGCCATCGGGGCGTCACGCCGCCAGGTGCTGGTCTCGGTCGTGATCGAGGCCGCGGTCGTGGGCGTGGTGGCGTCGCTGGCCGGCCTGGCCGGCGGCATCGCCGTGGCCGGACTGCTCAAGGGGCTGTTCGACGCCGCCGGCTTCGCCCTCCCCGCCGGGGGCATCGTCGTCACCAACGGCGCCGTCATCGTCTCGGTGGTCGTCGGCCTGGTCGTGACGCTGCTCGCCGGGATCGTGCCCGCTATCAAGGCATCGCGCGTCCCGCCGCTGGCGGCGCTGCGCGACGTCGCCGTGGAGCGCACCTCACCGTCGGCCCCCCGGGTCGTGGCCGGGGCGATCCTCACCGGCCTCGGCGTCGCCACCACTGCGGCGGCGGCCCTGTCGGACGACCCGTCGTTGGCGACCGTCGGCCTGGGGGCCGTGATCACGCTGATCGGCACGGTCGTGCTCGGCCCCGTCGTGGCCCGGCCGGTCGCCGGCTTGCTGGGCGCACCGCTGGCCAGGCTGCGCGGCCTCACCGGGTCGCTGGCCCGGCAGAACGCCATCCGCAACCCGCGGCGCACTGCGGCCACGGCGTCGGCACTCATGGTCGGCGTGGGCATCGTCACCCTGTTCACCGTGTTCGCCGCCTCGCTGAAGGAGTCGACCGCGGCCACCATCGACCGGTCGTTCGCCGGGGATCTGGTGATCTCCAGCGGACCGTTCGGCGGCAGCCTCAGCCCCGACCTGGCGGTCGAGGTCGGGGACCTGCCCGAGGTCGACAGCGCCGTCGGCATCGGCCGGGGCTTCGCCTCGATCGATGGCGACACCAAGCAGATGACCGTCGCCGATCCGCCCGACCTGGCCACGGCGGTCGACGTCGGCGTGACGTCGGGCTCGGTGGCCGACCTGGCGGCCGACGAGATCGCCATCTCGGACGCCACCGCCGACGCCAACGGTTGGGCGCTCGGCGACACGCTGACGGTGACGTTCGCCGACGGCGCCAGCACCGACGTGACGGTGGGAGCCACCTACGACGTATCCGACATCGTCGGCGGGTACGTGCTTCCGGCCGAGACGTATGCACCGCACACCCGCCAACCCGTCGACTCGACGGTTGTCGTCGACCTGACCGATGGCACGTCGCTGGCCGACGGCAAGGCGGAGGTCGAGCGGGTCGCCGCCAATTACGGCAGCCCCGATGTCGAGGATCGCGACGAGTTCGCCGCCACCATGTCGGCCGGCGCCGACATGTTCCTGACGATCATCTACGCCCTGCTGGCGCTGGCGATCATCATCGCCCTCATGGGCATCGCCAACACGCTGTCGCTGTCGATCCACGAGCGCACCCGGGAGCTCGGCCTGCTCCGGGCGGTCGGTCAGACCCGGGGCCAGCTGCGGTCGATGGTGCGGTGGGAGTCGGTGATCGTCGCCACGTTCGGTGTGGTCGGCGGCATCGGCCTCGGCGTGTTCCTCGGGTGGGCGCTGGTCGAGGCCGCGGGCAACACCCCGGGCTCGGTCATCAGCGAGTTCGTCCTGCCGATCGGCCGCCTGGCGATCGTGGTGGTCGTCGGGGCCGTCGCCGGCGTGCTGGCCGGGCTGCGTCCCGCCCGGCGGGCGGCCCGTCTGGACGTCCTCGGGGCCATCGCCACCGAGTAAGAGGCCTAGCGGATAGGGCGCTCCGGAGCGCACCTCGCGTGGGAATTTGCTGCTGGGTCGCAGCTCAACAGCTCGGCCTCCCGGAAGCACTGACCACCGCAAGCCCGCAGGACGTGCCTATCCGCTCAGGTCCTAAGCGGCAGCCACTCCGCTTCTGTCAGCGCTCAGGTACCGCAACGGGCCTGAGCGCTGACAGTTCGCCCTTCAGCGCTCCCAGCGGAGGCCCTCGGCCAGGCGGGCGTCGGCCGGCAGTTCGACCCGGCCGGCCAGCACGCCCGCCACGGCCAGGTAGTCGCGCACGGCGTCCACGTCGTGGACCCGCAGGATCGTTCCCGGACCGGCCAGTGCCCCGACCGCGGCCAGCGTGCCGCCCAGCCGGGCCCGGGGCGGCCGGCCGGTGATGGCGCCGACGAAGTCCTTGCGGGACAGCGCCAGCAACACGGGACGGCCGAGGGCCCGCACCCGGTCGATCCCGCGCAGCACCTCGACGGTCTGGGCCGGGGTCTTGGCGAAGTCGGGCCCCGGATCGACGACGATCCCCTCCGGGGCCATCCCCCGGGCCACGGCGGCGTCGATGCGACCGCCCAGGAAGGCCACCACATCGCCGGTCACGTCGTCGTACAGGTCCGGGTCGAGCACCTTGTGCTTGGGGCGGGCCCGGGTGTGCATGATCACCAGGCCAGCCCCGACGGACCCACACAGCTCGGCGACCTCGGGATGGCGGAGCCCGCTCACGTCGTTCACCATCGCCGCGCCCGCGGCCAGCACCGCCTCGACCACGGCCGGGCGGTAGGTGTCCACCGAGATGACGAGCCCGGGCATCGCGGCCCGGATCCCCTCCACAACGGGCACCACGCGGGCGATCTCCTCCTCCACCGCCACCTCGGGCATGCCGGTGATGCCCGACTGGCCCCCCACGTCGACGATCGTCGCCCCGTGCTCGGCCAGCTCGAGGCCGAGCCCGACCCTCGCCTCGGTCGTGGGATGGAGGCCCCCGTCCGAGAACGAGTCCGGCGTGGCGTTGACGATCCCCATGAGCGCTGGTTCCGTCAAGTCGACGGGGCGCCCCCGCACGACCAAAGGCGGAGGCTCACTCACGCGCTCAGGCTAGCGACGGTCGACTTCGGGCTCGGGGGCCGATCCCCGCCGGAGAGTGGCGATGGGCGGGAGCTCGCCGAACGTCCGGACCAGCGGCGGTAACCCGGGGCGCACCAGGGTGGCAGGGTTGGCCGCCGGCACGCCGGCACGGTCGAGCACCGTCTGCAGCACGCTCAGCGCCTGGGGGCCGAGCTGATCGAGGTCGTGGTGGCGGTGCCGGCGGGTGCCGAGGTCGACCTGGACGATGGCATCGGTGCCGACGGCCTCGGCGACGTCGATGAGCAGCCCGATGTCGACGCCGTAGCCCCGCACGAATGGGAGGCGCTCGAGCAGGTCGCGGCGTCCCCCGAACTCACCCGACAGCGGCTGCACGATCGTCGACAGCTGCGGGAACAACGTGGCCAGCGCCGGCCGCGCCGTGAGCTCGGTGGTCCTGCCGCCACCCAGTGCCCCGGTGCGCGGCCGCTCGTAGTAGCCCTTGACGAAGGCGACGTCCGGGTCGGTGATCAGCGGGCCCAGCAGCCCGCTCACGAAGCGGGTGCCGAAGTCGGTGATGTCGGCGTCGCACCAGATGACGATGTCGCCGATCGAGGTGTAGAGCGAGCGCCAGAGCGCCTCGCCCTTGCCGGGACCGCCGGCGATGTGGGCCAGCACCTCGGCGGCGTCGACAACCCGGGCGCCGGCGTGGGCCGCGGCCTTGCTGGTGTCGTCGCGGGAATGGTCGTCGACCACCAGGACCTCGTCGACCAGGCACACGCGACCCCCCAGGAACCGCCGCACCTTGGTCACCACGTCGCCGATGGTCGCAGCCTCGTCGTGGGCCGGGATGCACACCGACACGAGCTGGTCGCCCTTGGCGGCGACCAGCTCGCGGAGCGGAAAGTCGCGGTAGTGCCGCGACACGATCGGGGGGTGGGATCGATGTGCGGTCATCGCTGCTTCAGATGCACTGGTGAACCACGAGACCCTATCCGTGGTCCGGGTGGCCCGTTCTGGCAGGGTGGCCGAATTTGTCAGTGATTCGTCCTTGCTGCCACGGGGCTGGTCGGCTCAGGATGGCGGCGTGGCTCGCCGCCCCCGATCCGTGATCGTCGTCGCGTTCCCCGACGTGCAGGCGCTCGACGTCGTCGGCCCGCTCGAGGTGTTCGCGATGGCCAACCGTTACGGTGCCGATCCGGCGTACGCCACTGCGCTCGTGTCCGCCTCCGGACGGCCGATCACGACCTCGTCGGGACTGTCGCTCAGCACCGAACGGATCTCCCGCCGCCAGCCCATCGACACGCTGGTGGTCGCCGGCGGGACCGGCACCGCCGCCGCCGTGGCCGACGACCGGCTCACCGCCTGGCTGCGGACCGCAGCGGCGAGCGCCCGCCGGGTCACCTCCGTGTGCAGCGGCGCCTTCCTGCTGGCGCAGGCCGGCCTGCTCGACGGCCGGCGGGTCACCACCCACTGGTCGGCGTGCGACACGCTCGCACGCATGTTCCCCGCAGTGGAGGTCGACGCCGACCCCATCTACGTCCGCGACGGCAACGTGTGGACATCGGCCGGTGTCACCGCCGGGATGGACCTGGCGCTGGCACTCGTCGAGCACGACCACGGGGGCGAGCTGGCGCTGGCCGTCGCCCGCCAGCTGGTGCTGTTCACGCACCGGCCCGGCGGGCAGTCGCAGTTCAGCGCCCAGCTGGCCGTGCGGCGGGCCGAGCGCGAGCCGCTGCGCGAGGCGCTGGCGTTCGTGGCCGAGCATCCCGAGGCCGACCTGTCGGTGCCGGCGCTCGCACGGCGGGCGGCGATGAGCGTGCGCACCTTCGCCCGCGCCTTCCACCGCGAGGTGGGCACCACGCCCGCCGTGTTCGTGCAGCGGTCACGGGTCGAGGCCGCCCGCCGCCTGCTCGAGACGACCGACCGCACGGTGGACGACATCGCCCGCGCCTGCGGCTTCGGCACCGTGGAGACGATGCACCGTGCCTTCCAGCGCACGGTGCGTACCACCCCCGGCCAGTACCGGCGGCTGTTCGCCGTCCCGGCATGACCGCGACCAGGAAGCAGGGAATCCCATGCTGATCACCATCCCGCTCTTCGACCGCTTCACGGCGCTGGACGCCGTCGGGCCATACGAGGTGCTGTCCCGGCTGCCGGGCGCCGAGGTCGTGTTCGTCGCCGAGCAGGCCGGCCCGGTGCGGACCGACACCCGCGCCCTCACCCTGGTGGCCGATCGGGCGCTGGACGACGTCGACGCCTGCGACGTCGTCGTCGTGCCCGGCGGGCCCGGGACCCGCGAGATGCTCGAGCCGCAACCGCTCCACGACTGGCTCCGGGCGATCGACGCCACCACGCAGTGGACCACGTCGGTGTGCACGGGGGCGCTGCTGCTCGGCGCCGCCGGGCTGCTCGACGGCCTCGAGGCCACGACCCACTGGTCGGCGCTCGACACCCTCGCGAGCCTTGGCGCCCGGCCGACGGAACGCAGGGTGGTGCCGCAAGGCAAGGTGGTGACCGCCGCGGGGGTGTCGGCCGGGATCGACATGGCGCTCTGGCTCGCGGCCCAGATCGCCGGCGACGAGGTCGCCAAGGCGATCCAGCTGGGCATCGAGTACGACCCGCAGCCGCCCTTCGACAGCGGCTCGATCGCCAAGGCCTCTCCCGAGACCAAGGAGCTGGTGCGCCTGGCGACGGCGTCGCCACCAACAGGCGCGTGAACCGCGGCCCCCACACCACCTCCCGCGTTTTGTACGCGGAAGTGGCTGCCCCAGCGACCAATTCCGCGTAGAAAACCTGCCGGCGGCGGGGCAAGCATGGGGACATGGCAAAAACCGCTCCGCAGTCCACGTCCACCGCTACGGCCGACGACCTCAGCCTCATAGACGCGTGGTGGCGAGCGGCCAACTACGTGTCCGTGGGACAGATCTACCTGCTCGACAACCCGCTGTTGGGGGAGCCCCTGACCATCGACCACATCAAGCCGCGCTTGCTGGGCCATTGGGGCACGACTCCCGGGCTCAACCTCGTCTACGCCCACCTCAACCGGGTGATCCGGGCCCGCGACCTGGCCATGATCTTCGTGTGCGGACCGGGTCACGGCGGCCCGGCCATGGTCGCCAACACGTATCTCGAGGGCACCTACACCGAGCTGTACCCCGCGGTCACACAGGACGAGGCCGGGATGCGATCCCTGTTCCGCCAGTTCTCGTTCCCGGGGGGCGTGCCCAGCCACGCCGCCCCCGAGACTCCCGGATCGATCAACGAGGGGGGCGAGCTGGGTTACGCCCTGGCCCACGCCTACGGAGCGGCGTTCGACCACCCCGATCTCGTGGCTGTGTGCGTCGTGGGCGACGGCGAGGCCGAGACCGGCGCGCTGGCCGCCAGCTGGCACTCGAACAAGTTCCTCGACCCGGCGGTCGACGGGGCGGTGCTGCCGTTCCTCCACCTCAACGGCTACAAGTTCGCCAACCCCACGGTGCTGGCCCGCATCCCCGCGCCCGAGCTGGCCGCGTTGTTGGAGGGCTACGGCTACACGGTCCACGTGGTCGAGGGCGACGACCCCGAGCGCGTCCACCGAGGGCTGGCCGGCGCCCTGGACACCTCCCTCGACCAGATCGCCGCCATCCAGGCGGCCGCCCGCACCGACGGCGGCACCGATGGGAGCGAGCGGCCCCGCTGGCCGATGATCGTGCTCCGCACCCCCAAGGGCTGGACCGGCCCCGCGGTGGTGGACGGCCAACAGGTCGAGGGCACCTACCGGGCCCACCAGGTCCCGCTCGCCGGTCTGGCGCAGAACCCCGAGCACTTGGCCCAGCTCGAGGCCTGGATGCGCAGCTACCGGCCCGACGAGCTGTTCGAGGGCGGCCGGCTGCGCGCCGAGATCGCGCGCCTGGCGCCGGACGGCGACCGCCGCATGGGCGCCAGCCCCTACGCCAACGGCGGTCGGTTACGTCGCGACCTCGACCTGCCCGACTTCCGCGACTACGCCGTCGACGTCCCCGGGCCCGACGCCAGCCGTAGCGAGCCCACCCGCGTCTTCGGGATTTGGCTGCGCGACATCGTGCGCCGCAACCCGAACACGTTCCGCATCACCGGGCCCGACGAGACCGCATCCAACCGGCTGTCGGCGGTGTTCGAGGTCACCAACCGCACCTGGGTGGCCGAGACCCTGCCCGAGGACGACCACCTGGCGCCCGACGGGCGGGTGATGGAGGTGCTCTCGGAGCACCTGTGCCAGGGCTGGCTCGAGGGCTACCTGCTCACCGGGAGGCACGGGCTGTTCAATTGCTACGAGGCGTTCGTCCACATCGTCGACTCGATGTTCAACCAGCACGCCAAGTGGCTGAAGGTGACACGGCAGCTCGACTGGCGTGCGTCCATCTCGTCGTTCAACTACCTGCTGTCGAGCCACGTCTGGCGCCAGGACCACAACGGCTTCTCCCACCAGGACCCGGGCTTCATCGACCACGTGGTCAAAAAGAAGGCAGAGGTGGTGCGCGTCTACCTGCCGCCCGACGCCAACTGCCTGCTGTCGGTGATGGACCACTGCCTGCGCAGCGTCGACTACGTCAACGTGGTGGTGGCGGGCAAGAACGAGATGCCCAACTGGCTGGGAATGGACGAGGCGATCGCCCATTGCACGGCCGGCATCGGCATCTGGGACTGGGCCTCGACCGAACGGGCTGGGACGGGTGGCCACCCCGACGTTGTGCTGGGCTGCTGCGGCGACGTCCCCACCC
>JBKPHE010000054.1:0-59984 GCA_046744485.1 Actinomycetota bacterium | reverse complement strand
GGATGGAGCCCATGCTGCACCGCTTGATCCGCGAGATTCCCAAACCGGTGGTGGCCATGGTCGACGATGAGATGGCGCGCCAGGGTCCGGACCGCATCGGTGCCGACCCCCCGCCCGTGGACGGCCGGGTCAACGTAGATGTCGATGCTGGCGTGGCGATAGTCGGGGTCCTCCTCGGCCTCCCACTGGATCCAGCCGACGACCCGGTCCTCCAGCTCGATCACGTAGGCACGGATGCTCGGCTCGGCGAGGTCCTCCTCCACTGCCGCCACCATGTCGCCACCGCCGCGCCAGCGCTCGTAGACCTGCGGAGTGCGGCGGATCTCCGCGAGCCGGGGGATGTCGCCCGGCGATGCTGGTCGCAGCCGAACCAGCTCTCCCTGCAGAGACGTCACCGGGTCGAGCCTAGGTCTGCACCCCGAACCGGCTGGCGCGTCGGCTGCGTCGGCGCGGTGGATCGGGGCCTCCGCCGAGAGGCCCCGATCCCGTGGCTCGATCAGAGCTGTCCTGAGCCCAGATCCACGGCCACGCCGATGAGGGCGAACACCGCCTCTTCGACGTCCACGTCGTCGTTGCCACCCAGGCTCCTGACCTGGAGCTGATCGCTGGTCTCGCTGCCGGCGATCCGCACCTCGGTCCTCAGACCCTCGACGTCGACCCTTGCACCATCGGTCTCGACGTCGATCCGATCGGGCCCTTCGGTGCCGTTGACCGTCACGAGGTCGGCCGCGCCGTCACCACCGCCCGCCGGGCCGGAGAGGTCCACGTCCGCCCGGCGGAAGTCGGTGCCGGACATGTCCTGGACGGTGAAGGTGTCGGGACCGCCGAGCGCGGTCAGGTCCAGTCGCTCGACGCCGTCCATGTCCATGCGGATGTTGGCGATGTCGCGCAGGAACACCGACCGACCGTTGTTGGCCGACAGGCTCATGGTCTCGGCCACCCCGGCGCCGTTGAAGTCGAGCGTGTCCGTGCCGCTCCCGCCCTCGATCGTGTCGCTGCCGTCGCCCGGGTCCCAACGGAAGCTGTCGCTGCCGGAGCCGAGCTCGGCCGAATCGTTGCCGCGGTTGCCGTCGACCGCGTCCTTGCCACTGCCGCCGATGAAGAGCTCGATGCCGTCGCCGCCGTTCAGGGTGTCGTCGCCACTGCCACCGGAGACGGTCGCAGGCTCGTCGATGACGCCGTTGGCCTGGTCCACACGGAACTGGTCGCTACCGCTGCGCGTGAACACCTCGATGCGGCTGAACGTGTTGCGATCGAAGCTGTGTTCGGCGGTGCCGTCGTCGTTGAGGTCGACCTGCATGGTGCCGGGCGTGCCCGGGGCGAGCCGCAGGGCGATCCGGTCGCCGTGCGGCGTACCGATGACGGTCAACGTGTCGTTGGCGACGCTGGCCGAGGGCGACTGTGTCGCGCCGGCAGGATTGGCGGGGCCGGCCGCAGCCAGGCCGATCGCCAGGGCCGCGGCCGCTCCCGCGGTGACGGCCAGCGGGCGACCTCCGGGGATGCGATGGACGTTCATGGTCGGGAACCCTTTCGTGTGCCGCGGTCGACCGGGTGTCGACGACGCTGGCATCCACTACGGCAAGGGGCCTGATTCGGTTCGCGGTCGGGCCGCCGACGGGCTGTTCGGCCCCGCCTCGAGCGTGTCTGTCAGAAGTCCGGGTCCTCCCACCAGGGATAGGGAGACGGGAGGTCCGCGGGCACCCGGTTGGGAAACGCCGCTGGGCGCTTCTCCAGGAAGCTCGTCACCCCCTCGCGCACGTCGGCACCGCGACCGAGCGCATCGAGCAGCGCGGAATCGACCCGGTGTGCCCCCATTGGGTGCGGCTCGCCGAGCATCCGCCACAGCAACGCCCGCGTGACCGTGGCCGAGACGGCGGAGCTCCGGGTGGCGATCTCCGTGGCCAGCTCGTAGGCGGCCGGTAGGAGGGCATCGGGCTCGTGGATCGATCGCACCAGGCCCCCGGCGAGCGCCTCGTCGGCACCGAAGACCCGGCCAGTGGTGCACCACTCCATGGCCCGGCTGATGCCAACCACGCGCGGCAGGAACCACGACGAGCAGGCCTCCGGCACGACCCCTCGGCGCGCGAACACGAAGCCGAACCTCGCGGTGGTGGACGCCAGCCGCATGTCGAACGGCAGCGTCATCGTGATCCCGACGCCGACCGCCGCGCCGTTGATCGCACCGATCACGGGTTTGGTGGACGAGAAGAACCGCAGGGCCACGACGCCCCCCTCGTCGCGGTGCCGGCCGTCGGCCTCTTTCACGACGCCGGCGTCGGCGGCGCGAGCGTCGTCGTAGTCGAACGTGGCGTCGCCCCCGGCGAGGTCGGCGCCGGCACAGAAGGCCCGGCCCCGCCCGGTCACGACCACCGCCCGCACGTCGGGATCGGCATCGACGGCGTCGACCGCCGCGCACAGGTCCCGCTGCATCGTGACCGTGAAGGCGTTGAGGCGGTCCGGGCGGTCCAGCGTGATGGTGGCCACGTGGTCGGCCACGTCGTATGCGATCTGCGTGTACGTCATGTCAGCGAGCCCCGAATGCGGGCGGGCGCTCCTCGACGAAGGCCGTGACGGCCGCGTGCTTCTCCTCGGCCATCGAGATCATGGTCTGCGTGCGGTTCTCGAGGTCGGTGCCGGGCTGCAGGCTCCCGAGGCGGAGCTGGCTCCACATGACCTCCTCGCTCATCACTCTCGGGTCAGGCGGCCTTCTCGAGGATGTGGACCCCGCAGGCGGAGCCGAGGCCTATGACGTGGGCGAGCCCGACGTTGGCGTTGTCGATCTGGCGGTCGCCGGCCTCGCCGCGGAGGTGGTGGCAGATCTCCCAGATGTTGGCGATGCCCGTAGCGGCAATGGGGTGGCCCTTGGACTGCAGGCCGCCCGACACGTTGACCGGCGTGGACCCGTCCCGCCAGGTGGCGCCCGACTCGAAGAACGGCACCGCCTCGCCCTCACCGCAGAGCATCAGGTTGTCGTAATGCACCAGCTCGGCGGTGGCGAAACAGTCGTGCAACTCGACCAGGTCGAGGTCCTCTGGGCCCACGCCCGCACCCTCGTAGGCCTGGTGCGCGGCGTTACGGGTCAAGGTGTTGACGTTGGGCAGCACCTGACAGGCCTCTTCCCAGGGGTCGGTGGTGAGCACCGACGCCGCCACCTTCACCGCCCGGCGCCGCTGATCCGGGTCCAGGGTGCGTAGCCGCTGGTCGGTGACCACCACGGCGGCGGCGGCGCCGTCGCAGTTGGCCGAGCACATGGGCCGCGTGTTGGGGTAGGCGATCATGACATCGTTCATGATCTCCTCCAGCGTGAACCGCTTCGAATACGCCGCCAGGGGATTCAAGGTCGAATGAGCGTGGTTCTTCTCCGAGATGCGGGCGAACAACTCGAAACTGGTCCCCCCGTAGCGGTGCCCGTACTCCATCCCGATCTGGGCGAACACCCCCGGCATCGTCTCGGTGCCGATCCGCCCGTCGATCGGCGCCACCGCGCCGAATCGGCCCTTGGGCGTCCAGGTGTCGTCATCGCCCTTGCGGTTCCTGCCCGCCAACAGTCCCGCCCCGGCAAGCTTCTCGACCCCCACGGCCAGGCCCAGGTCGCATTCGCCGGCCTTGAGCGCCATGATCGCCGTGCGCAACGCCGTCGCCCCCGTCGCACACGCGTTCGCGACGTTGTACACGGGGATCCCGGTCTGACCCACCTGCTTCTGCAGCTGCTGACCGATCGGGCCCGGACCCCCCATGAGGTTCCCGGCGGCCAGCACGCCGATGTCCCGCATCGACACTCCGCCATCGGCCAGCGCGCCCATCGTCGCCTCGGCCGCCAGATCCACCGTGTCCCGATCCGGGTGCTTCCCGAACTTCGTCATATGGATGCCAAGGATCCAGACATCGTCAGCAGCCATCACTGGCCTCCCTCACTCACCGTGGACACATCCACGGGCTCGAAACCGAAGCCCACCGCCTCGACTCCGGCCCCATCCACACCCACGGGCACCGTCGTCAACCGCACTTTCATCCCCAGCTTCACGTGCTCCGGGGTGGGCTCCACGTTCACCACATTGCCCCGCACACTCGTCCCATCGCAGTCCACCAGCGACGCCACGAACGGCACCGGAATGCCGGGCGCCGCCAACGACACGATGGTGAACGCCCGCACCTCCCCTTCACCCGCCACCCGCACGCTCGAGAAGTCGGTCCCGCCGCAGCCCGCGCAGGCGTTGCGCCGATCGAAATACCTCGCTCCACAACCCCTGCACTGCTGGGCGACCAGGTGCGGATCGTCGCCCAACACCAGATAGTCGACCAGCGGGATCTGTTCCTTCACGACGGCAACTCCCCTTCCCTCACTCCGCTCCCAACGGTCTGCGCCGGGTGCACGATTAGAGCATACTCTTTTGGCCAGGTTGGGCTATGTCTCAGCCGCCAGAGCGTCGAGGCGCTCACTCGCCTCGTCCGTGAGCACCCAGCGGGACGGCTCGCCCAGCTCCTCGCGCACCACGCCACGATGCTCGAGGGCGCGGAGGTGGGCCAGCGCCTCACCAACCGCGGCCCGACGCATGAAGCCCTCGATCTCGTCCCACGGGCGCGACCAGTGCATGCGGGAGGCGATGGCCCACGCCGTGGTCACGCCGTCTCCGATGGCCGCGACGGCCTCGCGGAAGCGCTCACCGTGGTGGCGGCGGAGCTCGTCGAGGCGCTGGTGCAGGTCTGCAAAGCGGTACTCGTGGGCCGGCAGGACCTCGTCGGGATCGTAGACGTCGAGCTTGTCGAGCGAACGGAGGAAGTCGCCGAGCGGATCGTCACCCGCCTGGGGATGGAATGAGATGTTGGGCGTGATCCGCGGCAGCACATGGTCGCCGGACAACAGCACCTCGTGTCCGGGCTCCCAGAAGCACAGGTGGCCGGGAGAGTGGCCCGGTGTCCAGATGGCCGTCAGCTCCCAATCGGGGACGTCGGGACGCTGGCCGTCCTCGAGCAGCACGTCGGGCATCACCGCGTCGACGAACGGCCGCACCGGCATCGCCGCCTGTTGCAGCGTGGCGATCTCGTCCGCCGGGGCACCGACGCGGCGCAACATCATGCCCACTCGCTCCAGCAGGTCGGTGGGCTCGGCATAGCGGTCCCGCACCAGCGCGGCGTCGGCCGGGTGCAGGGCCACCCAGGCCCCCGACGCCTCCCGGATCCGCCCCGCCAGGCCGTAGTGGTCCGGGTGGATGTGCGTGACCAGCACGCCCCGCACGTCGCCGATCACGTACCCCGCCACCTCGAGCCCCGCGGTCAGGGCGGCATAGGCATCCTCGGTGTTCCAGCCCGCGTCGACGAGGTAGGCGCCGCGCTCTGTCTCGAACAGGTAGACGAACACGTACCGCAGGGAGTTGTTCGGCAATGGCACGGGGATCGTCCACAGGCCCGGTCGCAGTCGCTCTACCGGGGGCAGGGGATCGGGCGAGGTGGGGATCTGGATCACCGGCCCACATTACCTGGCCGCGGTGCCGAGCCACGACGAAGAGGATACCCTTTGCAGCGCGGCGGTCCAGCTTCGGCTGGCGGGCGCGGCCTCGGGCCTCGCATGCTTCTTGGCGCAGGAATGGCTGCCCGCCAACCACTTCGGCGCCGGGAACCGGGCCGGGTCACGCCGCCGTGCGCTCCGGCGCTGCCGTCAGCCCATGTATGGCCGGAGAGCGTCGAGGTGCCGCCGCATGCGATGCCGGACCAGCTCGCGGTCCTCGGACACGATCGCCTCGACGATGCGCTCGTGGGCGCGCGTCACCTCGGCGATGAGCGCGCGAGACCGGCGGCCCGACGGGTTGACTAGATGCATCCGGGCCAGCCGGATCAGGACGAGCGCCACGAGCTCGAGGACGGGATTGTGGGTCAGGTGGGCGAGGGCCGCATGGACGTCGTGGCCCACCGCCGGCACGAAGTCCTGGTCCGGGCTGGCGCGCTCGGCCTCGAGCGCCTGGCGCAGGCGGGTGCGCACGTCGTCGTCCAGCTTGTCCATGACCCGATCCACCGCAGCCATCTCGACCCCGGTCCGCAGCTCGCCAAGGCTGCCTGCTTCGATCCCCCTACGGTCGAGGTAGAGAGCGACCGTGTCGCTGACCGTGCCGACGCCGGGCTCGCTGACGAACAGTCCTCCCCCGGGGCCGCGACGCATGGCGGCGATGTCGTGATGCTCCAGCAGCCGAACCGCCTCGCGCAGCACGGCCCGGCTGACGCCATGGCGTTCCATCAGCTCGGGTTCCGACCCGAGGAAAGTGCCGACGGGCCAGCCGTCGCTGACCACCTGGCGGAACACCTCACGAGCCACGGCCTCGCCGCGCTTGTCACCACCGCCGGTCAACTGGACGCCGGTTGGGTCGAGAAGCTGGCGCGACGATCGACGCCGGCGCAGCCAGGCATGCTCGGCCTCGAGGTGCCGCCGCATGCGGTGGCGGGCCGTGCTCCGGTCCCCGTCCAGCACCGCATCGACGATGCGCACATGGGCATCCCTCGATTCGCGGGCCACGTTCGGCGCCACGAGGCTCAGATCGGTGTAGAGGGCCGACACGCGGCTGAGGATGTCGACGAACAGCTCGAGGGCAGGGTTGCGGGTGAGGGTGGCTAGCAGCATGTGCAGCTCGCGTGGATCGCCGGCGTCACCGACCGCCTCGCGCTGGATCAAGCTGCGCAGCGCCGTGATGTCGGCTTCCTCGACGCGCTCCGGCGCCAGATCGACGACGATCTCCTCGAGCACGAGGCGCGTCTCGAAGACGTCGTCGAGTCGGGCGCCCAAGCGATAGAGGTAGACGACGACGGCGTCGATGACCGACTCGACGCTGGGCTCGCGCACGACGAGGCCGCCGCCAGGCCCGCGCCGCATGCGCGCCACCTGCTGGTGCTCGACCAGGCGCACGGCCTCGCGGAACACGGCACGGCTCACGCCGTAGCGATCGAGCAGCTCCGCTTCGGACCCCAGCACCTCACCTACCGGCCAGCCCTGCGCCAGCACGTCGTCGACGATGCGGTCGGCGACGGCGGCGGCGAGCTTGCCGGCCGCCGGGTTGGCGCGGCGGGTCACAACGCCCGTCCGTCGACCCCCCGAGAGTGCCGGGCTCCTCCGAGCGGCACCCGACGAGGCGTTCACAGGGTGTACTTTATCCGCCCCCTGGTTCGAGACTCGTGAGCGGCCGGTGTCGTGGTCGCAAGGTTCGACGCACCCAGGCCGCGCTGGTCACGATGACGGCGCGTCGGTCACGTCGCCGTGGCGATCTGGATGAGGTTGCCGCAGGTGTCGTCGAGGACGGCGGTGGTGACCGATCCCATCTCGAGCGGATCCTGGGTGAACCGGACACCGAGGGCGCGGAGACGTTCGTGCTCGGCGTGCACGTCGTCGACCGCGAACGACGTGAACGGGATGCCGTCCGTCTGGAGCGCCTGCTTGAACGGCCCCACCGCAGGATGGCCGTCGGGTTCGAGCAGCAGCTCCGTGCCGTTCGGGTCGTCGGGCGACGCGACGGTCAACCATCGGGCCTCACCGAGGGGGATCTCCGTCTTCTTCACGAACCCCAGCACGTCGGTGTAGAACCGCAGGGCCTTGTCCTGGTCGTCGACGTAGACGCTGGTGATGTTGATGCGTGGCATGGTCCTCATCTCTCGATCGGCCATCGCTCCACGATGGCTCGGAGGGGTGCGGTGTCGACGTAGTGGAACTTGCACCGGCCTTCCCGCAGGGTGGTGACCAGCCCCGCCGACTCGAGGGAGTCGAGGTGCTGGGAGATCGCCTGGCGCGAGGACGTGACCTCGTGGGTCATGGAGAGGCGGGTGCAGAGCTCGAAGAGCGTCTGGCCGTCACGGTCGACCAGCTCGTCGAGGATCGCTCGCCGTGTCGGATCGGCGAGAGCCTTGAACACGTCGCTCACCGTCCCTCGAGGATAGGCAAGTGGTTGCTTGCATGTCACGTGCCGTCCCAGGGGCGCGGACCATGTCGAGCCTCAGAACAGGCGATACGACCCGATGACGCTCAGCAGCTCCGGAACGGGCGGCTCCGATATCCAGTCCTTGAGTCCCTCCTGGAACTGCCTGAACTCGGCCACCGCGGGAAGAGGGTTCTCGGTCCCTTCCTCGAGCTCCAGCAGGATCACAAGGTCGAGCTGTCGGAGAGCCTGCACGACGCGTACCGGACCCCTTGCGGCTCGGCCTGCTCGATCGCGGAGAACATCGTCTTCACCGCTGCTTCGACGTCGGCGACGCGCTCGTCCTTGACGTTGGCACGGATCATCATCACGCTCATTGGGAGTTTCACCTTTCCGTGTATGGACCGGGATCACCAAGCCGCGCCGGCAACTGCCGGGGGCTTCCGGGCTTCGCCATCGCTGAGCCGTGACGCCCCACGAGGACCGGTCCGTGTCACACCGGCCAGGTTTCGGGGGTCATCGGTATGACACGACGCGAAGAAGGAATGTGACCGATGGACCAACGCGACTGGCTGGTGGAACGGTTCGAGGCGAATCGACCCCACCTGCGGGCGGTCGCCTACCGGATGCTGGGCTCGCTCAGCGACGCCGACGACGCCGTCCAGGAGGCCTGGCTACGCCTGAGCCGTGCCGACACCAGCGGCGTCGAGAACCTGGGCGGTTGGCTCACGACGGTCGTCGCCCGCGTGTGCCTCAACATGCTCCGGTCGCGCAAGTCGCGGCGCGAGGACTCCGTGGACGCCCGCGTGCCCGACCCGATCGTGAGCCGCGAGGAGTGGCTCGACCCTCAGGACGACGCAGTGCTGGCCGACTCCGTGGGCGTCGCGTTGCTCGTGGTGCTCGAGACGCTGACGCCGGCCGAACGGCTGGCGTTCGTGCTGCACGACATGTTCGCCGTACCCTTCGACGAGATCGCTCCCATGCTCGGGCGCTCCCCCACGGCGACACGGCAGCTTGCGAGCCGGGCACGCCGGCGGGTGCGGGGAACAGCACCGGCTCCCGATCCCGACGTCGGCCGCCAGCGTGAGGTGGTCGATGCGTTCTTCGCTGCTGCCCGGGGCGGCGACTTCGACGCCCTGGTCGCCGTTCTCGACCCCGACGTCGTGGCGCGGACCGACGGCGGTCCGGGCGCGTCGGCGATCGTGCGCGGCGCAGAGGTCGTTGCCGGGCGGGCGCTCATGTATGCGCAGCCGTCGGCGATCCTGCGACCCGCGCTCGTCAACGGAGCCGCGGGGGTCGTGATCATGGCCGGCGGAAAGCTGGCTTCGGTCATCGCGTTCACGGTCAAGGACGGCAGGATCGTCGAGATCGACGCGCTCACCGACCCCGAACGCCTCGGCAGGCTCGACCTGGCGGTCCTCGACGACTGACCACGACCGGAGCTCGGCGGCCGGACCCGACGAGCAGTTGGAAGGCCTGCACAGCCGGCCCGACCGTGAGAGCGGGGTGTGCCCTCACGGTCGGGGGCGGGTATCAGCGCTCGCCAGCGGACACGAGCTCGCGTTCTGCCGCCGGGGGCGCCGATGGCGTGTGATCCGAGACCGAATGGGGCACAGCCGCCGGGCCTTCGACGTGGAGGCGGGGCAGGATCCGATCGAGCCAACGCGGCAGCCACCAATTGGCGGCGCCCATCAGGACCATGAGCGAGGGCACCAGAAGCATGCGCACGATGGTGGCGTCGACGAGCACGGCGACCGCCAGACCGAGGCCGACCATCTTGGTCACCGGCTCAGGGTTGGCCACGAAGGCCGTGAACACGGCGATCATGATCAGGGCCGCGGCCGTGATCACCCGCGCCGTGGCTGCCAAACCGCGGGCGACGCTGCCGCGCGGGGCACCGGTGCGGACGTATTCCTCGCGGATCCGCGACAGGAGGAAGACCTCGTACTCCATCGAGAGGCCGAAGAGGATGGCAAACAAGAGCATCGGCACCCAGGACACGATCGGGATGGTCTCCGAGAGACCGACGACGTCCTTGCCCCAGCCCCACTGGAACACGGCCACGATCACGCCATAGGCGGCACCCACGGAGAGCAGGTTCATGAGCGCGGCCTTCAGCGGGACCAGGATCGACCGGAAGGCAAGCATGAGCAGGACGAACGCCAGTGCCACGACCGCGCCGATCAGGATCGGCAGGCGGGCGCTCATCTGACGGTCGAGGTCGACGAAGGCCGCGGTGTTGCCGCCGACGAGCATGCGGAGGCCGGTTCCATCGGTCGCCGCCGGGACCACGACGTCGCGCAGCCGGTGGACGACGTCGGCGGTTTCGGCGGCCTGCGGTGCGGTGGTCGGCATCGCGTTGAACACGGCGACGTCGCCGGCGGGATTGAACGTGGGTACCGATACTGCCGCGACACCCGGCGTGGCCGCGACCTGGCTGCGCAGTTCCTCCAGGTCCTGCTGAGCTGCTTCGTCGGGGACGGTGGCGACCATCAGCAAGGGGCCGTTGAAGCCGGGACCGAAGCCGTCGGCGAGCAGGTCGTATGCCCGGCGTTGGCTGGTCTCCGGTGGCTGGCTGCCCTGATCGTTCTGGCCCAGGCGCATATCCACGACCGGCGCTGCGAGCGCGATCAGCGCCAGCGTGCCGGTCAAGGCTGCGGCGACGGGATGGCGGGTCACATGACCGGCCCAGCGGGTCGACAGACCGGCGTCGGCTCGGCGGCGCCGGGGGCCAAGCAGGGGCACCCTGAGCCGATCGACCCGACCGCCCAGCAGGCCCAGCAGAGCGGGCAGCAGGGTGAGGGCGGACACGACGCTCACGGCCACGACAATCGCCGCAGCCAAGCCAAGGAGCCCGACCGCCCAGATGCCGGAGATCAACAGACCGGAGATCGCGATCACGACGGACGTGCCCGCGAAGAGAACCGCCGATCCTGCCGTGGCCGACGCCTGGGCTGCGGCGTCGACGACGCCGGTGCCGGTGCCGGTGCGACGGACCTCACGGAAGCGGGTGACGATGAACAGCGAGTAGTCGATGCCAACGCCGAGCCCGATCATCGCCGCCAGCGTCGAAGCCGAGGTGGGGACGCTGGTCGACGCCGCGAGGATGGCGATGAGCGTCTCGCCCACCACCAACGCGAACAGGGCCATGCCGATGGGCAGCAGCATCGCGATGACCGAACCGAATGCGAAGAGCAGCACGACGATGGCGATCAGCAAGCCGATCTGCTCCGACGCTGTCTCGGTGGCCTGCTCCCACGCCGCCAGGGGTCCGCCGACCTCGGCCTGCACGCCCTGGTCGCGCAGCGGCGCCACGGTCCCCTCGAGGGACTCGAAGTCGTCCTTCCCGAGATCGATGACATCCCGGTCGTAGCGCACCTCGGCGAAGCCGATCTCCTCCGTGGACGAGATGGTGCCCGTCGTGAGGGGGTCGGACACCGAGACCACATGGTCCAGTCGGGCGACGTCGGCCAACGAGGACCCGATGGCGTCGGCGTTCGCCTGGCTGCGCAGCGAGCCCTCCTGAACGGAGAAAACGACTGTGGCGCTGCCGCCGGCCTGGGTTGGGAATGACTTCTCTAGCTTGTCGGCGGCCTTCTGGGCGTCGCTGTCCGGTAGTCGGAAGTCGTCGACGAACTCGCCGTCCAGCCGGCCGGCGATCGACGAGACTGTGGCCAGCGCGACGACCCAGAAGAGGATCGTCCGCCACGGGTGGCGAGCGCTGGAGCGCGCGAGGTTGGCCAGATATCGGGACATGGTGGACCTCCACCGCAGGGGGACGCTTCGCGTCCCGGGCCTGATGGGTGCTGGTGGGCTCGGTGGCGGCTCTGTCAGCGCCGGTGCAACAGGCCCGCCGGCCGATCTCGTTGCTTCGCAGGTTCGAGAGTGCACCGGTTCGGTTCGCGCGGCAATGACAGCGCGCCCTCGGATCCGGCCATCCCGCCAGCGCAACCCTCGACGGCGGACACGCTGTCCGGATCCGAGGGTCAAGTCGTTGCGCACGGGGTGCCGAGGTCCCACGATTGGGACATGGTCCACAACGCCATCGGCGCGAAGGGCCCGCGCAAGGTCGTCGTCGTAGCGTTCGATGGCGTCCGCTTCCTCGACGTCGTGGGCCCGCTCGAAGTGTTCACGGTGGCCAACGAGCAAGGCGACCACTACGTGGCCCGGGTGGCCACACTCGGAGGGCAGGACGTCGTCACCACCACGGGCAATCGCCTGGGCGCCGATGTCGCCCTCGAAGATCTCGGCGCCGGTGACATCGACACACTGCTGGTGGCCGGCACACCGAACTGGCATCTCCTCCTGGCGCCCACGCTCGTCGCCCAGGTGGCCCGCTTGGCGCCGCGTGCCCGGCGCATCGTCTCGGTGTGCACGGGCACCTTCGCATTGGCCGCCGCCGGACTGCTCGACGGCCGGCAGGCCGCGACCCACTGGCGCCACGCCGCCGCCCTGTCCAGGGAGTTCCCGGAGGTGAAGGTCGACGACGACGCGTTGTTCGTGCGCGACGGCAACGTCTTCACGGCGGCCGGCATCGCCGCGGGCATCGACCTCGCACTTGGGCTGGTCGAAGATGACCTCGGCGCCGGAGTCGCCCGCACCGCGGCCAAGATCCTCGTCGTCTTCCTCGCGCGCCCTGGTGGCCAGTCGCAGTTCAGTCCGTGGACCTCGGCGCCGGCCGTGAAGAGCGAGCCGCTACGTCGCGTCCTCGACGCGGTCGCGCTCGATCCCGCCGGCGACCACTCCCTGAGCGCCATGGCTGAACGAGCCAACTTCAGCGTCCGTCACTTCAGCCGGCTATTCGAGGAACAGGTCGGGCTGACCGCCGGTGCCTATGTCGAGCGGGTCCGGGTCGAAGCTGCTCGGGCCATGCTCGAAGGCGGCGACGACGGGCTCCCCGTGGTCGCCGCTCGCACCGGCTTCGGATCCGCCGAGACGATGCGCCGCACCTTTCTACGCGAGCTCGGCGTGACACCCGGCGCCTACCGGTCCCAGTTCCGTACCACGGGCATACGAGACGACGGTGGCGAGCGTGACCGCGACATCTGGCCGGAGGCATCCCACCGCGTATCGGTTTCACCCCAGGCGTAGCGTCCCGAACCCCGTCGGGCCGGTGGCCCATCGCGGCATGCCGAGATGACCTGCTTCGGGGGGCTGGTCTCCGGCGGAGGCCGGCACGGTGGGCAACGCCGGCGGCCCTCGAGATCGTCTACGGCGTGTTCGCCGCCCGTTGTCGCCTCAGCCGCTGGGGTCGGGGGTGACCGCCGACGACTCGTGTGCCAAGGCCCAGCGGTACGCGGCGCGCACCCCGAAGGCCTCGCGGAGCTCGCTGGCCACGTCGGTTCGAAACTCGTCGCGGTAGGTGGGATCGGTCACCAGGTACACGGTGAACGACAGCCCGGTGAAGGTGGCGAGAAAGCCCGCGACCCGGAGCAGCTCCTCCGTCACCACCATCTGGCGCTGGTCGAGCGACCACGAGAGCAGCACGTTGACGTCGCCGCCGACCCAGTGGACGGTGGAGTGCTCCGTCATCGCCAACGTCCCGAACGCGACGAGGAACAGCCAGACGCCAGCGGCCACGGCGGCTATCTGGACGGTGCGGGCAAACAGGCCGACGAGCGCGACGTTCACGCGTTCGCGGGGTGACAGGGCCATCGGGGGCGGCTGTCCGGAGGACGGCAGCTCGATCGCCCGGGCCGGGGTTCCGGCGACGAGCGCGCGCACGTCTCCCCACGAGTCGAGAGTGCCCGCCGCAGAGACGTCGCCGGGAAGGTGGCTCAATACGAACGCGGCGCCGATGCCGACGAAGAGCCCGAGCACCAGAAGGTATGCGATGCCATGGAGCTGGCCGAGGATCTCCCATGCCTCAGCGGCGAGGAACAGGAACGTGATGGAGACCAGGAGCAGTGGCAGCGCCCGCCGCAGCACGGATCCGATCGAGTCGGCCAAGGCCACCGACCGCGTACAGCCCCCGCAGCACGTAGATCACGATCAGCAGAGGCAACGACCGCGTCCAGATGTGCTCGCTGGCGCCGTAATCCTCGATGAAGTGCGGGACTCCCCGGCGTACGAACCACCGCTCACAGTCGAGAATCGCACGGGCGGGCGGCACCGGCCGGCAGGCTAGGGCGTCCAGACCTCCCTTGACCGAGGTCCCGGTGTGAACGGCCCGGCGCCTACGGGCAGATGGAAGCGAGGAACCCGTCGATTTCATGAGGCGTCCGCAACCTCACGAAGCGGAGATGGTCGAACGCCGAATCGTGCATGGCCGCGTCGTAGCGCTCGACGTAACCGGCGTGCTTGACCCATGCCCAACGGATGATGTTCTTCTCCGGGTCCAGCCGGTAGAAGTTGGTCAAGGGCTCACGGTTGCCGTTCCACAGCGCCTCGCGGGTGACGGCACGGCGGACGGTGCGCAGGATGATCCGGCGCATCACGTGCCGACGCGGCAGGTCCAGCCATACCACGGTGTCCGCCCGGTCCCACACCAGGTTGCGCACCGCCGAGTAGTTGCCGTCGACCACCCATCCCGGAGCCGACAGCGCCACACCCACCCGCTCGCGGAACTCATCCCGAGGGAGCTCGGCCCAGCCGGGCTGGTGGAAGATCCCATCGAGCTCCACGAAGGGCACGCCCATCGACGCGGCCAGCTGCCGACCGACCGTCGTCTTGCCGGAGCCGGACACCCCGACCACCGAGACCCGCTGCATCTCCCCACCCAGCGGCCGCTGAACCTGCTCTCGCACGTGCATCCGACCCCCGTCAGCTCGCCGAGGGGTGGACCACGGGGCGGTAGCCGTGGCTCAGGACGTCGGTCGTGGCCCGGGGCGTGAGCACGACGGCGTCGCCGCGACCCGGGCGTTCGAACGCTGGGCCGTAGCCGCCGGGTGACCACGGCACCAAGCGTTCCCCGAGCACGAGCGCGGCCACCACGCCCCCGCCGCGGCCCGGCTCGTCGGTGACGACGAATGCACCGACCGGCAGGTCGGTCCAGGCACGGGTGTGGCGGCGCTGCACCTTCCCGTCGCGGCGGTCGGAGTGCAGGCGGCGGTCCATGGGATCCACCCGGGGTCGCTCTCCGAACGCCGACTCCCACCCGTCGAGCCAGGCGTTGAAGTCGGCACGGCGGCACAGGGCGCACGGTCGGTGACCCGCGGCCAGCGCGACGGCTTCGTCCCAGAAGAACAGCGGCGTCCAACGGCCGGGCTCCCACTTCGGCGCCACCCAGCCCTTGTACTCGAGCACGCAGGTGATCCACCGGCGCACCTGCCAAGGCCGCACGATCCGCCGGTCGCGGTGCACGCATCCCCGGTTGCCCACGAACAGGCCGCGCTGGTCGATGGCCACGATCTCGCCCCACGGGTTCACCCGATTCGACTCCGGCACCCGCCCATCGTGGCGCGACCACACGCACGATCGCGCACGGGATCCTTCGTCCGGAGGTTATGAGGCGCCTCGCCGGCGGGTAGACGACGGCCGGCGAAGAGGGAGGTTTCCTCATGACTTGGGTGATCGTTGTAGTAGCCGTCGTCGTCGTGCTCGCGCTGGCGGCCCTGGCGTTGGGCTGGAGGCGTTCGGAAGCGTTGAAGCGGCGTTTCGGACCGGAGTACGACCGCACGCTGGATGAAGAGGGTGGCCGCCGCGCCGCCGAGGCGTCTCTCCGTGACCGGGCCAAACGACGCGACGAGTTGGAGATCCGCGAGCTGTCACATGAGGACAGGTCGGAGTTCGCAGCCCGGTGGCGCGACGTCCAGTCCGGGTTCGTCGACGACCCCCTTTGGGCGGTCGACGACGCGGACCGGCTGGTGCAAGAGGTGATGCGTCAGCGCGGCTACCCGGTCGACGAGTTCGACGAGCGCCTCGAGATGGTTTCCGTCGATCATCCGGAGCTCGCCGAGAACTACCGCGCGGCGCACACCATTCAGCGCCAGAGCGGCAACGATTCGGCGTCGGTCGACGAACTGCGCGAGGCGTTCCAGCGTTACCGCGCCCTGTTCGACGATCTGTTGACCGAGGGCGGCGGCGTCGATCGGGACGCTGCGACCGACGAGGACCGCGGGTACGACCGGGACATGGCCGATGAGCACGACGTGCCCCGTGAGCACGACGTGCGCTGAGGAGGGAGGACGCAATGACCACGAACGAAGCAGACCGCACCGACGATCGCGTTCCCGCGACCGACGTGTTCGCACCGGAAGAGTCCGCCGACGAACCCGAGATGGAGGAGATCGGAGAGGAGGACGAATCCCCGCTGCCCAGCGAGCGGGAGCCTTCGCCGGCGGAAGAGCCCGAGACGGAGCCCGCCCGAGCCGCGGAGGACGACACTGTCGTGGGCGGTGATCCGTCCGACACCGTGCCGCCGGGCACCGGCCCCGCCACGGGCAACGTTGCGTCCGGTGGCGACGCGCCGCTGCTGGTCGACGCAACCAGCTACCAGGACCGCTGGTACGAGATCCAGACCGCGTTCGTCGACGAACCCGGCCGCGCGGTTCAGAGCGCGGGTGAGTTGCTGACCGAGGTCATGGACGACCTGACGCGCAGGCTCACCACCGAGCTCGAGGCGTTCGATGCGCGCCCGGGAGACGGGGACGACGTCTCGACCGAGGAGTTGCGCGTGACGTTCCAGCGCTATCGCTCGTTCTTCGATCGCCTGCTGACGGCCTGAGGACCAGAGCCGAACGGGCCCGCGCCTACGCCTCAGCCGCGACCGTCGGGAGCTTCTCGGGTCGGCGCGGTCGTCGCGGCGAGCAGGTGGCGGGCCCGACGGCCGAGGTCGCCGAGATCGACCCGACCGGCGTCGGCCGCGGCGACCAGGCGTTCGGCCAGGTCGAGCGCCTCGTCGACGATCGGGGCCTGTGCCGCCGGGTCTTGGCCCATGTCGTGGAGGATCGTCCGCTCCGTCCGCGACGCGACGATCGGCCCGTCGATGCCCTCGACCCAGACGTTGGTGCGCCGCCCGTCGCCACGCTGGTCGCCCCGCAGCGGTTCGAGGGCGTAGATCTTGTCGGCGCGAGCGAACTTGCCAAATCCCAGGAACACCATGCGCGGCTCGAGGGCCATGGCGTGATTATCCGCTCCGGGCGACCGAGTGGCGAGCGCGGGTGGGATCCGGCGGCAGGTGCGACGGCGTCAACCAGGTGCCGGCCGACTCCCCATCCGCCGATACTCGACTGTCCCGGCAGGATCGGGCGCCAGCGTGCTCAACCCGTCACGCGTCGGCCAGCCGTACCGCGCCGGTATCGACGGCGCGGATCAGCTCGAGCCGGGACGCACAGCCCGTCTTGGCGTAGACGCGCGACAGGTACACCTCGATCGTCTTCCTGCTGTAGTGCATGGCCGTTGCGATCTGACGGTTGGACAGCCCCTGGCGCACGAGCCGCACCAGCTGGACCTCGGTGTCCGTCAGGTCGGATGCAGGCTGCGCAACCCGACGAGGAACCGTCAGCCCCTGGGCGCGGAGACCGGCCGCGGCTCGCCGCCGCCAGGGCGCGGCGCCGAACGCATCGAACGCCTTGTAGGCCTCGTTGAGGTGCCGCGCCGTGTCGTCTCCCAGCTCACCGAGCACCAGCAGCGCGTGTGCGCGCTCGACTCCCCAATCCTCGGCGGCGGCCAGGTCCCTGTACGCGCGGGCGACATCAACGTCCCGATCGACGAGGGCACGGGCCCGAAGCGCCGGCACCTGGCATTCGGGCCATCCGGTGCGCCCGGCCAGCGCCTCCAGCTCGGAGGCGGCAGTGCGCGCTTCGTCGACGCGCCCCGCCTCGGCGTGGATGTCGACGGCGAGCCGCAGGATCTCGGCGTGCTTCCACACGCTCCCGCCCGGGGTGGACGCCTTGGCCCGCTCGCGGTCCAGGAGGTCGAGCGCGACGTCGGGCTCACCCAGCGCGTGGCGCACGCGCGCCCGTGCCAGGGCGGCGTGCCGGGTCACCGAGAGGATCGTGTCGTCATCGACCTGCAGGGCGGCCACGGCGGCATCGACGTCACCGCGGTCGACGTACAACTCACACGCCGCGCAGGCCAGCAGCTGCGCCGACGCCACCGCCCCCCGTTGCTCGAGGTCGAATCCCGCGCTGCCGATCAACCCCAGCGCGTCGTCCCACTCACCCCGCATCCACAGCGCCCGCACGCGCACGCTCTCGGAGCTGCCTCCGATGGACACGGCGGCACCCTCGGGGCGCATCGCGGCGGCGGCCGCGAGGTGCTCGTCGATCCGGGCCAGCAGCCCGGGACGCCAGTCGGCATACGCAACCAGTTCGTGAGCCGCCACGCTGACGGTTCGCGACGCCCGTTCGGCCAACACCTCGACCCGACACAGCAGTTCGGCGGCTCGCCACACCTCACCCACGTGGTTCGCGTACTGCACGAGGTGGGCGAGGGCCATCAACTCCGCCGCCGGCGTGACCTCCCGGCCATCGAGGCTGCCCACCGCGTCGGTGAACGCCGCGCTCGCCTCGGCGTAGCGGCCGGTCTGGAGCAGCAGGTTGGTGCGCATCGCCAGCAATGGGCACGGCGCTCCGCCCAGCCCCAGCTCGGCCTCGATGACCTCGAGCGCGTCCCCCGGACGCCCGTCCAGGTAGAGGTCGTTGACGACCAGGGCCACCGTGCCGTGGCGAACCGTCCCCGACGCCAGGACCCGCAGTGCGTCGCGCCCCACCGCGGCGGCCTCTCGCGGGCGGGCGCCCACGTGGAGGGCGCGGGCCTGGAGTGCCATCGCCTCCGGACGCTGTGGTGAGTCCACGGGCAGCAGCCCGAGCGCCCGACGGTGGTAGTCGGCCGACACCAGTGGTGCGGTCGAGCCGATGGCCCGCCCGGCGTCGAGCAGCACCTCCGCCGCCGCCGTGTCGCCAGGCCGCGCGGACGCAGCCACGTGTGTGGCCAGGTCCAGGATGTCGAGGACCATGCCGGCACGCCGCTCGGCCGCGAGCTCGGTGGCGATCGCAGCGTGGATGCGGCGACGCTCGGCCGGACCGATGTCGTCGTAGAGCGTCGTGCGAACGATCGAGTGGGTGAACTCGTAGCCCCCATCGGCGGCATGGGCCAGCAGACCCGCCTTGACGAGCCTGTCGAACGACCTGGTCACCGCGTCCGACGGCATGCCGGTCAGGCGTTCGGCCAGCCCGAGGTGGCGAAGGGAGAACCGGCCGAAGACCGCCATCACCTTGGCCAACTCGACGTCGGAGGCGGCGCCCACGAACAACCGACGCAGGAGCGCAGTCGACGGACGCAGGCCCACCGCCAGTGCATCGGCGACCAGGCTGGCCCGCCGACCGTCGGCGGCGATGGCGCGGCCATCGACGAGCGACTGCGCCACCTCGCACACGAAGAACGGGTTGCCCCGGCTGGCCTCGACGACCGCGTCCGTCAGCTGGTCGTCTGGCTCGGCACCGATCACGGCGGCGACCAGGGTGCGCGTCTCCTGTCGGTCGAGCGGCTCGAGGTCGACAACGGCGGCCCGGCCGTCGAACGCCATCCGCTCGCCCAGCCGGTCGAGCTCGGTCGCGCCTCCCCCGGGCCGCAGCGTGGCGACGGTGAGCACGGGCAGGTCGGCGAGGCGGACGAGCAACGCTGCCAGGGCCAGCGACTCGCCGTCGGCGGCGTGGAGGTCCTCCAGCACCAGCACGACCGGTGCCCCCTCGCCCACCGCCCGGACGAGCCCGACGGCGGCGGCGAACACGGCCGACAGATGCTCGGCGTCCGCGGCTTCATCCCCGGTTCGCTCGATCTCGGCCCGCAACGCCTCAGCGCGGGCGGCAACCGCCCCGTCGGGCACCAGCCTGGTGAGGACGTCCCGGAACACGGCGAACGGGATGCCGTGGTCGAGATCGTCGGCACGTCCCACCACGACGGGGTACCCGCGCTGCCCGGCGCGGCTGGCCAGCTCGGCGACGAGCCGAGACTTGCCGATGCCCGCGTCGCCGCGGACCAGGAGGGCCGCCGGCCTTCCCCCCTCGATGCGATCGAGCTGCTGGAGGGCCACCGCGAGGTCGAGCTCGCGTCCGACGAGCGGTGGCGTCCCTCGCGGCCCTTCCGGCGACACGCTCCCCCTTTCGCGCCGGAGTGTAGGACCGGATGTGTAGGGAGGCCCCCACTACGCCCATCCCCCGCGAGCGAGCACGATATGGACAGAGGGATGACGAGGGGGTGTGCGGAATGGATGTGCAGGGCCACTGCGACGAGCGCTTCGCCGACGTCGGCCGCGAGTTCGAGCGCAACTTCGGCGAGCGAGGCGAGCTGGGGGCATCGGTCGCCGTCACCGTCGGTGGTGAGACGGTGGTGGACCTGTGGGGCGGCCATGCCGACCCCGTCCGGAGCCGCGCCTGGGACAAGGACACGCTCTGCGTGGCCATGTCGTCAACCAAGGGCGCCACCTCGCTGGCGGCGCACCTGCTTGCCAGCGCGGGTGAGCTCGACGTCGACGAGCCCGTCGCCACTTACTGGCCGGAGTTCGCAGCCGCGGGAAAGGACGGCGTACTCGTCCGCCACCTCCTCTCCCACCAGGCCGGCCTGCCGGCCGTGCGTGATCCCGTGCCGCCGGGCGGGTTCTACGACTGGGACGACATGGTCGAACGCCTGGCCGCCGAACGCCCCTTCTGGGATCCGGGCACGCGGCACGGCTACCACGCCCTCACCTTCGGGTTCCTCGTGGGCGAGGTGGTGCGCCGGGTGTCCGGACGGAGCATCGGCCGGTTCGTCGCCGACGAGATCGCCGACCCCCTCGGACTCGACCTCTACATCGGCCTACCCGAAGCCCTCACTCCTCGGGTCGCCAGCCTCACGCCCCCGCCCGCCCCGCAGCCTGGCGACCCGGTCCCCCGCTTCATGCTCCAGGCGATGACCGAGCAGGGCTCGATCCCGTGGCTGGTCATGCAGAACAACGGCGGCTACCTCGTGCCCGGTGAGTGGGACTCGCCGGCCGCACTGGCGGCAGAACTGCCTGCGTCGGGCGGCGTGACGAACGCGAGGGGGCTGGCCGGCCTGTACCGGGCGATCGTCCACGACGGCCGGATCGGCCGTTACCGCCTCGATGCCGAGGACGTCGCCCGGATGAGCGCAGTGCAGTCCGCCGGCGGTGAGGACGCCGTCCTGTTCGGCCCCGGTCGCTGGACGCTCGGATTCCTCAAGGCCGGCTACACGCCCCGTGGCGTGGACCCTCCGGTCGTGATCTCGTTGAGCGAGGAAGCCTTCGGCCACACCGGGCACGGCGGATCGATCGGCTTTGCGGACCCCGGCTGCGAGATGTCATTCGGCTACGTGATGAACCAGATGTCGGCCGACACGGGACTCGGGCGGACCGGCCAGTCACTGGTCGATGCCACCTACCGTGCGCTGGGCTACCGGCGGACCAAGTACCAGTCCTGGGTCCGGTAGGAGGTGGCGACGATGCCGCGACTCGAGCTCGACATCGACGTGGACCACGGGGCGATCGAGGGTGACGGCCTGCAGGTGAGCGGCACGCTGGCGGGTCCCGACGGAACGCATGCCTTCGTCGGCTGGATCGGGCTGTTGGCCCTGCTGCAGCAGGCGGTGAGCGCTCCCGACCCGTCCTCGCAGGCGGGGTTGTAGTGCCGTGACCGTGCTTCTCCACGCGAGGTCGCTCACGGTCAGCTATGGCGGGGTGCGCGCGGTCGACGGCGTGACGCTCGACGTCGACGCGGGGACCCTCGTCGGGCTCATCGGGCCCAACGGGGCGGGCAAGACCAGCCTCATCGACGCGTTGTCGGGCTTCGTCGCCTACGAGGGCTCCGTCGTCCTCGGCGATGTGACGCTCGACCGCCTTCCTCCCCACGAGCGGGCGCGGCGAGGCCTCGTGCGCAGCTTCCAGACGGTCGAGCTTTTCGACGACCTCGATGTGCGTGGCAACCTCCTGGTGGCCGCGGACCACGTGACGGTCTGGGAAGCGCTCCGTGACCTGGTCGCTCCGCGCCGGGTGTCCTCGGCCGGTCGGGTCGATCGCGCCGTCGAGCTGGTGGGCATCGGCCACCTGGTGGATCAGGGGACCGACGAGTTGTCCGAGGGCGAGCGCAAGCTGGTGGGTCTGTGCCGTGCGCTGGTCTCCGGTCCCAAGCTGCTCCTGCTCGACGAGCCGGCCGCCGGTCTCGACACCGCCGAGAGCCGTGGCCTGGGCCAGAGGCTTCGGGCAATCGTCGAGGCGGGCACCACCGTGCTGCTGGTCGATCACGACATGGACCTGGTGCTCAACGTGTGCGATCGGGTGCACGTGATCGAGCAGGGACGCCACATCGCCAGCGGCACCCCCGATGAGGTCCGCAGGCACGAGCGGGTCGCCGCCGCCTACCTCGGCATCGGCTCGGCCGAGGCCGCCCGCAGGGGTGCCCACGTATGAGCCCCCTGCTCGAGGTGCGGAACCTCCGGGCCGGCTATGGCCGTTCGGTCGTGGTGCGCGACCTCACCTTCAGCGTCTCGCCCGGCGAGGTGGTGGCGCTGCTGGGCCCGAACGGGGCTGGCAAGACCACCACACTGATGACGGTGGCCGGATTGCTCCCTGCGCTGGGCGGCGAGGTCCGGCTGCTGGGCGGCCCGGTGGACACGCGATCGCCGCAGCTGAACGCCCGTCGGGGGCTGGGCTACGTCACCGAGGACCGCGCGCTCTTCGGCGGGCTCACCGTGCGCGACAACCTGTGGCTGGCCTCCCGGCGGCGGGACATCGGTGGTGCGAACGTGGCCGACTACTTCCCGGCGCTCGGACCGCTTGCGGACCGGCGGGTGGGCCTCCTGTCCGGTGGCGAACAGCAGATGCTCGTCATCGCACGAGCCCTCGTCGGTCGCCCCCAGCTCCTCCTCGTCGACGAGATGAGCCTGGGGCTGGCACCGATCGTCGTCGACCAGCTCGCCGGTGTGATCCGACGGGTTGCCGACGATCTCGGCGTCGGCGTGCTGCTCGTCGAGCAGCACGTGCAAGTGGCGCTGTCGATCGCCGATTCGGCCGTGGTGCTCGTCCACGGGGAGGTCGTCGCCCGGGGTAGCGGGGCCGAGCTGGCCGATCACCCCGAGCTGCTCCACGCCAGCTACCTGGGCGTGTAGGCCGTCCGGCTACTCCCAGAGGGCACACCGCTTTCGGGACTTTGGACCCTGGCAATCCACCGCCGGAGTGCTTAGGTTTCGGGCCATCCTGGAAGGGAGGGGTCATGAGGAGAACAACCTTGCCCGTGGCAGCGGCGGTCGCAGTGTTGGCGGCGTTGGCCGCCGGTTGCGGGGATGACGATGGGGGTGACGAGGCGAGCGGGGATGACGATGGGGGTGAGGAGGTGAACGTGGTCGTCTCCGAATTCACGGTCGAACCCGATCCGGAATCGGTGGGTGCGGGAGAGGTCACGTTCGTCGTCGACAACCAGGGGGGAGAGACCCACGAGTTCCTCGTCGTCGACGCCGACTCGGCCGACGACCTTCCCGTCGACGATGACGGGGCGTTCGACGAAGCGGCCTTCGGGGAGGACAAGGTTCTCGACGAGGTGGAGGACATCGAGTCCGGGGACACGGCGGAGTTGACCGTGGACCTCGAGGCCGGCACCTACGTGCTGCTGTGCAATGTCGTCGAGGAGGAAGAGAGCGGCGAGCTCGAGAGCCACTTCGCCGAAGGGATGCACGCCACGTTGACCGTGGAGTAGCAGCAGGAGGGGTTCGCCATGGCGACCGTCCCTCCGGGACAACCGGGACAAGAAGCACAAGAAGGATGGTCTCCGCCGCCATCATCCGCGAACGGCCCAGCGGTACCCGCCGGGCTGTTCGCCCTCTTCGCTGTCATGTCGATGTTGGCCCTGGCGATCAGCATCGTTGCGATCGTGGTTGCCGGTGGCGGGGACGACGAAAACCCGGCCGTAGCGAGCGGAGGCCCTGTGAAGACCTTGGCGGTCGAGCTCGGAGATCTGTTCGTGAAGCCCGATCGCGTCGAGGTCCCGGCGGGCACGCACCTCATGGTGGAGGTCACCAACAACGGCGACCTCGTGCACACGCTGAACCTGAACGGCGAGTCCGGCACCGGTCGGCTGCAACCGGGTGAGTCTGCGACGGCTGACTTCGGTGTGATCGATGCCGACGCACAGGCGTGGTGCACGGTGCCGGGTCACAAGCAGGCCGGCATGGTCCTGACCATCGCGGTCACCCCGGGGGGCCCCGGACCGACCTGAGCCGACGCCCGACTGCGGCCGTTGGGTGGCAACGACCGATGTCTAGACCGCCAAGCCGACCGCGTCGTCGTTCGACGTGACCAGATGCGGCAGTACCGGGCTTCCGGCGCGGACCCGACGAACCGTGGCACGCAGGACCCGTCGCCCCGGCCGGTCGTTGGTCGCGACGTCGACCGCCTGCCGCACCGCACCACCCAGGACCTCCGGGTCGGTCAGGCACACCGCATGCCCGCCATCCACCTCGATCACCGGCGCGCCCAGCGCGGCGGCAGTCGCCCGCTGCCGGTCGGGCCCGACCGCGAGGTCGCGTAGCGTCACCACGACTGCGGCCGGCGTCCCCAGCTCGGCCAGCCATGGGCGGGCGTCGAACCGGGCAATGGACTTCCCGGCACCGACGATGTCCGACGGATGGAGGCGCTTCAACTCGCCCGCCATCCAGGGGGTGTGCTCGGCGAGCTCCCTCAGGAAGGCGGGTCGGCTACGCGCCACCTCGACCAGCACGCGATCCGGCAGTCCCGAACGCACCAGCGGCCCGAGCAGGTGCATGATCGTGCCCATGCCCCGCCGGACAGCGGTGGGTGCCAGCTCAGCGGCGGTCGCGACGAGCACCAGACCTCGCACCAGGTCCGGGTGCCGGCGGGTCAGGAGCAGGGCGACCGGGCCGCCCATCGAGTAGCCGCCCACCACCGCGTTGCGCACGCCCAGCTCACGCAGCAGCCCGGCTGCGTCGTCGGCGCAGTCCTCGAGGCTGAACGCCTCGCGGGTTCGGATGCCGCGGCCGTGGCCACGGTGGTCCATCGCCACCACGTGGTATCGCCCGGCCAGCGCCGGGAACGTGCCCGACCAGTTGAGGTCGGCCGACGCCATCCACCCGTGCAGCAACAGCACGGTCGGCGCACCCGGCGGCCCCGCCTGGTAGCGGACGAACACGTCACCCCGATCGGGCACGCGCACGAGCGTGCCCAAGGGAAGGATCGGCGGGACCGGTTGACGACCGCTGCGGTCGTCGCGCCGGGCGCGTCGCCAGAACTCGCTCGGTTCACGTCGGAGCTGCACTGCCATCGGTGTGGACACCTCGCTCGGGGCGTTCGCCATCAGACCATTGCGGCACCGGCCGAGTTTCACACCTCGGCCCCCCGCCGGGGCCGGGACGGTGGCGTCACTCACGTCCCGGGAGACGAGGGGTCAGGAGCGCTGCTTCCAGCGGTTCCAGTAGGTGACGGCCTCGATGGGCTTGCGGTCGGCGGGCCTGAAGTCACGACCCGTGACGTGGGCGACGGGCAGCAGGGCCACCTGCGTCACCGTGTCCGGGATGCCGAGCAGCTCGGCGGCCTCACGCTCCTGGTGCAGGTGCAGGGTCGTGTACGCCGTGCCCAGGCCACGACTGCGCAGCGCGAGCGCGAAGCTCCACACCGCCGGGAGGATCGACCCGTAGAACCCGGCCGTGTCCGCCGGCGCGGGACGCTCGGGAAGCCGCGTGAGCAGGCACGGGATGACGTGGATCGGCACCTCGTGCAGGTGCTCGGCCAGGTAGTCCGAGCTGCGGAGGATCGGATGGTTCTCGTCGCCGCCGGCCGCCACGATGGCCGCCTTCTGTAGCTCGATGTAGGGCCCGTAGGCGCGCCGGTACAGCTCGGCCAGACCGGCCCGGACAGCGGGGTCGTCGACCACCAGCCATCGCCACGGCTGGCTGTTGCCGCCGGACGGCGCCTGGGTGGCGATGCGCAGGCAGTCGAGCACCAGCGCGCGGTCCACGGGCCGGTCGACGTCCAGGCGCTTGCGGACTGCCCGTGTGGTGGTCAGCAGTCGATCGGTCTCGACCAGGTCGAACCCGGCCGGGCTGGCGTCGTGGCCGGTCGATTCCACGCGTGTCATGTCGGTGCTCCCACCCTTACCGGCGGGGGTTCGGCCCGCGCCGTCTGGTCCAATCGAGCCGCGGCCGTTCCACCCTGCCCGCCTGGGCGAGAGGTCAGGGCCGCCACGCGGCACCGTACGCCATCGGCGATGCCGCCCGGGTTGAGGATGGCGGTAGCGACGAGCAGCAACCCGGACACGAGCAGGTAGTGCTCGCCGAGGTCGGCGGCGCGATCGAGCACGACGTAGCCGATCCCCAGCGGAGCAAGGCTGCCCGCGACGAGGGCACCGCCGATGCTGGTGATCCCCCCGAGGTAGGCGAACGCCAGCAGTGTCAGGCTCACCGAGACACCGAACGACGTTGCCGACAGCTGGCCGCGGCTGTAGCCGATCAGCGCGCCACCAAGCCCGGCGAGGAACGCCGACATGCCGAACGCGATGAGCTTGACGGCGGCGACGTTGACCCCGAGCGACGCCGCGGCCCGTTCGTTGGATCGCACCGCGAGGAACGCCCGCCCGGTGCCGCTCCGGCCCAGGTTGGCCACCGCCAGTGCGGCCAGTGCGAGCACCACCAGCACGAGGATCCCGAACTGCCACCGAGCGAGGTCGGCCCCGCGCCGCACCGCGAGGTCGACGCCGAAGATCCGTGGATCCGGGATGAGGTTTCCGGTCGTCGGCGTCAACTTCGGGTTCCGGAACACGAACTGCTCGATGGCAACGCCGGCGGCGAGCGTGACGACGGCCAGCTGGACGCCGCGCACCCGGAGGGCGGGAACGGCGACGAGCAGGCCCAGCGCGGTGGCCGCCAGCGCGGCCAGGAGCAGCGGGATCGGGAACGGCAGGCCCGTGCCGATCTTGGAGAGTGCGAAACCCGCCGACCCGGCGAAGGCCGCCTGCGCCAGGGATATCTGTCCCACGTAACCGGTGAGCACGACCAGCGACAGCGCCATCAGGGCAAAGATCATCGAGGTGATCACGCCGAACCGATAGCTGCCCTCGGTGAGCAGCAAGGCAGCCACCCCCGCGGCGACGAGCGCGCCGACGGCGGGTACCCGCACACGTGGCTTGGGCACAGGCGGCAGCGGGTCGGCGCGTGCCGAGCCCCGAGTGGGCAGGTGCCGTCCGAGCAGGAACAAGGCGCCCACGATGATCAGCAGGGGCACGCTCTCGGCCACCCCGACGGTTGCCCAGTCGGGCCACCAGTCGCGGGCCGAGAGGAGTGTGATCTCCGATTCGGCGGCACCAAGTGCCAAGCCGGCCACACAGGCGACGCCGACCGACGTCAGTCGCCCCACCAGGGCGCACGCCAAGCCGGGAACCACCATCAGGGTCCAGCTCACGGGCTCGAGCCCGACCGTCGGCGCCACGAGAACGGCGACCGCGCCGCCGACGGCGGCAGCGAGCACCCAGGTCGCGGCCGCGAGCCGGTCGGGTGAGTAGCCGAGCAGGATGGCGCCACGCTCCGACTCGGCCGCACCGCGGGTGGCGAGTCCTGCGCGGGTGAAGCGACCGTAGGCCCAGAGCATCACCGCGATCGCGACGACGAGGCCGGCGAACCAGATCCGGTCGCGCGAGAAGGTCAATGTGCCGACGTGCACGGGTTCGTCGGGCAGCGCCGGCGGGACGGCGCGGCGACCGGTGCCGAAACGCAGCACGACCAGCGCCTCGAGCGTGATCGCCACGCCGACCGAGGCAACGACCTTGGCAAGTGGTGGCGCCGACCGCAGCGGGCGGAACACCACCAGGTGCACGATCAGACCGAGCAGCGCGACTGCGGCCACAGCGGCGACCAGCGCGGGCCACGTCGACAGCCCCTCGCCGAGGTGCAGCCGACCGACGGGCAGGACGAGGTCACCGTGGCGCCGGAGCTCGTCGTAGACGAATGCCGCCCACATCGCCATCGCCCCCTGGGCGATGTTGATGACCCCGGTCCCCCGGTAGGTGGTGACCAGGGCCATCGCAATCGCGGCATAGGCGGCGCCGGCACCGAGCCCGACGATCAGGAACAGGAGGTGTTCGCTCACCGCTCTGGCGTGCCCTAGCCGAGCAGCCCGGTCACGTCGACGTAGTCGTCGGTGACGGCCTTGACCGAGCCATCATCCTGTACCTGGAAGAACAGCAGGTCGGTGCTGCACGCAGAGTTCCCGGGGATCACCGAGCGGTCGCAGCTGATCGTGGGCCCGGCGTAGCTGTCGAAGTCCTTCGTCGCCCGTAGCGCACCTGCCACCGCCGCACCGTCGACCGGTCCTTCGATCGTGCTCATGATGCGCGAGAGGTTGATCATGTCGGCAAAGGTGATGATGGCGTTGCCGGGGATCAGGTCTTCCCGGCCGGCGGCTTGCATGACGGCCGCGTACTCCTCCAGCTCGGCGCGCTTGTCGGCGGGGGCGGATGCTGTGTCGCCCGGGTGCCAGTGGTCGGCGTCGGTGTCGACGCCCACGGCATCGTCGCCGACCGCTTCGTACAGGCCCACGCACGAGGCGGCCAGGATGCGGCCCTGGTAGCCGGCGTCACGCAGCGCCCCGACCATCTCCGCGCACTGTGCGTCGGTGGCCGCGATGCTGCCGCTCACGTCGGGCCCCTCGGACACGGCGGTGGCCGCAAGGACCGCCCAGTTGGGCGAGGCGGCGTCGTAGTAGACGGTCGAGTAGTCGATCCCGAGCTGTTCGCTGGTCGGCTCGAGCACGCTGTCGGTGAAGGCGTGGCTCGACGGCTCGTCGGGGAGGAACCAGGTGATGGATTCGGCGCCCTCGTCGGCGTAGAAGCGCAAGGCGGCCGCGCCGTAGGCGAGGGCAGCGGCACCGAAGTAGTACGAGTTGTCGTCGAACATGCGCCCGGGGCCGAACTGCACGTGACCAACCAGGGGGATCCCCGCGTCGGCCAGGATCGGCAACATGGCGTCGCCGCCGAGGTCGGTGCCCTCGACCACCGCAACGGCCCCTTCCTCGACGAACTGGTTGGCGCAGTCGATCGACGCCTCGGGTGAGCCGTCGGTGGTGCACCTGCTGACCTGGAGCGGCTGGCCGTTCACCCCGCCGAGCTGCTCGTTGATGTAGGTCTCCGCGACCTCGTTGCCGACCCGCAGCTCGGGCACCGAGAAGGCGCCGCCCTCGCTGTTGACGAAGCCGATCCTGATCGGCTCGCCGGTCGCCTCGGCAACCGCGCTCGTGGCGGTGGTGTCGCCGAGGTCCGAGCTCGACTCTGGCGCGGTCGTGCCGTCGTCCGAACAGGCTGCGGCGATGCCGAGCACGGCGACGATCGCCATCCCGACGATCCGAGTGTGAGAGAAGCGGTGCATCGCTCAATCCCCCTCCGGTGGGCCCGTCTTGGCCCTCGCCCCCAGCGTCTGCGGCGGGGTGGGTGGGTGGTAGTAGGGGCCGCCCTACTTCCGGCCCGGATCCACCCTCAGGTGGCCCCGGGCTGGTCGTCACACCATCGAAAGGCCGCCGCTCACGGCCAGGGTGTGACCGGTGACGTAGGTGGCATCGTCCGACGCCAGGTAGGCGATGGCGGCCGCGACCTCGCGTGGCTGCCCGCACCGGCGCAGCAGCGTGGCGTCGATCATCCCCTGGCGGAGGCCGGCGCCGAGCGGGTCGTTCGCCAGCCCTCCGAGCAGCGGCGTGTCGATCGGCCCGGGAGCCACCGCATTGCAACGCACCCCGTAGCGGGCACACTCGCGCGCGATCGCCTTGGTGAACCCGATCACACCGGCCTTGGCCGCCGTGTACAGCGCCCCCCCGACCATGCCGACCCTCCCGGCCTCGCTGGCGACGTTGACGATCGCGCCGCGGCGGCGGTCGACCATCGTGGCCAGGGCCGCGTGGGTGCAGGCGACCGCGCTCTTGAGGTTCAGGGCCAGGGCGGCGTCCCAGTCGGGCTCGTCGGTGTCGAGGAACAAGGCGGCCCGGTCCCCGCCCGCGTTGTTGACCAGGACGTCGATCGGCCCCCACGTCTCTTGCACGTACCCGAACGCCGCCCTCACCGCGCCCACGTCGGTGACATCGACCGCGACCGCGTCGCCGTCGATGTCGGCCGCCACCTTCTGCGCACCCACCTCGTCGCGATCGGCGACCACGACGCATGCGCCTTCCGCGGACAGCCGACGGGCGGTGGCGGCGCCGATGCCCGATGCTCCCCCGGTGACGAGGGCGGTGGTCCCCGCGAATCGAAGCGACGTGCTTGTCGGCATGGCGCCCATGATCGGCGGCGCCCAGCGCCGGCGGCAGTAGGCAGCGCCCTACACCGGCGTGCCGCGCGGCGCGACCACCGCACGGCTCAATGGGTCAGCCCGAGCGGTGGCGGCCCTCGAGCTCGGCCAGGCGGTGGTCGGCCCGTTCGAGGCGCCTCACCACCACGCTGAGCACCCGGCGGGCGATCATGGGATCGGACGCCAGCACGTCGTCGAAATGCTCGGCGCGGAGCCCCAGCAGGGTCATGGCGACGATCGACCGCACGGTCGACGTCCTGACGCCCGTGCCGAGCATTGCCATCTCGCCGAAGAAGTCGCCGGCGTTGAGCACGCCGAGGTCGACCCCCTCCCGGGTCACGGCGGCGTGGCCGTCGACCACCAGGAACAACTCGTCGCCGAACTCGTTCTCGTTGACGATGTCGACATGCGGCCCGATGGTGACCTCGTAGGCCAACTCGGCCAGCATCGTCAGCTCCTCGTCGGTGGCGCCCTGGAACAGCCACACGTCGCTCAGGAGCTTCTTGCGTTCCTCGATCGCGACCAGCGCGCCCATCACCGCGAACGGTACCCCCGCCACGGTGGTCCACGCCTCTGGCCGGCCGGACCCCGGGCCTTCCCACCGTCGGAAACGTCGGGGGGACGATCGTGTCATCGCGAAGGGGTCTGCGCGACGACCTCGAAGACCTCCGCCGAGACAAACCGCGTCGGTGCTCCCGGGGGACACTCACCTTCGCCAGGCTGGTCACCACGGCCGCCCGCTCGCGCCGCGCCCGTTGACCGCGGGCCTGACTTTCGACATTGTCCCGGTCGCCATGACGTGTCGGATCAAGGAGCAGGGATGGGACGTCTCGACGACAAGGTGGCGCTGATCACGGGCGCTGCGAGTGGCATCGGGCGTGTCGCGGCCGAGCTCTTCGCAGCCGAAGGGGCCCGGGTGGCGATCGCCGACGTGATGGACGCCGAAGGCGAGGCTGCCGTGGCCGCGATCGCCGCCGCCGGTGGCGAGGCGGCCTTCGTCCACGCCGACGTGTCCGACGCCGCGGACGGCGAGGCGATGGTCGCCTTTGCGGTCGATGCCTTCGGGCAACTCGATGTCTTGTACAACAACGCCGGCATCCTCCCCGGCGACGACGCAGGGACCCTCGACACCCCCGAGGCCACGTGGGACCGCGTGCTGGCGGTGAACCTCAAGGGCGTCTGGCTGGGGATGAAGTTCGGGATCCCCGCCCTGCTTGCGTCCGGCGGTGGCACGATCGTGAACGTCTCGTCGCTCGTCGCCCTGGTGGGCTCGGCGGTACCGCAGATCGCCTACACCGCCAGCAAGGGGGGCGTGCTCGCGATGACACGGGAGACGGCGGTCGAGTACGCCCGCCAGGGGATCCGGGCCAACGTGCTGTGCCCCGGCCCGATCGACACTCCGCTCATGCGGCAGCTCATGTCCGACCCGGCGTGGGCGGCGCGGCGCCTCGTGCACATCCCCATGGGCCGCCCCGGCGCCGCCGAGGAGATCGCCCGAGCTGCCCTGTTCCTCGCCTCGGACGAGTCCTCGTTCATGACCGGTGCTGCCCTCGTGGTCGACGGTGGCATCACCGCCGCTTACGTGACCCCTGAGTGAATCGCCGGTCGGATCGAGAGATCCTGGCAATTTCCGTCCGGTCGTGGTTCGATCGTTGCCATAGGTGCACCGACGGGAAGGGGGGCTCCCGCGTGGCCATCGAAGAACCCGCAATCCTCGACGAGGACCAGCGGACTCTCCACCACCTGGGTTACGCCCAGGAGTTGCGGCGAGGTCTCAGCCAGTTCTCGAACTTCGCAGTCTCGTTCACGATCATCTCGATCCTCGCGGGCAACCTCACCGTCTTCTACCTGGGCATGCAGGCGGGTGGCCCACGGGTCATCCTCTTCCAGTGGCCCATCGTCGGCCTGTTCTCGACGCTCGTGGCCATGGCCATGGCCGAGGTGAACTCGGCGTACCCGACCGCCGGCGGCATGTACTACTGGGCGGCCAAGCTGGCCAAGAGGAACCAGGCCGGCTGGTCGTGGTGCACGGGTTGGGTGAACATCCTCGGGCTCATCGGGGTCGTGGCCAGTGTCGACTACGCCCTGGCGGTGTTCACCTCGTTCTTCCTCGACTACTACATCGACTCGATCTTCAGCTACTCGCTGGCCGACGCGTCCGCCCTCTACATCATCTTCGCGGTGATCCTGGTGCTACACGGCCTGCTGAACACGTTCGGTGTCCGCCTGCTGAAGTGGCTCGGTGACATCAGCGTCTGGTGGCACGTGGTCGGTGCCGCGCTCATCGTCATCGCCCTGCTGGTGATCCCGAGCGGCACCGAGGGTTTCGGCTCCCTGCTCGACGACAGGAACCTGACCGGATGGGGCTTCACCGGCGCCTACTGGTTCTACGTCTTCCCGATCGGCCTCCTGTTGTCCCAGTACATGCTCACGGGCTACGACGCCTCGGCCCATGTGGCCGAGGAGACCAAGGACGCGGCGGTCAACGCCTCGAAGGCCATGGTGCGGTCGGTGTGGATCTCGGCGCTGGCCGCCTGGGTCATCACCGTGGTCATGATCGCCGCCGTGCCGGTGGGGGCGTACGACGACATCGCCCTGGTCGGAATCAACTCCGCCCCCACCCTGTTCGAGCAGGCCGTTGGCGGCAACATGGCCAAGCTGCTCGTGTTCACGGCGGTCCTCGGACAGTTCTTCTGTGGGATGTTCGGGCTGACGTCGCTGTCGCGGACCGTGTACGCCATGTCGCGTGACCGGGGCGTGCCGGGCAGCGGGCTCTGGAGCCGCATCAACCCCAAGACCCGCACGCCCACCAACGCGGTGTGGTTCGGCGTGACCGTCTGTGCGCTGCTGGGGCTGTTGTCGCTCGTCCAGTTCGACAACTACTCGTACGCCTTCATCGCCTTCGTCGCCATCACCGGCATCGGGCTCTACACGGCCTACGTCATGCCCGTGTTCCTGCGGCTGCGCAACCCCGACTTCCGGCCGGGGCCGTGGAACCTCGGCCGGTGGAGCCGGGTCGTCGGCTGGACAGCGATCGCCTGGGTGGTGATCATCGACATCCTGTTCGTGCTGCCGGTGTACGGGCCGGTAGAGGCGTTCTGGCCGCCGTGGGAGGGCAGCAACCGGAACCTGTTCAACTTCGCCGGGCCGGTGTTCCTGGCCGCGCTCGCCCTGATCCTGCTCTGGTGGCTGGTCTCGGCCCGCAAGTGGTTCACGGGGCCCCGGGTGCAGGGCAGCGAGGAGGAGCTCCTAAGGATCGAGCGCGAGCTGGCCGCGCTCGAGCGGGGTGAGGGGATCCCCGCGCCCCCGCCCGCGCCGGCGCCCGCTCCGGGCACGGCCGGCGGCACATAGCGGTCGCACTACTCCCGGGACGCGCTCGTCGTGACGACCGTGCTCGCCGTCGACCAGGGCACGTCGGCGACCAAGGCGCTCGTCGTCGGCCCCGGCGGCGAGGTGCTCGGCGAGGCCGAGGTGGCCGTCCACCCTGTGGCGCTCGACGGAGGGGGCGTCGAGCAGGATCCCGAGGAGCTGTGGCGATCGGTCGTCGACGCCGGCGGCGCTGCGGTGCGAGCGGCCGCCACGCCGATCGACGCGGTCGCACTGTCGAACCAGGGCGAGACGGTGCTCGCGTGGGACCGGGCCACCGGCTCACCGAAGACGACGGCACTGGTCTGGCAGGACCGCCGGGCCGCGAGCGTGTGTGAGCGGCTCGGCGACCACGGGCCGAGCTTGGCCGCGCTCACGGGCCTCGAGCTCGACCCCTACTTCGTGGCGCCGAAGATCACCTGGCTGCGCGAGCACGTCACCCGGGATGGGGTCGCGACCACGACCGACACGTGGCTGCTCCAGCGGCTGTGCGGCGCTTTCGTCACCGATGCCGCCACCGCGTCCCGCTCACTGCTGCTTGACCTCGACCGTGTGTCGTGGGCGCCGGAGGCCACCCAGCTGTTCGGCGTCGAGGCCGACGAGCTGCCCGAGATCGTGACCTGTGCGGAACCCGTGGGCACGACTACGACGTTCGGCCCCGAGGTTCCGGTGGTGGGCCTCGCCGTCGACCAGCAGGCCGCCCTGTTCGCCGAGGGTTGCCTGGCGGCCGGCGAGGCCAAGTGCACGTACGGCACGGGCGCGTTCCTGCTCGCGACCACGGGCACCGGGGCCCGCCGATCACGGAACGGGCTGGTGGCGTGCATCGCCTGGCAGCTCTCCAGCTCCGGCGGCGATCCACCGGTCACCACCTACTGCCTCGACGGCCAGGTGTACACGGTGGGTGCAGCAGTGCACTGGCTCACCGAGGTCGGCGTCGTCGACGAGCCGGCCGATCTCGACCGGCTCGGAGGACAGGTGGGCGGTGCGGGCGGGGCGACCTTCGTGCCCGGACTGGCCGGCCTCGCTGCCCCGTTCTGGGAACCGAACGCCCGCGGCGCGTTCACCGGCCTGTCGCTCGCGACCACGCGAGCCGAGCTCGTGCGCGCCGTGATCGAGGGCATCGCCGCGCAGGTGGCCTGGCTGGCGCGGGCGGCGGGCGACGATCTGGGGGCGCCGCTGGCGCGTCTCCGGGTGGACGGCGGCCTGACGCGGTCCCGGGTGCTCATGCAGACCCAAGCCGACCTGCTGCAGGCGCCGGTCGAGGTGTACATGTCGCCGCACGCGACGGCGCTCGGCGTCGCCGCCTTCGCCCGCCTCGGGCTCGGCGCCGCCGCGACCGCGGTCGAGGCAATCGGCGCCTGGGAGCCCGCCACCGTCTACGAGCCCCGGGCCAGCCGAGACGAGGCCGACTCCCGACTCGACGACTGGCGCCGGGCCGCCGAGGCGACCGTCGCGCTCGCCGGATGACCGTCGACGCGGTGGACGTCGCCGTCGTTGGGGCCGGCGTCGTGGGTGCGGCCGTCGCCCGCCGACTCGGGCGCGCGCGCCTGCGCGTCGCCTTGCTCGAGGCCGGGCCCGATGTCGGCGCGGGCACGAGCAAGGCCAACACCGCCATACTCCACACCGGCTTCGACGCCAAGCCGGGCACATCCGAGGCCCGCCTCGTCGCCCGCGGCCACGCGCTCCTCTCGGCGTACGCGTGGCAGGCAGGGATCCCCGTCGAGCGAACCGGCGCCCTGCTCGTGGCCTGGACCGAGGAACAACTCGCCTCGCTCCCCGCCCTGGCGGATCAGGCGGCCGCCAACGGCTACGACCGCTGCCACCCCGTCGACGCGACCGAGCTGTACCGGCGCGAGCCGCACCTGGGTCCCGGCGCACTCGGCGGCCTCACGGTGCCCGACGAGTCCCTGATATGCCCATGGACCACGCCATTGGCCTACGCCACCGAGGCGGTCGCCAACGGTGTCACCCTCCATCGATCGTGCCCGGTCACCGGTGCCGAGCGCGCGGGCGACCACTGGCAGCTCGCCACGCCTGGTGGACCGCTGCGCTGCGACTGGGTCGTCAACGCCGCGGGCCTGCGCGCCGACGAGGTCGAGCGATGCCTCGGGCACGAAGGCTTCAGCGTGACTCCACGGAGGGGCCAGCTGATCGTCTTCGACAAGCTCGCCCGGCCGCTCCTGCGCCACATCCTGCTGCCGGTGCCCACGGCGCGCTCGAAGGGCGTGCTCGTGAGCCCGACCGTCTTCGGCAACGTGCTGCTCGGGCCCACCGCCGAGGACCTCGATGACAAGACAGACACAGCCTCGACCGCGGACGGCATTGCCGGGCTGCTCGAACACGGTCGCCGGATTGTGCCCGCACTGCTCGACGAGGAGGTGACCGCGGTGTATGCGGGGCTGCGGGCCGCGACCGACGAGGCCGACTACCGGCTCGCGTTCCGGCCGGACGAGCGGACGGTGTGCCTCGGCGGCATCCGTTCGACCGGGTTGACGTCGTCCCTGGCGCTGGCCGAGTGGGTGGCCGGCGAGCTGGCCGCCACCGGCGTCGGCGTCGTCGAGCGCCCGGACGTGGTCGGCGTCCGCATGCCCAACCTGGGCGACGAGGCGCCCCGCCCCTATCTCGACGGCGAACGCATCGCCGCGGACCCGGAGTACGGGCGCATCGTGTGCCACTGCGAGCGGGTGACCGCCGGCGAGATCCGCGACGCGTGCGAGAGTCCCGTACCCCCCGTGGACCTCGACGGCCTGCGGCGACGGACCCGCGCCCTCATGGGTCGATGTCAGGGCTTCTACTGCACGGCCGAGGTGGTCAAGCGCTTCGCCCGGCACACAGGGCGCACCGCACCCGATGTCCTGGGAATGACGCCGTGACGCCGGCGCCGGTGGAGGACATCGATGTCCTCGTCGTCGGGGGCGGGCCCGCCGGCCTCGCGGCCGCAACCGCGCTGGCCCGAGCCGGGCTGCGACCCGTCGTCGTCGACCGAGAGCCGGAGGTCGGCGGCATCCCGCGCCACACCGACCACCTCGGGTACGGCATGCGGGAGTTCCGCCGAATGCTGCGCGGGCCCGCCTATGCCCGCGCCTGGGCGGCCCGGGCCGAGCGGGCAGGTGCCGACCTCCGCCCGGCGACCACCGTGACCGGCTGGACAGACGGCCACGGAGACGCCGCGGGCCGGGCGGTGACCACCACGAGCCCGGGCGGCACCGGGGTCATCCGTGCCCGAGCCGTCCTCATCGCCACGGGCACACGTGAGCGGCCCCGAACGGCCCGCCTGGTGCCGGGCACGCGACCTGCGGGCCTGCTCACCTCTGGCGCCCTCCAGCAGCTCGCGGCGCTGGGGCGTGGAACCGTCGGCCGGCGGGCGGTGGTCGTGGGCGCGGAGCACGTGAGCTTCTCGGCCCTTCTCACCCTCCGACACGCCGGCTGCCGGGTCGCCGCCATGGTTACCGGCGAACGCCGCCACCAGAGCTACGCCGTCCTGCGCTTGGCGGCCACCCGGGGCAGGGTCCCCGTGCTCACCCGCACCGCGCTCACCGCGATCATGGGCCGCAGGCGGGTCGAGGCGGTCGAGCTCACGAGCCTGGACACGGGTGCCACCCGCCGCCTCGATTGCGACACGGTCGTGTTCACCGGGGACTGGTTCCCGGACCACGAGCTCGCTCGTCGGGGTGGGCTCGTCATCGACGCCGGTACCCGGGCGCCACGCGTGGACGGTGGGTACCGCACGTCGGCGCCCGGCGTGTTCGCCGCCGGCAACCTGCTCCACGGCGCCGAGACCGCAGGGGTGTGTGCGCGTGACGGCGCGTGGGTCGCGTCCGCGATGCTGGACTGGCTGCGCGCCGACGAACCCCGGTGGCCGGTTACCGACGCCGTCCCGATCGAGTGTGCGCCCCCTTTGCGCTGGGTGTCCCCCAACGCCGTCCGCCCCGGAGTGTCGCTCCCCCACGGCCGCTTCCTTTTGCGGACCAGTGCCTTCGCCCGCTGGCCCCGGATCACCGTCGACCAGGCGGGCAGAACCCTGTGGACCGGGCGGCTGCGCCGCACCGTCCCCACCATGCCGGTCCGCCTGCGGGCGGGCTGGCTCGACCGCATCGATCCCAACGGCGGCGCGGTACACGTCTCGGTCGGGACAACGTCACTAACCTGACCGGGTCGCGTCGGCCCAGCGAAGGAGCACAGACATGCAGGACGGCCGTCTCGACCAGGAAACCCTCTCCACGATGATCGGCGCTGGCGACGTCGACACCGTCCTGGTCGTGTTCCCCGACCTCCAGGGTCGGCTGATGGGCAAGCGGGTGACGGGCCACTTCTTCCTCGACGACGTGCTCGCCGCGGGCGTCGAGGCCTGCACCTACCTCCTGGCGGTCGACATCGACATGGAGCCCCTCCCCGGGTACCGGTTCGCCAACTGGGAGACGGGCTACGGCGACTTCGTGCTCCGGCCCGAGCTCGCCACGCTGCGGCTGGTCCCCTGGCTCGAGAAGACCGCGCTGGTGGTCTGCGACCTGGTGGACCAGGAGACCGGTGAGCCCGTCGAGGTGTCACCCCGGCGGATCCTCCGGCGCCAGATCGAGCGGGCCGCCGCCGCCGGGTACGCGGTGAAGTGCGGCTCCGAGCTCGAGTTCTATCTGTTCAAGGACTCCTACGACGACGCGGGGGCTCGGGGCTACGCGGGGCTCACGCCGCACTCGGCGGTCATCGAGGACTATCACATCCTCCAGACCACCAAGGACGAGTACCTCATCCGCCAGATCCGCAACGCGATGGACGGCGCAGGCGTGCCGGTCGAGTTCTCCAAGGGAGAGGCCGGGCGGGGCCAGCACGAGATCAACCTGCGCTACGCCGACGCGCTCGAGATGGCCGACCGCCACACCATCTACAAGAACGGTGCCAAGGAGATCGCCGCGCTGAACGATCGGGCGATCACGTTCATGGCCAAGTACACGATGGACGAGTGCGGCAACTCCTGCCACCTCCACTCCAGTCTCTGGAGCGCCGAGGCCGACGAGCCGCTCGACTGGGACGACGAGACGCCCGACCACATGTCCGAGACGTTCCGCTACTACCTCGGCGGCCTGGTGACGGCGAGCCGTGAGCTCTCCTACCTGTTCGCGCCGTACGTGAACTCGTACAAGCGGTACCAGCCGGGGTCGTGGGCGCCGACGGCGATCGTGTGGGGTCGCGACAACCGCACCTGTGGCCTCCGCCTGGTGGGCCACGGCGCCGGGTTCCGAGTCGAGTCGCGGATCCCCGGGGGCGACTGCAACCCGTACCTCGCCTACGCGGCCACGATCGCCGCCGGCCTGCACGGCATCGAGCACCGCGTCGACCCGGGGGCCGAGTTTCGCGGCAACGCGTACGAGGCGGAGGACGTGCCCCGAGTGCCCTCGACGCTGGTCGAGGCGATCGGCGAGCTCGAAGGCAGCGAGCTGGCGGCCAAGGCGTTCGGCGAGGACGTCCACTTCCACTTGGTCAACACCGCCCGTCAGGAGTGGGCCGCGTCCAACCGTGCCGTCACCGACTGGGAGCTGCGGCGTAGCTTCGAGCTCGCATGACGAGATCGCCCCTCATCGCCGTACCGGCCTACCTGCTGAGGTCGCGCCTGGTAGAGGGCTGGGCGACCAGTGCCGTCGCCATCCCGGAGACGTACCTGACGGCCCTTCGCCGGGCCGGTGCCCGGGGGGCCGTGGTCATGCCGGACGAGCTCGGCGAAGGCGAGGCCGACCAGGTGCTCGCCGGCTTCGACGGTCTTTTGCTCGTCGGCGGCGGCGACCTCGACCCCGACACCTACGGCCAGTTCCGGGAACGCGAGGTCTACGGCGTCATCGCCCGCCGGGACGGCTTCGAACTGCCGCTGGCCCGGGCCGCCATCGCCCTGGCGATGCCGACCCTGGCGATCTGCCGCGGCCACCAGGTGCTCAACGTCGCGCTGGGCGGCACCCTCGAGCAGCACCTCGTTCCGGGCGACGTGCCCCACGGCGTGCCGGGCGTGGCGGGCGGCTCGATCGTCCACTCCGTCCGGGTACAGGACGGATCCAGGCTGGCGACGGCGTTGGGCGCCACGGCCGCCGACGTCTCCTCCCAGCACCACCAGGCGGTCGACAAGCTGGGAGCAGACCTCGAAGCCGTGGCGTGGGCCGACGACGGCGTGATCGAGGGCATCGAGCTCACGCTCCCCGACCAGTGGGTGATCGGCGTCCAGTGGCATCCGGAGGACACTGCCGGCACCGATGCGACTCAACAGCGCCTGTTCGACGCCTTCGTCAGCGAGGTTCTGAGGCGCTCAGGCTCCCGCCGCCTGTGATCGTGGCGTCAGCGCTTCGGGGGTGTGCCGCGGGGGATGTCCGGGGGCACGCTCCAGTTGTGGCGGTATTCGGCCGCTGCCACTCGGATCCACACCATCCCCGCGGCTGACAGCGCACACAGCACTGCGGGGATCAGAAGGAAGATGGCCGTCACATCGCCTCCCGGGATCTCGACTCGGCTCCCGTCTGGAGCCAGCATCGTCGGGACCCGACGAGCGGACTGCGCCGGATGCCACGTTCCCGCTATGACCGATGGCACGCGGGCTTCGCAGGGTGCGTCCGGTTCATCTGATCTGGAGCGGACATGGTTGCCTGGCAACCGTTTCGACTCCAGATCGTCGGGCTCGGGCGTCCGCGTGCCTCAATCACGCGCCTCCAGGACCGCGAGGTCGCGGACCGCGTAGCGGCGATGCTCGCACTCCTCCGTCATCACGACCTGCAAGCACTGCCTGACCCGGCGCGGCTCTTCGGGATAGCCCGGGGCGGGCGAGCGTGCGCACAGCCGCTCGAGGTCGTCGTCGGTCAGGCCGTCGACGATGCGGCGCATGACGGCCATGCGATCGGTCCGTGCCTCCATCACCTCGTCGTAGGACGGCCGTGCGTCGAGGTCGATGCCGAGCGCTGCCGCGTCAGCGGGCGGATAGGCGCTGTGCGTGTAGCCGAGCCGGTGGTACGGCATCGGATCATCGAGCACCGTGCGACTGGCCCAGGCGTCCGTGGCGAACACCAGGTGGCGCAGCGTTTCGACGAACGACCACTCGTCGTCTACCCGCTCATGCCGAGCGGGCTCCGGCAGTCGTAGCGCCCGGGCGACCGTTTCCGACCAGAGGCGTTCGATGGTGTCCCACGTCGCGCGGTAGTCGTCGGCCGTGTGCATCTGTCGTACCTGCGCGCGTTCGGGATGCCGCTGATCGAGCTCGGCTTCGACGAAGGCGGTGACATCGACGTCGTTCACGACGAAGTTGCCGACCAGCCCGGAGACGTTCACGTCGACGAGCCACGAGTCGACGATCTTCAGCTTTCGCAGGTCACAGTCGCGGAAGCTCGCCCCGGTGAAGTCGGCGCCGCTGAACCGGGCACCGCGATACGTGACGGTGTCATCCTGCTCATCTGTCATCGCGCCAATTGTCCTCGATCGCCAATGACGACGCGACGCGCTGCGCGAGCCGGTCGGGTGTGCGCTCGCTTCCTCGAGGGGCGATCGCGGCCGTGTTCAGGAGCGCTTCGGTTCGAGATGCAACGCGGTGATCCCGCAATCGAATGGTCGAGCAGCAACCAGTCGAAGCGCCTGATGGTGCTCGAGATTGGGGAAGACGGGCATTCCGGCGCCGGTCGCGGCGGGGTTGACGAACAGGTGGAGCTCGTCTAGCAGGCCCTTGGCGATCAGGCTCGAGACGAGCGTGCCGCCTCCGTAGGCGATCATGTCGCCGCCCCGCTGGGCCTTGAGCTTGTTCACGGACTCGGCGAGGTCGCCGCCGGCGACGACCGCGTTCTCCCACGGCGACTCGGTGAGGGTGTTGGAGATCACGACCTTGGGCGTGTTGTTCATCCAGTCGATCGACGCCTGGTCCTCGCCCTCGGGCCCGGCGGCCCAGGCCGGGATGAACCCCTCGGCGAGCTTGCGGCCCAACACGATGCAGTCGACCGGTTCGGTGAGCGCGTCGATGTAGGCGCCGATGTCGTCGGTCCATGGGACGTCATCCAGTCCATCTCGCCGTTCGGGCCGGCCATGTAGCAGTCGACGCTGGTCTGGACCTGGAGCTTGAACTTGCGCACGAGGTGCGTCCTTTCGGGTTCGGGTGGGTGTCGTCGGTACGGTCGGTCGAGTGGCCAGCCGCCCGGGTCAGCCGGCGAGCAGGGCGTCCATCTGGCCGATGGACTCCTGCAGGACCTCCGGCGCGCCGACGTTCACGATCTGTTCCATGTGCTCGCGGGAGTCGAAGACCGAGCGCAGCACCATCCTGGTGCCGCCGTCGTGCTCGGTGAGCTTCACCTGCACCGTGGTCGTCGGCATGTCGGCGATCGGTGTCCCGTCCTGGTCGGCGAACCCGTCGGTGAACTCCAGGGACTTCGGCGGGTCGACCGATCTGACCCGCCACCAGCCGCGGTGCTTCTCGCCCTCTGGCCCGGTCATGAAGTATGTGACGTCACCGCCCGGGTTGAGGTCGTGACGCTCGACGGTCGCCGGGTGGCTCGGCGGCCCCCACCAGCGCTCCAGCTGCCGCGGGTCCGCCCACAGCCGCCACACCCGCTCGATCGTGGCGTCGAACTCGGCGACCAGGGTGAGGGTCAAGCTGTCGAAGTCCTTTTCGACGCTGGTGACGGTCATCGGTCTCGCCCTCTCGTCTGGCTCTGCGCGTCTGGATCGGGGACCTGCGCAAGCAGGTGGGACATCCGGTCCACCCGCCGGCGCCAAGCCGTCTCGAGCTGGTCGAGGGCCTGTCGCGCCACGCCTACCGCGTCGAGCTCGGTGCTGACGAGCTGCTCCCGGCCGCGGCGCTCCTTGGTGACCAGGCCGGCCCGCTCCAGCACCGCGACGTGCTTCTGCACCGCGGCGAAGCTCATCGGGTACGCGGCGGCGAGTCGCGACACCGACAGGTCTCCCCGGACGGAGCGGCGGAGGATGTCACGGCGAGTAGCGTCGGCCAGCGCGTGGAACACATGGTCCACGGTGTCGTCGGCCGACTCATCTACAACCATCTGGTTGTAGATTAACCGGTCCGCCCTGCTCGCTGCAAAGCGCTCTCGATCCGGGGCGAGGCGTTGTCGCGGCTGTCGGTGCCGCGAGCATCCCGAACGCCGCACGTCAGACCTTTGAAGGTCGGTCACACGTGGCCGACCCGAAGGTGGTCGCGCCGCTACTCGAACAGTTCTTCAGGGCATGACCAGCTCACCGGTGCCCTCCCCCTGCCGTGGTCCCGTTGGATGCTCGCCGAGACCCCGAACCTCACCCCCGAGACCAGCACCCGTGTGCGACCGCCCGACCCGGCAGACCAGTACCGGAGTACGGCTCGCCTCAACAGGAGACATGGGAGTGCGAGCGGCTGAACGGCACCGGCCTGTCAGCGTAAGACCGGGCATGTCCGTCCGCGCCGCCTTCTAGGCTGCGTGACCCTATGCGGGTACTGGCAGCCTGCTCTCTCGGGGGTGCCGGCCATCTCGACCCGCTGCTTCCCTTCCTCGCCGCGGCCCGCCGGCGAGGGGACGAGACGCTCGTCGTGGGGCCGCCGGCGCTGCGAGATCTGGTCGAGCGGGCCGGCTATGGGTTCCGCGCGGGTGGCGAGCCGTCGGAGGCCGAGGTGGGACCGATCAGGGAACGCCTCCCGGTCGCCCCCGCGCGGGAGGCATCGCTGCTGGGGAACCGCGACCTGTTCGGCCGGATGGCGACCACCGCCATGCTGCCGGGCGTGCGGCAGACCTGTGCGGACTGGTCTCCGCACTTCGTGCTCCGTGAGCCCTGCGAGTACGCCTCCGCGATCGTCGCCAACCAGATGGGCATCCCGAACGCGCAAGTAGCCATCTCGTTCGCCGACGTCGAAGCCGGATCGATCGCCACGGCGGCTCCGGTGCTCGAAGGCCACCGACGGGGCCTGGTCCGTGAGCTGCGCGCCTCGCCCTACGTGACCCGGTTCCCTGCGTCCCTCGACCCCTCGTCCTTTCCCCGGACGGTCCGCTTCCGGACGCCGGGTCCGGTCGACGGCGCGGCGTTGGAGGACTGGTGGGGCGGGTCGGACGCACCACTCGTCTACGCGACGTTCGGGACCGTGCTGGGCCACATGTCGATTGCTGCCGACGTCTACCGGATGGCGCTGGCGGCGGCAGCCGGGCTGGACATCAGGGTGCTCCTCACCGTGGGGCACCGGTTCGACTGGTCCGGTCTCGGGCCTGTACCGGCCAATGTCCACGTCGAGGCGTGGGTCGAGCACGCGCACGTGCTCGCTGAGGCCGACCTCGTCGTGTGCCATGGCGGGTCGGGGACGGTGTTCGGCGCACTGGCCGCCGGCGTACCCCTTGTCGTGACGCCGCTCTTTGCCGACCAGTTCGTCAACGGTCGGCGCGTCGCCGACTGCGGTGCCGGGCTGCTGATCGAACCAGGGCGCAGGGGTGACAACCGTCCTCGCCGCGTCCTCGGGGACCGTGATGTGCCGCGGATCGTCGAGGCGATCGACGCCGTCCTCGCCACGGCGTCCTATCGGCACAACGCCCGTCACATCGCACGCGAGATGGCCGCCGCGCCGACCGTCGACGAGGTCCTCGACCCGCTACTGGCGGGTCGCGTCGATGGCACGCGGTGACGCCCCGGCCTCCTTGCTCCCCTGCAACAACGCTGCTGAGGTGGTGACGTGTACGAGATCGAGCGCAAGTTCCGCGTTGCCCGCCTGCCTGGGGGCCTCGGGAAGGGATCCTCGCTGCGGCAGGCCTACGTCGCCCTCGACGGCGACGTCGAGGTGCGGGTTCGCAGCGACGGCACACGCCACGTGCTGACGGTGAAAGGCGGCGGCGGCCTGGAGCGAGCCGAGGTCGAGGTGGCCATCGACGCGGCCGCCTTCGACGAACTGTGGGCGCTGGCCGGCGACAGGCACCTGGAGAAGACCCGGCACCGGGTCGACCTCGACGGCCTCACCGCCGAGCTGGATCTCTACGCCGGCGCGCTGGCGGGACTCGCCGTGGTCGAAGTGGAGTTTCCCTCCCGCCCTGAGGCCGAGGCGTTCGATCCGCCCGACTGGTTCGGTGCCGAGCTGACCGGCAAGCCCGGCTGGTCCAACGCCGCGCTGGCGCGCGAGGGCGCCCCGCCGGAGGCGTGATCGGTTCGGCCTGGTTCAGAGCGGCCTCGGCGACGGGGCGATGTTCGGCATGACCTCTGTTGCGAGGCGCTCCATCTGTTCCGGCTCATCGAAGAACGGGGTGAACAGGATCAGCTCGGCGCCCGCGTCCGCGATCTGCTGCACGCGCTCGATGCAGGCATCTGCCTGCCCGGCAACGGCCGCCGGTTCGAGGCGGCGGCCGAGCTCGCCGTACAGGCCGACGAGCGCGGCGGCGACGCGACGCCGGGCCCGGTCGGCGTCGTCGTCGACAGCGATGTACACACGCTTCGCGAACCCAAAGCCGGCGGGATCCCGCCCCGCCTCGGAGAGCGCCTCCCGGACGATCGGTACCTGCTGCGCGAACTGGTCTGTCGCCGTCGATCCGGCGCCGAAGAAGCCGTCGCCGTAGGTGACCGCCCGGGCCAGAGCAGCCGGGTGGTTGGCGCCGAACCAGATCGGGGGATGGGGCTTCTGGAACGGCCGGGGGCTCATGGCGGCACCCTCCAGCTGCCAGAACCGCCCCTCGAACGTGACCTCGGGCTCGGTCCACAGCGCCTTCATCAGGCGCAGGCCCTCGGTGAAGCGGGACACCAGGCTGGCCGGATCAACCGCGAACGCCGAGAACGGGCGGGCTCGCCCGCCGGTCGCAACGCCGACCTCGACCCTGCCCCGGCTCAACTGGTCCAGCGTGCTCAGGCTCTTGGCCAAGTGGACCGGGCTGTGCAGTGGGGTCACGAACACCGCGCAGCCCAGCCGCAGGTGCTCGGTACAGGCGGCCGCATAGGTCATGGTCTCCATCGGCCCCAGGACGGGCGCCGTGCCCAGGACCTGTTCGACGGTCCAGGCACTGTCGAAGCCCAGCGCCTCGGCTCGTGCCAGGTACGTGCGGAGACCGGCCGGGTCGAAGGCGCCGTCGGCGACGAATTGAGGAATCGAGATCGCAAACCGCAGCGTGCCGGGCACGGCTACCTCCTACGGGTCGGGCTGACGGACACCGCGAAGCCTTCCACGCGCAGGCACGAACGGCGGCGGTAGCGGCTGCACTACGCTGGGAGCGGGTCGGTGCAGGTTTGGAGGCCTGCGCTGTTCTTGGGGAAGAGCCGCATGGGTACGACGGGGCTGAGGACATGGCTCGTGGTCGTGGCCGGCTTCGTCCTCGTCGTGCTGTTCTTCGACAGCTCCGGGCTGCTGTCCGAGGACGGCGAGGTCATCGTCGACGACGCAGCCCAGCTCATCGCGGGCCTCTCGGCGGCGACGCTGTGCTGGTGGACGTCGCGCCGGGTAACGGGCGTCGAACGCACGTGGCGCCGTCTCATGGCCGGCGGCATGCTGGGCTGGAGCGTGGGCCAGGCGTTCTGGTCGTGGTACCAGATCTTCTCGGATACGCCGTTGCCCTCGCCCTCGATCGCCGACATCGGCTACCTCACCATGCCGGTGCTGGCGCTTCCGGCCCTGTTGGCGCTGGACGTCGAGCCGCCGCGCCACTCCGGACAGGTGCTCCACCGCGACCGTCTGGTGTTCTCGCTCGACGGCGCCATCGTCGTCGGCTCGCTGTTCATCCTGACGTGGGCCACGGCTCTGGGGGCCGTCGTGCACGCCGAGACCCCGAACGTCCCGGCATTGGCGGTGGCGATCGCCTACCCGCTGACAGATCTCGTCCTCGTGGTCATCGTCGTGCTGCTGATCGCGACCGGACGGGTCCCCCGCCAACTCCGCCCCCAGCTCTGGCTGTTGGGCTCGGGCCTGGTGGCCATATCGGTGTCCGACAGCATCTTCGCCTACCTGGTCAGCAGCGGCGCGGACGAGATGCCACCGCTCACGAATGCCGGGTTCATCGCCGGGCCGCTGCTCATCGCCGTGGCGGCCTTGGCAACCGCGGACGGATGGCCGACGGCCCGGCACCTGCGTCCGCGCATCGCCGTCGATCGCGCCCACCTGCTCCTGCCCTACGCCCTGGTCGCGCTCACCGGTGCCGTTGTGGCCGGCCAGATCGCCGTCGGCTCGAGGATCGACGCGATGGAGGCCACGGTGGCCGGGGCCGTGTTGGTACTCGTGCTGGTCCGCCAAGTCGTCACGCTCCTCGAGAACTCCGCCTTGCTGGAGCGGGTGTCGGCCGCGCAAGCCGAGCTGGCGCATCGGGCGCACCATGATCCGCTCACGGGCCTTGCAAATCGCACACTGTTCGACGATCAGCTGAACCATGCCATCGAGCGCCACCGCGCCTACGGCTGGCCCTTCGCCCTCATCGTGGTCGATCTCGACGACTTCAAGGTGGTCAACGACACCTTCGGCCACACGACCGGCGACTACTTGCTCTCCGCCGTGGGGCAACGCCTGCGCGGCTGCGTACGCAGTGGAGACACTGTGGCGCGGCTGGGTGGCGACGAGTTCGCCATCGTCATCGACGGGGACAGCGAAGTGGTCGCAGAGCGCATCCTGGCGGCGCTACGGCAGCCGTTCCGCATCGACGGGCACATCGTGACGCTGGGGGGCAGCCTGGGCGTGGTGGCGCCCCAGCGGCGCGAGGTCGGGATCACCGCGGACGCCCTGGTCCACTGGGCCGACAGCGCCATGTACAGCGGCAAGCGGCAAGGCAAGGGCATCGCGGTGTACTACTGCCCCGAGATCACCCCCGACATGCGCACAGGCCCCGACCGTGCCGGCCCGCACGGGCTTCCGGGCGCCACCCACGTCGTGCCCGACCTACCCGAAGTCGTGCCCGACGTACCCGAAGTCGTACCCGACATTCCGCGGATGCGGCCTCGGCTCGGCTCGGTCAGGACCCCCACACACTGAGGATCGGCGGACGACCGGCGGGCTCAGCGCGGCAGCACGCCGAAGATCGTTGCCGTCGAGCCCGAACCGGCCTTGTGGCGAGGCCCGCCCACGAGTACCCAGGCGCCCGTCGGGGGCAGCGAGCCGAGGTTGGCCAGGTTCTCCAGGCTGATGCGGTGGTGGTCGTAGAGCGCGACCGACACGCCGAAGTCGATGTCGATGCCCCTGTCGGGACTGAACGTGTCGGTGCCCAGCGCCCCGCGGCGGTCCAGGCGACGGGTCTGGATGAGCCACTCGACGGTCTCGAGCAGGAACCCCGGCTGATGAATGACGCCGTCGGCGTCCAGGTTGGGATAGGCATCGGTGCCCCACTTGTCCTCCCAACCCGTCCACAGGATGACCGCTGCTCCCCGGGGGATGCGGCGGTAGCGCCGCTCCCACCGCCTGATGTCGTCGATCGTGGCGCCGTAGTCGGCGTCCTGCGCCGATTGGGCTCGGATGTCGATCTTCACCGCCGGCAGGAACAGGTCCTCCGGGTCGAGCTGGTCGGCGAGCAACCCGCCCTCCTGGAAGTGACCCGGGGCGCCCCAGTGAGTCCCCGTGTGCTCCCCCTCCCGCACGAACTGCATGTAGAACCCGTCCGCCGGAATGGTGGCGATGACCTCGAGCGTGAACGCCGGGTCACCGGGGAACAGGCTCGTCGTCGCCGGATCGTTGACGTGCGACAGGTACACGAGGCCGAGCTGACTCAGCCCGTCGCGGCCTCCACCGACCTGCGTGGCGGCCGCGGCACCCGCCGCCCCCAACGCGTGCCCGCCGACCACGCCAGCCATCCCCACAGCAGACCTTCGCATCAGATCTCGTCGTTCCACCGGCCTCACCGTTGCCCTTCTCGACGGCCCGCTCGGCCATCACATTAGGAGACCCAGCGGATGGCGCTCCGGAGCGCACCCCCGCGTGGGAATTTGCCGCTGGGTCGCGGCTCGACAGCTGGGCCTCCCGGAAGCACCGACCACCCCAGGCCCGCAGGACGTGCCTATCCGCTCAGGTCCTGAGGACCGAATCGGTGGGCTTCGTCTTGCGGCGGATGCGGTAATGGAGAACGAGGAAGGGGAGCCCGAACACCCAGAAGGCGTGCTCGGCTCGAAGCTCGCCGTCCTGCACGTACACGTCGAGTTGTTCGGCAAAGCCACGAACCGCGAGTGCGGTGAGCTCGCGCGTCGCGGCGTCGACGATGGTGAGGTAGTGGCCCGGATGGTCGAGGTCGCTGCGGCTGGTCAGCACCAGACCACCGCCGGGTCGGGAGCGGGGAACCAGGGTGGCGGTGAAGCTCGCCTGTGGGAGCGGGAACCCCACGCTGACGTAGCCACGGCCCTCGTGTCGGTAGGTGGTGTAGATCCCGACGTAGATCGGTTCGTCGTTGTCGGCGAAGGATCGGATCCAGCCCCGTACGGCCACCGCACCTTCCTGATCCAGGGTGATCGTGTCGATGCGGCTGCGTATCCCCCGTAGGGCTTCCCGCTGGTTCATCGGAACGCTGGCCTGTCCGAGCGGGCGGGCGACCAGATCCCGATACAGGAGGTAGCCGGGGCGCACCCACTGCCTCCACTCGGGGACGATGTCCAGGGTGAATCGGGTCGTGTGCTCGTAGAACTCGCGGACCCGCGACTCGACGGAGTCGGGATCGAACTCCGGCCCGGCCAGGTCGTCCAGCGAGGCGACGATGCCGACGTCGGCGGCGTCGGCGGTGTAGGTGCCGCCGAGCACCTCGGCCAACTGCTTGACGTAACCCGTGCCGACATAGCGCGTGCGAGCCTCCAGCGGCACGACGAACGGAAGATCCTCGGCTTGGACCCGCTCGGCGAGCAGGGCCACCTGTGCGTCACGGAACAGCGCCGCCGACACCAACCGGTACGTGAGCACCGTCGTGCTCGCCACGGCTGCGGCGGGCACATGTCGCCGCCGACGGGCCGCCGCCAGGCCCACGGCGGCGCCGACAAGCGGTCCCAGGGCGACCTTCTGCGGGCGCAGGCCGAACGCACCCGCGACCGCGCCGGCGGACGTGCCGACCACGGCCGGCCCGGCGCGGGCGAACCGGGCGGCCGCCCACCCGAGTGGGGCGACCAGGGCCGACGTCATCGCGATGCGCTGCCACAGCGCCGGGATCTCGCCCGGACGTTGCCGAGCTCGCGCCACCGCCTCTGAGGCTCCCAGCCCGACTGCACCCCCCAGGGCACCGACCGCGCCTGCCCTCCTCCCCCGGTGGCCGGAGAGTGCAGCACCGGCCAGGGCGCCGGTGGCAGCCGCGAAGGCGATCGACCCGCCGTGGCCGCGAGAGGCGGCCCCTTGGTCCACTGCCACGAAGGGAACCTACCCACGGCGCACGACCCGCGAAAGGTGCGGGCCTCAGACCCGCCGCAGGACGTGCAGCAGGTATTCCTTGCGGTCGAACGGGTTGTTGTCGGAGCGAGGACGGTTCGGTGCGCGACCGATGACGGGCTCGTAGCGGTCGAAGTGAGCCTCCAGAACGCCCTCACCGTGGGTCGGGCCTTGAAGCTGGTGCCGCAGGCGGTGTACCTCGGCGGCGGGGATGTCGCCATCGAGCGTGAACCACGGGCCGGCGATGGTGGGCGCTTGCGGCACGCCTCGCAGCTGGGCAACCAGCCGCAGGACGGCTGCGAGGCTGTCCGCGGGCGCGTCGAGGTGGAAGCGCTGGATCGGCTCACAGACCACGGTGCCCGCGTGCTCGAGCGCGGACATGACCACCAGCGGGGCGAGCTTGCGGAAGTCGCCCGACGTGGTGCCCGGGGACGTGTAGCCGCAGTCGGTCATCGTCACCACGCAATCGGTGACCTGCCACCCGAACAGGCCTTGCCGCAACGTGGTGGAGGTGTAGTCGGCCATCGCCGCCCGGAAGGCGTCGACGGCCTTGTACACGTAGAGCGGGATCGCCGTGACATCGACCTGGAGGCGGAACTGGACGCCGCTGCCGACCGTGCCCGGCTCGATCGTCAGGCCGATGGTGGCGAGGAACGGGTTCGACGGTTGGCCGAGTCGCTCGGCTGCCTGCCCCCTGCCCGCGGGCCGCTCGATGCAGATCGTCGTCGTTTCGTGGAAGTCGATGTCGATCCCGAAGTCGGCCGCGATGGTCTGCTGGACGACTTCCTTTTGGACCTCGCCGTAGAGCGAGACGAACAGCGCCTGACGGGCGTCGTCCTGGCGCAGGTTGATGAGCGGGTCCTGCTCTGCGACCTGGGCAAGCGCGGCATGGAGGGCACCCTGTTGCGACGGATCCCGGGCGACGACCGCGGTCTCGAGCGTGGGAGGCGCGAACAGGCCGCCGACAGCCCGCCGCGAGGCGGCCCCGATGGTGTCACCGATGCGCACGTCCCTGAGCCCCCACAGCTTCGCGATCTGCCCCGCAGTCGCGGCAGGTCTGTCCACCGCAGCGCCTTGCTCGACGACCTTGACCGCGGTGATGGTCGCCTCCCGCCCCGCGCTGGTGCGGAGCCGTTCGCGGATGGCAACCGTCCCCGCGAACATCCGGACATAGGCGATCTTGTCGCCGGCGGCTCCCCGCTCCACCTTGAACACCGCCCCCGACGCCGGAGCGCCCACATCACCGTCGGCGACGGGCAGGAGCGTCGTGAGCGCGGCCATGAACGTCGAAACCCCGGCGCCAGTCAGCGCGGAACCGAAGAACACGGGGTGGGCTTGCGCTGCGGCGGTTTGGGTCGCGAGGCCCCGGCAGAGTTCGTCAGCTGAGACGGCTCCATGCCGATCGTCGACGATCGCCGCTAGGAGGGTCTCGTCGTGGTCGGCCACGGCGTCGATGACGGCATCGGCGAAGCGTTCGTCGTCGCGCGGATGCGCGACGAAGGACGCTGCCGGGTCGCCGACATCCCGAGTCCATCCCATGGGGATCGCATGCCGGGTCAGACGTTCGCGAATCGCCGTCATCACGCGCTCGGGGTCCGCACCGGGGCGGTCGATCTTGTTGACGAAGATCAGTGTCGGGACGCGCAGGCGCCGCAAGGCGCGCATCAACACGACCGTCTGGGCTTGCACGCCTTCGACGGCTGAGATGACGAGGACGGCACCGTCGAGCACGCGCAACGAGCGGTCCACCTCAGCGATGAAATCGGGGTGCCCGGGGGTGTCGATGATGTTGACCGTGGCGTCGTCCACGGTGAACGCGACCACGGCCGTCCGGATGGTGATGCCGCGTTGGCGCTCGAGCGCCAAGGTGTCGGTTTGAGTCGTTCCGTCATCGACGCTTCCGACCGCGTCGATGGCTCCGGCCGCGTACAGCAGCCTCTCGGTAAGGGTTGTCTTACCGGCGTCTACATGGGCCAGGATCCCCAAGTTCAACGTGCGCAAGCGTTCGGTCCTCTCGGTGGGCAACTCCCGTCTGGATGGACACGAACGCCTGGCGCACCTGGCACTCCCTGGGTCGATCGACGGCCCTCACGCCAGCAGACGGCGCTCACGCCGACAAGCGAATTGCCACGAGCTACGGATTCGCGGTCGAGGGAGACGCCCTGATCGCCGAGTTCAGTGCGCCGGCGGCGGGGCCGCCACCGTGGCACGCCTGCATGATCGTCCCGTCGACGGTGTTCGCACTCGGCACTGCGGAGCCCTACGGCGCCACCCGATTCGACCTCTGGCCCCGTCCTCGACCGGCCGAGGTCACGCCTGCGGATAACCGCTGCTCGGCGCGGGTAGTGGCGGGACAGGCGGACATCGACGAAGGAGGCGGAAGACGATGGCTGTCACCGCATTCCAGGACCTTCCACTGGCCGATCGGGACCGCGAGTGGGATGCAGATGCCGCCGAGACCCGCGTCCGGCGGTGGGCGGGAGCCGACGACGGACCGAACGCCAAGTACCGCGATGCTCACGTTTGGTACGACGCGGACCAGAAGGACGAGTTCGGCTCGTACAAGTTGCTGATCGCCGACGTGATCGACGGCCGGCTGACTGCCGTACCTCGAGGTGTCATGGCCGCCGGGGCGGTGATGCAGGGCGCACGCGGTGGTGTCGATCTCCCGGAGGACGACGTCGATCGCGTCAAGGCCCACCTGGCCAAGTACTACGCCAAGTTGGGCGACACCGCCCCTTGGGAACGGGACTCGTGGCTGGTACCGACGGTGCACGGGTCCGGCGGCGTGCCGTCCTGACGCCGCAGCTGGTCACGCTGACTTGCGTGCACGGCCCCCAGGTTTGCGGCGGGTCCGCCTGGTGGCCTTGGCTCCCTTGACGCTGTCTTCCAGTGCCTGCATCAGGTCGATGACCTTCGGCTCGGCTCGTTCCTCCGGCTCGACCATGACCTTCTTCCCGGCTCGCTTGGACTCGATTCGCTCCCGTAGTTCCTCCGTGAAGGTGTCGTGGTAGCGCCGAGGGTTCCAGTCGCTGGTGAGTGAGTCGACGAGCTGCGTCGCCATCCGCAGCATCTTGGAGTCGGGGTTGGTCCGGCGACCGGGGACGCCGTCCACGTCGGACCGAGGCACGACCTCGTCCGCGAAGCGCATCGTCGACATGGCGAGCGCGCCCTCGAGGGGACGAATGGCGGTGAGGTACTGCTTGTTGCGCATGACAACGGTGCCGATGGCCACCAGCCGCCTGTCTTCCATCGCAGCCCGGAGCAACTGGTACGGCTTGACGGCCGCGTCATCGGCGGGCGCCAGCCAGTAGGTGCGTTCGTAATAGATCGGGTCGATGCCATCGAGCGAGACGAAGTCGGTGACCTCGACGGCCCGGGTCGACGCCGGCCGAAGGTCGTCCAGCTCACGCTTGCTGAACGTCACGTAGCGGCCCTTGCTGGTCTCGAACCCCATGGCGATGTCGGCGTTGTCGACCTCCTCGCACGTCTTCGCGGACACCTTGCGGTTGCGGATCCGCGAGCCGGACCGCTTGTCGATCTGGTGGAAGTGGACGTCGTGGTCGCGCACCGCGGGATAGGCCTTCACGGGCACGCTCACGAGCCCGAAGCTGATCACACCGCTCCAGACAGGTCGGGCCATGCCTACCCCTTACCCCGGGGCGGCGAGGCCGATCACCCGGAACGGATGATGCCGGCCCGAGCGGGATCGCTCAGGATGTTCGTCCATCGACCACCGACGAACGAAGGTCGCAAACGGGCCGGTGACCGCTCGGCGCGCGGGCCTCACGGTGCCAGAGCGGTGGCAGCGCATAGAGGCCGCGGGTCCGGGCCCGTTCGTCACACGTGAGACCTACCGCCGACCCGACGGTGGCATCGTCACCTGGACGTCGCGCGCGCGGCGCAAGCAGCACTCGCTGCTCGACACCGGCCGCGGCTCGACCTGGTGGGCACCGGGCGCCATCGGGTGGTGGATCGCTGTGCTCTTCGCCGTCGGGTCGGCATGCTTTGCCGTGGGCGCAGCGCCCCGCTACGTCGACGTCGTTGGAGTCGCCACCGACGGCGTCACCTTCTTCGTAGGATCCCTCTTCTTCACCACCGCCGCGCTCCTCCAGTACCTGGAGGTGGCAAACGCGCCCCGCACCCCACCTGGCGCCGGGATTGCCGAGCGGCGCCACCTCGTCACCTGGGAGCCACACCGCATCGATTGGTGGGTCGCCACTGTGCAGCTCACCGGAACGCTGCTGTTCAACGTCAGCACGTTCGACGAGATGCTTCAGCACCTGTCGGCCTCGCAGGCCGACCGGCTGGTGTGGACCCCGGACACCTTCGGGTCCATCTGCTTCCTCGTGGCAAGCGGGCTCGCATGGGCGGAGGTGAGCCACGGCCTGTGGTCGTGGCGCCCCCACAGCCTGCCCTGGCTGATCACAGCGCTGAACCTCTTCGGGTCGATCGCGTTCGGCGCCTCCGCAGTGGCCTCCTACGTCGTGCCCGCGTCCGACCAGCCCCACAACGCCACTCTCATGAACCTCGGCACGTTCGTCGGTGCCCTAGCGTTCCTCATCGCTGCGGTGCTCCTCCTCCCCGAGCGCACCCATGGCGAGAGCGATCCGGACGCGGCCATGGGTTGATCTGGCCCGCCCTCGCGGCCAACTTGTTCCGAGCGACCCCGGACATGACCATCTCGCCCCCTGACCTGCATCGCTCGCCGCCGATCACGTTGCGGCACATCGGGGAACGGCAGCCCTGGCTGCTGGTGGGGGCCGCCGCGCTCGCGGTCCTTCTGGGGGTCCTCGCCGCCATCGACGGGGGTCGACTGCTGGTCTGGGACCGTCCCATCACCGACGCAGTGGTCGAGCATCGATCGCCAGGCGTGGACCGGGTGGCGCTCTGGGTATCCCGGCTCGGCTCGACGCCCGTGGTCCTCGCGGCCGGCGCCGTCGGCATCGCACTGGCGGCCCGGCGCTGCCGCTCGGTCGCGCTGGTGATGTTCGTCGTGGTCGCCGCCCGTCCACCCTTCGAGTGGCTCGTCAAGGAGATCGTCGCGCGCCCCCGGCCCACCGGCGCCCGGCTCGTCCCGGGGACGGGATTCTCATACCCGGGCGGACACGTGTTGGCCGCCGCGGCGACCTGGGGCTTCGTGCCCATCATTGCCGGGCTCTACGTGACCCGCCGCGGGCTGTGGTGGGTGCTGACGGTCATGGCCTGGGCCGTGATCGTGCTGGTCGCCTGGTGCCGGGTGTGGCTCGGCGTCCACTGGACCTCCGACGTCATCGGCAGCCTCGCCATCGCGTTCGTGGGCCTGTCGGCCGCCGAGGCGGCGATCGATCGACGACACCGATGGGCCTGAGCCGCACCTGCGTCTCAGTCGGATGCCGGCGTTGCACGAGGGGCGACGGCGACCCGGCGCCGACGGGCCCCTAGCCTCGAACCATGCTCCCCAGAGCCAAGCACGCAGCCGAAACGGTGGTCACCGGGATCGACGAGGCGCGACGTCGGCGGACCGCCGACCTCGTCCTGGAGCTCGATCTCACCGAGCCGCTGCTGGAAGACACGCCACAGGATCCGATGGGTGCCGTTCTCGCCCGGCGCCGCTCGTCGCTGCGGACGGTCCTGCGAGGCCTGCGCCGGGCGGCGCGCGATGCCAGGGTCCGGGCCTTGGTGGTCAAGCTGGGCGGGTCGCGGTCGGCCGTGGGCCTCGCGCAGGCGCAGGAGCTGCAGGACGCGATCGGGGACCTCCGGGACCACGGCAAGATCACGATCGCCTGGGCCGAGACCTTCGGCGAGTTCGGCAACGGCAGCGTCTCGTACGTCCTGGCCACGAGCTTCGAGGAGATCTGGCTGCAGCCGTCCGGCGATCTGGGCCTCACGGGAGTCGCCACCGAGGTGCCGTTCCTGCGCGGCGTGCTCGACAAGGCCGGGATCACACCCCAGATCGCCCAACGGCATGAGTACAAGAACGTGGCCAACGTCTTCACCGAGCGCGGGTTCACCGCCGCTCACCGGGAGGCGACCGAGCGGGTCGTGCAGTCGGTCATGGAACAGCTCGTGACCACCATCGCCGCCAATCGGGACCTCGATCCGGGCGTGGTACGGGGCCTGATCGATCGGGCGCCGCTGTTCTCCACCGAGGCCCTCGATGCCGGCCTCGTCGACCACCTCGGCTACCGCGACGACGTCTACGCCGCGGTCCGGGCCCGGACTGGCGCCGACGTGGTCTTGCAGTACCTCGGCCGCTACCGCCGCTCGAAGCTGGCCGAGCTGTCGACCCGCGTCTCGACGCGGCCGACGGACACCGTTGCCCTCGTGCCGGTGACAGGACCGATCCACCTCGGCAGGAGCCGGCGCCAGCCGCTCGCCGGCACGAGCGCCGGGGCGGACACCGTGTCGGCTGCGCTGCGGTCGGCAACCAAGGCGGATGACGTCAAGGCGATCGTCCTCCGGGTGACAAGCCCGGGTGGCTCGTACGTGGCGTCCGACGCGATCTGGCGTGAGGTGGCCGTAACCCGCCGGGCCGGCAAGCCCGTGGTCGTGTCGATGGGCGACGTGGCGGCGTCAGGCGGCTACTTCGTCTCGATGGGCGCGGACGTGATCGTGGCCGAGCCAGGGACGCTGACGGGCTCGATCGGCGTGGTGTCCGGCAAGCAGGTGGTCGATGGGCTGGTGGACCGTCTCGGCATCGGCCACGAGGGGGTGGCCGGCGGCCGGCACGGCCTGATGTTCTCGCCGCTCCACGCGTTCACCGACGAAGAATGGGAGCGACTCAACGCCTGGCTCGACCGGATCTACGACGACTTCACTGCCAAGGTCGCGGGCGGTCGCAGCCTGTCGAGCGATCGCGTCCACGAGATCGCCCGGGGCCGCGTGTGGACGGGCGCCGACGCCAAGGAGCGCGGGCTCGTCGACGAGCTCGGCGGCCTGCTGGTGGCGCTGGACGTGGCGAGGCAGCGGGCCGGACTTCCGCCGTCCGACGAGCTAGACGCCCGCGTGTACCCCCGCACACCGCTCGCGGCGCGGGTACGCCCAGCTCAGTCGAGCGAGGATCCCGCCGCCGCCAGCACCCGTCTCCGGATCGAGGCCTGGGGACCGTTCGCCGATGTCGCCACCCGTCTGGGCCTTTCGACGTATGGGCCCTTGATGCTTCCCGCCGAGCACCATCTGGCCTGGTGAGCCCGGACGGTCTTGGTTTGGGGTGCGGCCGCCACGGTGGTACCGCGCCACGGGGCCGGGGCGTCACGTCGAGTCGCGGACGACGAGGTCAGGGACGAGGATGACCGCGCGCCGCTCGACCGGTTGCCCGCCGATGAGTGCCAGGAGCAGCCGGGCCATGCGCCGGCCCATCGCCTCGGCCGGTTGGTGCACGGTCGTCAGCGGCGGTTCGGTGTTCCCGGCCGCGGGTGATCCGTCGAAGCCGACCACTGCGATGTCGTCCGGGATCCGCCGCCCGGCCTGCTTGATGGCGCGCATGGCGCCGAAGGCCATCGGGTCGGACGCCGCGAAGACGGCATCCACGTCCGGTCGACGCGACAACAGCTCCTGCATGGCGGTCTGGCCGCTCGACTCGCTGAACTGGCCGTAGGCGGTCAAGTCCTCGTGCCAGTCGAGGAGCCCGGCGTCGCGCAGGGCCTCGCGGTAACCCTCGAGCCTTGCCACGCCGGCGGACATGTCCTGCGGGCCGGCAATCGTGGCGATGCGCCGCCGGCCGCGGGCGACCAGGTGATCGACGGCCAGCCGGGCGCCGGCATGATTGTCGACATCGACATAGCTGTTGGGCATGAAACCGGTGGGCCGACCGCCGAGGACCGTGGGCAGCCCACTGTCCTCGAGCAGGCGGGGCAGCGAGTCGTCGCCATGGAGCGACAGCAGCATCGCGCCGTCGACGTGCTGCGCCGTGAGGTGCCGCCCGACCCGCCTGCGGTCGGTCGAGCTGTTGATCATCGCGAGCCAGAGCTGGAAGGCGGTGTCTGCGATCTCCGCGCTGACGCCGCGCACCACGCCGGCGAAGAACGGTTCGGCGAACACCCGGTCCTCGGACTCGGACACCACCAGGGCGATGCAGTCGGTGCGGCGGGTGACCAACGAGCGAGCGGCGCGGTTGGGCACGTAGCCGAGGTCCTCGATGGCGCTGAGCACCGCCTCGCGGGCCTTGGCGCTCACCTGCGTCGACCCGTTGATCACCCGTGACACGGTGCCCCGGCCCACCCCCGCCCGAGCCGCCACCGCCTCCAGCGTCGGCCTGCCGGCCGGCCGGTTGGGTTGGGACGCCATGGGAAGATCCTCGCGCCGGATCGTGCCGACCAGCCGCCGAGACCGGCGCCGACCGGTCGGCGAGGTGGCCCGATCGCGTCAGTCGAGATTCCGGACCGGTTCCACGGCGCCGAAGATCACGTCGAGCTCGCCGCGGCCCCAGGGGCCGCTGGTCACGAGGACGATGTGGTGGATCCCGCGTCGGGCGAGCTGGCCACACCGGTCGATGAACGCCTCTGTGGTCTCGTCGCGGCCGAGTCGGCTGCTGAGGGTTACCTCGATGTCGCCGGGATCCCTGCCGACGGTGTCGCAGGCCCGGGCGAGGACTTCGAGCTTGCGTTGCAGCGTGGCGCCGCCGTCCGGGATGTCGAAGAGGTTGCAGGCATCGCCGTAGCGGGCCACGAGCGGCAGGGTCCGCTGCTCGCCCATGCCACCGATCAGCACCCGGGGACGCGAGATCGGCTCAGGGTTGCCGATCGGTTGTTCGAGTCGGTGGCGCGGCCCCTCGAACGGCCGGCGGTCCCCGTCCCACATGTGCGCGGCGAGCTGCAGGAGCTCCTCCATGAGCACGAACCGTTCCGCGGTGTCCGGGAACGGAAGCCCGGTCATGACCGCTTCGTCGCGCTGGTAGCCGGCACCGACACCGAGCCAAGCCCGGCCGCCGGAGAGCACGTCGAGTGTCGTGACCGTCTTGACGACGAGAGCGGGTGGACGGATCGACGCCCAGGTGACCATGGTGCCGAGGTTCACGTTGCTGGTGGCGGCGGCGAGGAATCCGAGGGTGGTGTAGGCCTCGAGCATCGGTTCGTCGATCGTGGCGGTCGGGTCCATCTGCAGGAGGTGGTCGGCGACCCACAGGGTGTCGATGCCGCCTTCGTCGACTTGTCGGGCCAGGTCGAGCAGATGGCCTGTGAGACGGACCGGCCCGTCGGGCCAGGAGTAGTTGGTGAGGCCGATGCTGATCTTCACGGCGACTCCGAGATCTGGGGGGCGGGCGTAGCTTTGCGGTACAGCGCCGCTGGCGATGATGGGCGCGGATCGCCTTCCTTACCCTGCAGGCGTCAAGGCGAACACCGGGTGTTGCGCGGCTTCGCGGGCTATCGCCTCGTCCGGCGATGACGACGTGACGTCGAAGTAGTCCTTGACGTAGCGGCCCGTGCGCATCGAGAGGTAGTCGCGCAGCACGGGAACGGCCTCGGCCGGCTCGAGCTCCCGTGCCTGGCATCTGTGAGACTCCTGGCCGCGGTGAAGCTCCAGGTAGCCCGCGGCGCGGACGTTGCGGACCCAGCCGACCGCACCGAACGGTGCCACGACCCATCGCTCGTCGCCGTCCTGCACCGGCACCACGGGTCTCGTTCGCGGCACGCCGCTCACCCGACCGGGGGCCGTCAGCAACCAGATGAATCCAGGGCCGCGGCCGCGGCGCACCAGCCACGTCATCACGGCGTTTGCCGCCGCTTGAACCTTCGATGTCCGGTACGTCTTCACCGCAGCGACATCCCTTCGACTCGGCGGTCGTAGCGCACCGCTCCGCAACCCGAGGGGGCTCTACCGTCCGGCGAGCCGTTCCTCGCCTTTCCGCTGTCCGGCGAGCCGTTCCTCGCCTTTCCGCTGGCCGGCGAGCCGTTCCTCGCCTTTCCGCTGGCCGGATGTCGCTCGCGGCCCGCCTGGATCGTCGCCCGGTGCCCTGTCGTCGCTGGCGGCGTTGCCGGCAAGTCGGTCCAGCAGGCGACGCAGCACGGCCAGCTCCTCGTCGGAGAAGCCCGCCCGCAATCGCCGGTCGAACGCCTGGACGCGGGTGAGCAAGGTCCGGAAGGCCAGCTCACCCGCCGCGGTCAGCTCGACCTGATGTGCCCGACGGTTGCGGGGGTCACGCGCCCTGGTGACCAGGCCCGCGGCTTCCATGCGGTTGAGGTGGTGCGTCAACGTCGGTCCCTCGACCCCGACGTCCTCGGCGATCTCGCGCTGCGTGGCGTGCAGCCCACCCTTCAGCGACGCCAGGACGA